>NZ_VSEZ01000010.1:0-236805 GCF_008085935.1 Micromonospora sp. AP08
GGTGGGCCCCCATGAAAACCGGGAACTCCGCCCGCCCCCCCCCCCCGGGGCCCCCCGGGGGGCGGAAGCCGGCGCCGGGGGGGGGGTCCGCGGGGCCGGGGTTTTTCTGCGGCAGCTGCCCGAGGGGGGGGGGGGGGGGGGGTCCTTCCACGGACCCGCCGCGCCGCACCTCCACGGAGAGGGGTACGGCTCATGGCACCCGAGGTGCACACGGTCGCGGTGATCGGCGCGGGCAAGATCGGCGAGCTCATGCTCTCCGGGCTGCTCCGCTCCGGCTGGCCGGTCGAGCGGCTGCTCGCCACCGCCCGGCGGCCCGCCCGCGCCGAGGAACTGACCGCCCGGTACGGCGTCCGGGTGGTGGACAACCTCACCGCGGTGGACGAGGCGGAGGTGCTCGCCGTCTCGGTGAAGCCGCAGGACGCGGCCGCGCTGCTGGACGAGATCGGCCCCAAGGTGCCCGCCGACAAGCTGGTCATCTCACTCTGCGCCGGCCTGCCCACCGCCTTCTTCAACCGCCGGCTGCCCGAGGGCACCCCGGTGGTCCGGGTCATGACCAACACTCCGGCCCTGGTCGACGAGGCGATGAGCGCGATCTCGCCCGGCGCGCACGCCACCGGCGCGCACCTGGCGCTGGCCGAGGAGATGTTCAAGCCGCTCGGCGCCACCCTCCGGGTGCCCGAGTCCCAGCAGGACGCGGTGACCGCGCTCTCCGGCTCCGGCCCGGCCTACTTCTACCTGCTCGTCGAGGCCATGATCGACGCGGGCATCCTGCTCGGCCTGCCGCGCCAGGTGGCGCACGAGCTGATCGTGCAGACCGCCATCGGCTCGGCCGTGATGCTGCGCGACTCCGGCGAGCACCCGGTGAAGCTCCGCGAGGCGGTCACCTCGCCGGCCGGCACGACCATCTCCGCCATCCGGGAGCTGGAGAACCACGGCGTCCGCGCGGCCATGCTGGCGGCCCTCGAAGCGGCCCGCGACCGGGCCCGCGAACTGGCCGCCCAGGCCGACTGAGGCGAACGGCTCGCCGTCCGGTCGCCGAGACGACGTGGGTCGACACCAAGTCGGGTTTCCGACAGTCTGTCCGGTAGTCGGACGGTTGACTGGTGGCTGGACGGCGTGCCGTCGCTCCCGCTCTGGTCAGGGTAAGGGCTGAGCCGCCACCGGGGGCTCACAGTTGCAGGGCGGAAATGGTTGAATCAGGCCTGCAACGGTGGGGGCCGCGAGGAGTACATATGGATGTCTTCGATGTTCGTGATCGACTCATCGGGGACTACCGGGAGTTCACGTCGAGCTTCGTCGACCCCCGTGATCCGCAGATCAGGAAACACGTCTGGGGCCGCACCGCCTCCGGCTACCAGTGGCCGGCGCCCCATGTGTCGCTGAACCCGAACTTCGCCTCCGGCGGTACGGTCGACGGCTTGGTTGCCGAGGGCCTGCTGCACCCGGACAGCGAGCGGATCTTCCGGATCAAGAAGCACCAGGACGACCCGGGCAGCCAAGCGCTGCGCCTACATCAGCACCAGCGGGAGGCCATCACGACCGCCCGTGCCGGCCACAGCTACGTGCTGACCACGGGCACCGGCTCGGGTAAGAGCCTGTCCTACATCGTGCCGATCGTGGACCGGGTGCTGCGCGCCAAGGCGGACGGGACGTACCAGCCGGGCGTCAAGGCAATCATCGTCTACCCGATGAACGCGCTGGCCAACAGCCAGCTGCACGAGCTGGAGAAGTTCCTCTGCTGGGGCTTCCCCGACGGCAAGCCACTCGTCAGCTTCGACCGCTACACCGGTCAGGAGAACGCCGAGGCCAAGCGCCGGATCCTCAAGGATCCGCCGGACATCCTCCTCACCAACTACGTGATGCTCGAACTGGTGCTGACCCGGCAACGGGAGCGGGACCGGCTGATCAGGGCGGCGCACGGATTGTGGTTCCTGGTCCTCGACGAGCTGCACACCTACCGGGGGCGGCAGGGAGCAGACGTTGCGTTCCTCGTGCGCCGGACGAAGGACGCCTGCGCCGCGCCGGACCTGCAGTGCATCGGCACGTCGGCCACCATGACGACCGAAGGTGACGCGGCCCATCAGCGAGCCGCGGTCGCCACCGTGGCGACCCGGCTGTTCGGGCAGCCCGTCCAGGCTCAGCATGTCATCGGCGAGTCCCTGCGGCGGGCCACGACGGGCAGCGGTGCCGGCGTCGGTGCGCTCGCGGAGCGGGTACGACATTGGCGACGAGATGGGCACGCGCCGGAACTTGGCGATTTCCGGCAGGACCCCCTGGCCCACTGGGTGGAAAGCGCGTTCGGGGTCGAGCCGGAGGAGGGCACCGGCCGGTTGGTGCGCAAGCAGGTCCCGCTCACGGTTCCCGGGGCCGCCGACAACCTGGCTCAAATCACGCATGAGTCCGTCGACGACTGCCAGGCCGCGATTCAGGCGGTGCTGCAGGCCGGTGCGCAGATCAATGACCCGGAGACCGGCCGACCGGTCTTCGCCTTCCGGCTGCACCAGTTCCTCTCCAAGGGCGACAACGTCTACGTCACCATCGAGTCGCCGGCCGAGCGGCACATCACCAGCCGCTACCAGACCGTCTCGCCGGACAGCGGCCCGACCGAGCGAAAAATCCTCGTGCCGTTGGCCTTCTGCCGGGAGTGCGGCCAGGAGTACCTGACCGTCCGCCGGTCGGTGAACGGCTTCGAGGCGCGGCAGGACTTGGACACCGCCGAGGACGGTGGCTACCTCTATCTCAGCGACGATCAACCGTGGCCGGCGAGCCTGGAGATCGCCGTGCAGGACGGCCGGCTGCCGTACTCGTGGACCGTGCTGGCCGACGACGGAAGCACGGTTCCGGCCGAGGACAAGCTCAAGTACCTGCCCGAGGTCGTGCATGTCGACGCCGAGGGCTTCGAGGTGGAGCCGGGCAAGGGCGTCACCGCCGCCTGGGTCGCGGCGCCCTTCCGGTTCTGCCTGCGCTGCCGTGTCTCCTACGAGCGCCAACGGGGCAGGGACTTTGCCCAGCTCGCCAAGCTCTCGACCGAAGGTCGTAGCTCAGCTCTCTCGGTGATCGGGGCCAGCGTCGTGCGGGCGCTGCGCGCCGAACCGATGCTCGACAAGCCGGCCCGGAAGCTGCTCTCGTTTGTCGACAACCGGCAGGACGCGTCGCTTCAGGCCGGGCACTTCAACGACTTTGTCCAGGTCGTGCAGCTTCGCGGCGCGCTCTACCGGGCGGCGGAGAAGGAACCGGACGGTCTCACCCACGAGCGGGTCGCCCAGCGGGTCACCGAGGCGCTGGGGTTGCAGCTGACCGAGTTCGCCCGCCGGCCGGAGGTCCGCTACGGCAAGGAGGAAATCTGGCGAGCGCTGCGCGAGGTGGTCAACTACCGGCTCTACCTCGACCTCGAGCGCGGCTGGCGAGTGACCATGCCGAACCTCGAGCAGACCGGTCTGCTGCGCGTCGACTACCGCTACCTGGACGAGGTGGCCGCCGACCAGGAGATCTGGGAGCGCAGCCACCATCTGCTGCGCGACGACAACCCGGAGCACCGGTACGAGATCGCCGCGACGCTGCTCGACGAGATGCGCCGCAACCTCGCCATCGACGTGCGCTGCCTGACCGAGGACGGGTTCGACGAGATCCGCCGGCTGTCGGCGCAGCACCTCGCCGAGCCCTGGGCCCTCGGTGTGCGAGAGCGGGCCACCGTGGCGGCTATCGCTTTCCCCAAGCCGAGTGGCAAGGGGCGCCCCCGCTCCTACCTACACCTGTCCGGCCGGGGCGCTCTGGGCAAGTACCTCAAGCGGCAGTACGACCGGCCCGGTCAGCCGTGCGGGATCGCCGACGCGCAGGACATGATCCGGGATCTGCTGGCGGTGCTCACCGAGGCGGGCCTGGTGATCCAGGCCGTGCCAGGCGAGGGCGAAGACCTCATCGGTGGTTACCGGCTCCGCTCGGACGCGTTGCTCTGGCGGGCCGGTGACGGCAAGGCGGGCGCGGAAGACCGGGTCCGCAAGCAGCTTTCCGGCGAGGTCGGCGCCCGGGTCAACACCTTCTTCCGCGACCTCTACCGCGACACCTCGCACCTGCTCGCGGGCCTGCAGGCCAAGGAGCACACCGCCCAGGTGACGCCGGACGTCCGCCAGGAACGGGAGCGGGAGTTCCGCGAGGGGGACCTGCCGCTGCTGTTCTGCTCGCCGACGATGGAACTCGGCGTCGATATCAACGCGCTGAACGCGGTGGCGCTGCGAAACGTCCCGCCGACCCCGGCCAACTACGCCCAGCGCGCCGGCCGGGCCGGCCGTTCCGGGCAGCCGGCTCTCGTGGTCACCTACTGCTCGACGGGCAGCGCGCACGACCAGTACTACTTCAAGCGGCCCACGCTCATGGTCGGTGGCGCGGTACAGCCGCCCCGCCTCGACCTGGCCAACGAGGACCTGGTGCGCTCGCACCTGCAGGCGATCTGGCTGGCCGAGACGGGGGAGGAGCTGCCCAGCTCGCTGGCGGCGGTGATGGAGACCGGCGGGGAGAACCCGTCCCTGGACCTGCTGCCCCGGATCAAGAAGTCGATCGAAGACCCGAAGGCCCGGCGACGGGCCCTCGCCCGTGCCGAGGCGGCGCTCGCCGGCGACCTCACCCGGGAACTGCCCAACGCGCCCTGGTGGCGCCCCACCTGGGTGGCCGACGTCATCGAGCGGGCACCACGCAGCTTCGAGGACGCCCTGGAACGGTGGCGCAAGCTCTACCGCGCGGCATTCCGAGAGTATGAGGTGCAGGGCCGCCGGGCGGTCGACACGAACGTCTCGCACAAGGCCAGGGAAGAGGCGCACCGCCGGGCCAACGACGCCCGGGTGCAGCTCGACCTGCTGCGCAACGAGGACTCCGACGAGCCGCAGACCGACTTCTACACCTACCGCTACCTAGCCTCGGAGGGCTTCCTGCCCGGCTACTCCTTCCCTCGGCTACCGCTTGCCGCCTATATCCCCGGGCTGAACGGCCAGCGGCAGGGGGACTACATCCACCGGCCGCGGTTCATCGGGATCAGCGAGTTCGGCCCGGGTGCACTGATCTATCACGAGGGCGCCCGCTACATGGTGCGCAGCGTGCAGTTGCAGCAGGCTGCGGAGCCGGGCAAGGACAGCCTGCTCACCAGCTCCGTCCGACGCTGCCGCGCCTGTGGGCACCTGCATGACGACGTCGCGGGGATCGACGTCTGCGACAGCTGCGGTGAGCAGCTCGGCCTGCCTGACGAAAACCTGCTGCGCCTGTACACGGTGCGCACCCAGCGGCGGGAGCGGATCTCGTCGGACGAGGAGGAGCGGCGCCGCTCCGGCTTCCAGATCGAGACGTCGTACCGCTTCCATCACCACGGCGGGCGGCCGGGCAAGCTGACCGCGACGGTGGCGCCGGAGGAGGCACCGGCGGTCGCGACCCTGGTCTACGGCGATGCGGCCACGGTCCGGCGGGCCAACCTGGGACTCATTCGGCGCAAGGACCAGAAGAAGCGCGGCTTCTGGCTGGACACCAGCAGCGGGGAGTGGCTCTCGGAGTCGAAGGCGGGCGAGAAGACGAGCGACGAGGAGGACCTTGGCGCTGCCGACGAGGTCAAGCGGAAGCAGCGGGTGATCCCATACGTCGAGGACCGGCGCAACATCCTGGTGCTGCGGCTGGCACGTAAAGCCAGGCACGAGCAGGCGGTGTCGCTGCTCTACGCCTTGGAACGTGGTATCGAGGCGACCTTCCAACTTGAGGATTCGGAACTCACTGGGGAACTCCTGCCCGACCTCGACGAGCAGGGCCGGATGCTTTTCATCGAGAGCGCCGAGGGTGGTGCCGGCGTGCTGCGCCGCCTCGTCGAGGAACCTGAGGCGATCAGCCGGGTGGCGGCTGAGGCGTTGCGGATCGCGCACTTCGACCCGGAGACGGGCGAGGAGGCACCGCAGGACGTGGTAGACGGCGACGACCGGTGCGTCCAGGGCTGCTACGACTGCCTGCTGTCGTACTCCAACCAGCCCTTCCACAAGCTGATCGACCGACACCTGATCGTGGAACTGCTGCTCGAGCTGGCAGGGGCGCGGACCACGCAGACCGGCGGTGCCGCCCCGGTCACGGACGGCCTCGACGTCACCGGGCCGGCGGCCGAGTTCGTGACCTGGCTGAAGCAGGCGAGCTATCGGACGCCGGATGGCGGGCACGAGAGGGTAGGCGAGGCGATGGCGGACCTCGTCTATCGGGAGGACAAGGCGGCAGTGTTCGTCGACGTACCTGGCGAGCCCTACGGCGAGGGCCGGGACGGCGACGCCGAGGACAGCCTCTATGACGTCGGATGGACGCCGATCCGCGTGACGGCGGGTGAGTGGCAGCAGGCCGTGGACCGGTACCCGAGCGTGTTCGGGCAGCACATGACGGGGAGCAACTGATGACGGTGACCGCAGAGCGGTTCGAGCCGGGCACGCTGGTCAAGGCGCGGGGCCGGGAGTGGGTGGTGCTGCCAGAGTCGGAACCGGGCCTGCTGGTGCTGCGCCCGCTCGGCGGCGCGGACGACGAGCGGGCCGCCGTGTTGACCGACCTGGAACCGGTCAGCGAGGCCACCTTCGCCTACCCCGATCCCACGGATGCCGGCAACGCCAGCCGTGCGGCCCTGCTGCGCACCGCGCTGCGGATCGGCTTCCGGTCCACCGGGGGGCCGTTCCGTTCCCTCGGCGGCCTGGCCGTCGAGCCCCGGCCCTACCAGCTCGTACCGCTGCTGATGGCGCTGCGGCAGGACATCGTCCGGCTGCTGATCGCCGACGACGTGGGCATCGGCAAGACCGTCGAGTCCGGGCTGATCGCCGCCGAGCTGCTGTCCCAGGGCGACGCAAATGGGTTGGCGGTGCTGTGCAGTCCGGCGCTGGCCGAGCAGTGGCAGCGGGAGCTGGCGGAGAAGTTCGGCATCGCCGCCGAGCTGGTGCTCCCCGGCACCGTACGCCGGCTGGAGCGCGACCTGGTCGGCGCGCAGTCCATCTTCGACCGGTACCGGCACGTGGTGGTCTCCACCGACTACATCAAGCGACCGGAGCTGCGCGACCAGTTCCTGCGCGGCGCCCCGGACCTGGTCATCGTCGACGAGGCGCACTCCTGCGTGCTGGACGACAGCAACTCCGGCGGACGGTCGCGGATGCTCCGCCACGAGCTGGTCCGCAAGCTCTCGGCCCGTGCCGACCGGCACCTGATCCTGGTCACCGCCACCCCGCACAGCGGCAAGGACGCCGGCTTCCGCAACCTCGTCGGACTGCTCGATCCGCGGCTGGAGACCGTCGACCTGGACCGGGTCGAGGGCCGGGAGCTGCTGGCCCGGCACTTCGTGCAGCGCCGCCGGGTGGACATCCGCCGCTTCCTGGAGGACACCCCGTTCCCCGAGGACCGGGAGTCGACCGAGCGCGCCTACCGGCTGACCGGCGACTACCGCAGCCTCTTCGACGACGTGGTCGCCTACGCCCGGCAGACCGTGCGGGACCCGATCGGCGGTCAGGTACGCCAGCGGGTGCGTTACTGGTCGGCGTTGGCACTCCTGCGGGCGATGGCCTCCTCGCCCCAGGCCGCCGCCGCCACGCTGCGAACCCGAGCGGCGAACGCCGACGCCACCGACGCCGACGAGGCCGACGCGCTGGGTCGGGCCGCCGTGCTGGACCTGCCGGACGACGAGACCCAGGAGTCGGTGGACCTGGTGCCGGGTGCCGAGACCGAGGCGGACTCGGGCAGCCCGGAGCGGCGCAGGCTGCTCGCCTTCGCCCGCCGCGCCGAGGCGCTCGCTGCCAAGGGCGACAACAAGCTGGACCTGCTGGTCAAGGAGGTCAAGGCGCTGCTCGGCGACGGGTTCAACCCGGTCGTCTTCTGCCGCTACATCGACACCGCCGAGTACGTGGCCGACCGCCTGACCGCGGCGCTCGGCAAGAACTTCGCCGTCGGCTGCGTGACCGGTGCGCTGCCCCCCGAGGAGCGCACCGATCGGATCAGGGAGCTGACCGCCGACCCGAAGCGCCGGCCCGTCCTGGTCGCGACCGACTGCCTCTCGGAGGGCGTCAACCTCCAGGAGCACTTCCAGGCGGTGGTGCACTACGACCTGGCCTGGAACCCGACCCGGCACGAGCAGCGGGAGGGCCGCGTCGACCGGTTCGGCCAGCGCGCTCAAAAGGTCCGCGCCGTGATGATCTACGGCACGGACAACCGGATCGACGAGATCGTGCTGAAGGTCCTGCTGCGCAAGCACGAGCAGATCCGCAAGGCGCTCGGCGTATCCGTGCCGGTGCCGGACCGCAGCGACGACGTGTTGCAGACCATCGCGCAGGAGCTGCTCATCGCGCCGGACGCGCCGGAGCAGCTGACCATCGACGGCCTGGGCATGGAGTACCGCGAGGAGCTGCACAAGGAGTGGGACAGCGCCGCGCTGAAGGAGAAGGAGTCCCGCACCAAGTACGCCCAGCGAGGCATCCAGCCGGCCGAGGTGGCCGCGGAGCTGGCCGAGATCCGGGCCAGCCTCGGCGCGCCGGACGAGGTCGCCGAGTTCGCCCGGGCCGGCTTCGCCGCGCTCGGCGCTGACGTCGTCGCGAACGGCGACGGCTTCGACGCGACCATCGCGGGCCTACCGCTCGCGCTGCGGGACGCCTTCCCGGCCGGGTACCCGGCCACCCTCGCCCTGCGCCGGGAGCTGCCCACCCCCGCCCGCGCCGCCCATCTGGACCGCACCGACCCGTACGTCGCCGCGCTGGCCCGCTACCTCCTGGAGAGCGCGCTGGACCGGACCGTGCCGGCCGACCAGCGCCCCGCCCGCCGGGCCGGCGTGATGCGCACCTCGGCGGTGAGCAAGCGGACGACGCTGCTGCTGGTCCGATTCCGGCTGCACCTCACCCTGCCCACCCGGGGGGCGGACGTCGAGCCGCGCCGCATGGTCGCCGAGGAGGCCCGCGTGCTGGCCTTCCGGGGCGCGCCGACCGCCGCAGAGTGGCTGCCGGATGAGGAGGTTGCCGCGCTGCTGTCGGCCACCCCGACCGGCAACGTGCTGCCCGAGGCCGCCACCCCGTTGCTGGAACGGGTGATCGGCAAGCTCGACGAGATCGTCCCGCATTTGAACACCACCGCCGACGACCTCGCCGAGGCGCTGCGCACCTCGCACATCCGGGTGCGGGAGGCGGCCGGCCAGCGGGTCCGCCGGCAGATCAGCGTCAGCGCACAGAAGCCTGCCGACGTGCTCGGCATCTACATCTACCTCCCGGAGGCCACCGCATGACCGCCGTGACCTACCCCGCCGTCCGGGTCGAGGGCGGGCTGCTCCCCGCCGGCCTCGTGCAGCGGATTGGCGACGGCGCCGCCCAGCTGCCCGGCGCCGACGCCGCCAGCTATGGGCTCCAGTCCGGCGAGTCGGTGCGCCGCTACGCCAACCGCTCCTACGCCTACCTGCAGGAGGTGTGGCGGGACTTCAAGCGCCAGCGGGAGCGGGCCGGCGACAGCGCGCCGGCCCGGCTGACCCGCGAGCGTTGGCTGCTGATCCTGCTGCGCGAGCTGGGCTACGACGGCATCGAGGCGCTGGCCGGCGGCATCACCGTGGACGAGAAGGCGTTCCCGGTCAGCCACCGTTTCGGGGCCGTACCGGTGCATCTGCTCGGCTGGGGCACGGACCTGGACCGGCGGACGCCGGGGATGCGCGGCGCGGCCGCCGCCGCCCCGCACTCGCTGATGCAGCAACTGCTCAACCGCTCCGACAAGCACCTGTGGGGGATCGTCGCCAACGGGCAGCGGCTTCGGCTACTGCGCGACTCGACCAGCCTGGTCGGCACCGCGTACCTCGAATTCGACCTGGAGGCGATCTTCGAGGGCGACCTTTTCCCCGACTTCGTGCTGCTCTACCGGGTGGCGCACGCCACCCGGCTCGCGGACCGCGACGCGGCGACCGGGCCGTCGTCCTGCCTGCTGGAAGCCTGGCGTACGGAGGGAGCCAAGCAGGGCGAGCGGGCCCTGGAGCAGCTCCGCGACGGGGTGGAGGCGGCGCTGGAGATCCTCGGCACCGGCTTCCTCGACCACCCGGACAACGCCGCGCTGCGGGAGCGGATCGAGGTCAGCCTGTCGCTGGAGGACTACAAGCGCTCCCTGCTGCGCCTGGTCTACCGGCTGCTGTTCTGGTTCGTCGCCGAGGACCGGGACGCGCTGCTCGACCCGGCTGCGGCCCCCGAGGCGCGGCGGCGCTACGACACCTACTTCTCCGCCCGCCGGCTGCGGGAGCTGGCGCTGCGCCGCCGGCACTCCGGCCACGGCGACCTGTGGGAATCGGTGCGGCTGGTCTTCGAGATCCTCGGTAAGGAGTCCGGCAACCCGACCCTGGGCCTGCCCGGCATCGGCGGCCTCTACGAGCCCGGCGCGCTGGACGTCCCGATCGCCGAGGCCAGCCTGAGTAACACGGCGCTACTGCGCGCGGTGGAGGCCCTGGCGGTGCTGCCCGCGCGCAAGGGCGCCGGCCGGCAGCGCGTCGACTTCCAGCACCTGGGTGCCGAGGAGCTGGGCAGCGTCTACGAGTCGCTGCTGGAGCTGCGCCCCCGCTGGGACGCCCCGGCCCGTCGCTTCCACGCCGAGCGGCTGGCCGGCAACGAGCGCAAGACCACCGGCTCCTACTACACCCCGTCTTCCCTCGTGGAGTGCCTGCTCGACTCGGCACTCGACCCGCTGCTGGACGAGGCCACCGCGCTGCCCACCCCGGACGAGCGGATCAAGGCGCTGCTCGACCTGACCGTCTGCGACCCCGCCTGTGGGTCGGGGCACTTCCTGATCGCGGCGGCCCGCCGGATCGCCAAGCGGGTGGCCGCCGAGGAGACCGACGAGCTGGAGCCCGCGCCGGCCGCGGTCCGCTCGGCGATGCGCCGGGTGGTCGCTCGCTGCATCTACGGCGTGGACGTCAACGAGATGGCCGCCGAACTAGCCAAGGTGTCGCTCTGGCTGGAGGCCATGGAGCCGGGCCGGCCGCTCGGCTACCTCGACGCCAACATCCGCGTCGGCAACTCCCTGCTCGGCGTCACCCCGCGCCTCTTGAAGGAGGGCATCCCGGACGCCGCCTTCACCGCCCTCACCGGCGACGACAGGCGAGTCGCCAGCGCGCTCAAGAAGCAGAACGCGGCCGAGTCGTCCGGACAGGGCGACCTCTTCGGCTCTGCGGGCATCCAGGTCGGCAACAGCTCGCTCGCCGCAGAGGTCAAGCAGATCGTGTACGCGGAGCCGCGCTCGCTCGCCGACGTGCATGTGCAGGCCAAGCGGGCGCGGGCGGTAGAGGACGATCGCCGGCACGCCAAGCTCGTCGCTGACGCGTGGTGCGCCGCCTTCGTCCAGCCGAAAACCGAGGCGAGCCGTCATGGCGCGATCACTCAGGCCGTCCTGGAACGCCTTGACAAGGGCGAAGCTTCGCTGGAGATGCACCGGGTCGAGTCGATGGTGGATGAGCTGACCCGGCAGTACCGCTTCTTCCACTGGCACATCGAGTTCCCGCACATCTTCCCAGTGCCCGAGTACGGCCCGGTGGACGAGGCGACGGGTTGGCAGGGCGGCTTCTCCTGCGTCCTCGGCAACCCGCCCTGGGAACGGGTCAAGCTCCAGGAGCAGGAGTTCTTCGCATCCCGCGACCCGGAGATCGCCGGAGCGAAGAACGCCGCCGCCCGCAAGAAGGCCATCGCTGCGCTGGCCGAGAGCGACGAGCCGGCCAAGCAGATGCTGTACGCCGAGTGGATCGCCGCCCTGCACGAGGCGGACGGATTCAGCCACCTGCTGCGGTCGTCCGGCCGCTACCCGTTGACAGGCAAGGGCGACATCAACACGTACTCCGTGTTCACGGAGACGGCCCGGGTTGTGCTGCACCCGGGCGGGCAGCTCGGCATCATCGTGCCCACTGGCATCGCCACCGACGCCACCACTCAGGACTTCTTCAAGGACCTGGTGGTTACCAAGAGCCTGGTGTCGCTGTACGACTTCGAGAACGAGGACAGGGTCTTCCCGAACGTGCATCACTCGTTCCGCTTTGCGCTGCTATCGATGAGCGGACGACAACGGATAGCCGAGCGGGTATTGCTGGTGTTCCGGGTCCGCCAGGCGAACCAGATTCCGGCGCGGACCTACTCTCTGACGCCGAACGAGATCACTCTGGTAAACCCGAACACGGGAACCTGCCCGGTGTTCCTGTCACGGCGCGACGCCGAGATCACCCTTGGCGTCTATCGTCGAGTCCCAGTGCTGTGGCGCGAGAGTGCGCAGGAGTCCAACCCTTGGGGCCTGTCCTTTATAGCCATGTTCCACATGGCGAACGACTCTGGCCTCTTCCGGACGGCGGATGAGCTGTCGGATGCGGGCTGGCAGCTCGACGGGAATGTCTTCCTCCGTGGCGGCGAGCGGATGCTTCCTCTTTACGAAGCCAAGATGGTGCACATGTTTGACCATCGATGGGGGACCTATTCGGGCCAGACTGCGGCCCAGCGAAACATGGGAACCCTGCCGCGACTCGATCTCTCTCAGAAGAATGACCCCAGCGTTCTTGCGTTGCCGAATTACTGGTTGCACGATCGGGAGCTAGGAGCGCGTCTGGGTCGATGGGCTGACGCTCCGGGATTTCTCGCTTGTCGTAAGATAGCCCGTGCCACTGACGAGCGTACCTTGATTTTGGGCGCAATTCCTCGTGTTGCTTTCGCCAACTCCGGCTACGCCATCGTCTGTCAGGAGAAGTCGCGAGAGGCGCTCCTTCTCGCAACCCTATCCTCTTTTGTCCTCGACTATTTGTTGCGCCAGAAAATGAGCGGAACCAACCTAACCTATCATCTGCTAAAGCAGCTGCCGGTGCTGCCGCCCGAGCGTTACGACCAACCGGTGCCGTGGGACCCGAAGGGTGGAGCACTGGATGCTTGGGTTAGGTCGCGTGTGCTGGAGCTGACCTACACGGCCGATGACCTTGCGCCGTACGCCCGAGACCTTGGCAACGACGGCCCGCCGTTCCCCTGGGACCCAGCCCACCGAGAGTTTCTCCGTGCCGAACTCGACGCGGCGTACTTCCACCTGTACGGGATCGACCGAGACGACGTGGCCTACATCATGGACACCTTCAAGGTCGTCCGCCAGAAGGACCAGGCCGCCCACGGCGAGTACCGCACCAAGCGCCTCATCCTCGACCGTTACGACGCCTTCGCTGCCGGAGGTCAGTAGCACCCGCGACTTGGGCCGTAACGCCGGAGGGAGTCCCTTTGCTTGGTTGGACGGGGTGTTGCGCGGCACGGGCTGCATTGAACAATGCGGTATGGAGCGGAAGAAGATCAAGACGCACGAGGTCCATGAAGCTGGCGTACGTAGTGCCATCGTTGAGATCGAACGACGAGGAGGCGCCGCCAGGTTGACCGGAAGACTGCTTGAAGTCTCTCCTTCTCCTGGTTGGTCCGACTTGGCCGGTCCTGTCCTCGTAAAGGTGGCGGCGAAGACGTCAGGGGACTGGCAGACGTCAGTTACTGAGGGGCGCGCACCGACTCGTGGCGATCTAGCAAGCCGGGAACGTTACTGGATGTTCGTCGACCTCGGGGCCGACCCGGTCGACTTTTATGTTGCCCCTGCGATCTGGGTGCGGGACGAGATCACGAAACGACACCAAGCGTTCCTGCTGCGACATGGCGGGAAGCGACCGGTCAATCCTGACTCGGTGCACCACAAGATCAAGGTCGAATGGATTGAACAATGGCGACAGCGCTGGGGCTTGCTGGGAATGCCCCGATGACTGCCATGGGTAGTCTAACGAGACTCGACGCTCATAGAGTTGACTCCTCCGAACCGTGCTCCTCGTCCCGTGGTCGCTGCAAGGGCTCCACGTAAATGCTCCTCTCGATTTCACCGCGCGTCCGAACCAATCCATTGGGCAGTTCCTCAGCGGGTGTCGAGGGGAGGATCCACCGCAACTGGGGAGATGCGTCGAGTCCATATATTCCGAGTAGGTCATCTAGATAGGCTCCGAAGACGCCTCGGAGTTCTCCCAGGTCGGAGTAGAAGTGCAAGTCGCTTGCACCTTGCGCGCTTGTCAAAAACCGCTCACATGCAAGGCGCAGTAGTCGGATTCTATTCTTTGCCGGCGAGTCGTGTCTTAGTTGCTCCTGAACGTCGACCAACCGGGACCTCATCAACAAGACCGACTCGACGACGTGCCGATGGTTCTCGCTATTGAACGGCATCCACAGGACGCGGCGGGTTTCGAGGAAATCGACGAGACGCCGCAGCAGGTCCCGTTCAGACTTGGTGTAGTCCCATTGAACGCCGCCGAACAGGGTGGAAACGCCTGTGAGGCGGACACCTCGCCGGCCGCGCAACTGGTTGCGCATCCTGCCAAGAATTCCTGTCATGTTGGCACGACCTCCGTGCAATTCGTTTTGTGGAAAACCGGAATTTTACGTGGATCCATTCATCAAATATCGGGCAAACCCGTCCAATGCTGCGGTGATTGCGTGCGCGAGCCGGCTCCAGACGTAGGGTCGGAGGACATCTTCTGCTTCTTCAGGGCGGCAGAACTTGTAGGCCAGCAACTCATCATCCCTGAGCCGAACGGCTCTCCTTTGCTGTTTGATAAGGGTGCCGACGTCAAAGATGAACATGAGGCTGTCGTCATGGACCGTGCGGTCGGTATCCAGTCGACCACCAGGAGCTTGTTGACCTTCAGCTCAAGGCCGAACTCCTCGCGGATCTCGCGTTCCGCGGCCTGGTGGGGAGGTTCGTTCGCCTCGGCCATGCCAACAGGAAGGTCCCAATCCGGCTTGTACCAAGGGTTGACGAGCAGCGCATGGCCTTGCTCGTTCCTGATCAGGACGTCCGCGCCGACTCGCTTGCGGGCCTGCTTCGCGTTGCCCTCCGCGAGGTATGCCTGCCACGCATCGGGGTCCCGTTTGTAGAGTGGGCGGTCATCCGCCGCCGAGTTGTCCAGCACCAGCGGCTCCTACTCGTAAGGCTCTCCTGCTGCCGTCTTGGCACTCCGAATGTGCGGCAACAGCTGACCGACCAGTCCGGGGGTGATCGCGAGGGTTGCCATTGCGTCGCTGGTGTAGTCCGCTCCGCTGCTGTCGAGGACCATGGCACCCGCCTCGCGGGCGATGGCTACCCCGGCTGTCACGTCCCATGGATGGTTGGAGAGGGTGAGGGCGGCGTCGAGCTTCCCCTCCGCCAGCCAGACAAGGTCGACGGCGGCTGACCCACTCATCCGCACGCGCTGCACCGTCTCGGCGAGCCGCGCCATCAGTGCCAGACGTTCCCGATTCTTTTTTGCGGCATCCGCGCCGACGGCGAAGTCGCCGATCCCGACCACCGCCTCGCTCAGGCTCGCGGTGCCGCTCACCTTTATTGGTTGGCCGTTCGCAAACGCGCCATAGCCTTCGGCGGCCCAGTATCGGGCGCTGAGGAAGGGTAGGTCGATGACGCCGAGGACCGGATGGCTGCCGTGGAGCAGGCCGAGGGAGATACCACACAGGGGAAGACGGCGAACGAAATTGACCGTGCCGTCAACCGGATCGAGAGTCCATTGCAACTCGCCGGTGCCGCTGATGCCCTCCTCCTCACCGAGGAAGGCGATGTCTGGTGTCGCGTCGTGCAGAAACGAGCGAAGGTCTCGCTCAATCGCGTAGTCGACCTCCGAGACGAGGTCGCGGTCACCCTTGCTGATCGAGGTAACTGGCGTTCGGCGGCGCATGAAGTTAGCTGCGCGCTCTACTGCGTCGAGGGCGATCGGCAGCAGGTCACGATATGCGATCACAGCCGTCGACCCCGCTCCCACTGCGAGTCGAAGACCTGCCCGTACACCGAGTACAACCCCGTCGCGGAGTCGCGCCGCCGCATGACGAAGGTTGGAGAGTCGACGCCTCGGCTCGCTGGCAGGTAGGCCTGGGCAAGGCAGAGGTCATCGACGAGAAGGATGTTGAACCGAAGTGTCTCATCGTAGGTGGCCACCTCGACGCTGCCGTGCAAGTTGTCGGGCAGCCGGTCACGCACCCTCAACATCGTCTCGATGTTGAGCTTCGTCAGCGCCGCGAGCTGACCTGCCGGAAAGCCCTCATCATGTTCCCTCGCTTGGATCGCCGAGCCGTCCGGATCTAGAAACAGGCACCGGACTTGTGCACCATCTTCGATGAGTTGATGCCAGCGGTGGTCGGGGTAGTGCTGGCACAGCAGGTTCAGGGAGAGGCCCATTGCTCGGACGTCGCGGGCACCCTCCAGGATGCGATCCGCAGGCAGGTGCGCAGTGAGTTCGGCTCGATTGCGGTAGACCGCCGTCACGTCTGCAAGGGGTTCGACGCCTGTGGCAGGGGCAGCGGCCGCGTTGTGGATCCCCGCTGCCCCGGCATCGACTGCGCCGTACGGCATCTCGACGGGGCCGGCCGGTCCCAAGCTCGCGCGGAACCGCCGATGAACCTCGCCGTCTGCGCGTACGAGCACAGTGTCGAGCGCGGCTTGCAGTTCCGGTCGCGGTTGTACCGCGTCCCGGCCAGCCTCCCACTTGGACACCGTGCGTTCGCTGACGCCGAGGTGCTCCGCGAAGTCGCGGATGCTCATCCGCAGGGCGTGCCGCAGCGCCCGGGTCTCCCGGCCGGTCCACTTCTGCACAGTCGTCATCCGCTCGCCTCCGATCGTCCGAAGATCGGCCGTTCAGCAGCTTAGCGGCTGTACTTCCGAGCAGGTACAGCGCAAGTGCAGAGCGTAGTCGTACCGCATGATCGGTGAGCTGACCAGGGTGGATGCATGGCCCGGGGCGGGTGCTGGGCTCCGGTGGCCCCCGATCGCGCCTCCACCGTCCCCGCCCGCCCCGGTGCCACTCCATCTCGCGATCTCGACGGAAGGGCTATCCATGGCGGTGGTGCTGGACGACTTCCCGGTGCTTACCCCGGTCAGCGACGAGGACGTGGCGCTGGCCGTGCGGGCGGTGCTGGTGCACGCGCCGGAGCGGTGGCCGGCGGGCCCACTGTGCCGTAGCGAGCGGGTGCCGCATCCGTGCCGGCTGACCCGCTGGGGCCGGGACACCCTGCGGGCGGCCGGGGTCACCGAGGCGCGGGTCGACGAGCTTGTCGCCGCCGGCGACCCGGACGCTTGGCCGTGGGCGTGACCGGGCTCGGGGCGTACCCGATGGAAGCATGGCTCGGGCCGGCGGGGGCGCGGGACGCGGTGGCGCGGTGGCTGCGGCTGGTGGCGGCGGACGCGGAGCTGGCGCCGTACCTCATCGGGATTGATCGGGCTCGGCTCGCCGGGCACCTGGCGCTGACCCTCACGGTGGCGCTCGGCCCGGCCGGCGACATCGCCCGGCTGGCCGCGGGGGCGTGGGGCGGCCTCGGCCTGACCGAGGCGCAGCACCGCCGGGTGGTCGACTACCTGGCCGGGGTGCTCTGGGCGCTCGACGTGCCGGCCGGCGCGGTGGCCGCGGCCCGGCGGGCCTTCGCGGACGAGGCCGGCTCGTGACCGCCGCTCTCGCCGCGTCGTGGTCCGCCACGATGCGGTACGCCCGCGTGGCTGCCGACCACTTCTGGTGCGCGGTCGAGGACCGTTGCCCGGGGCTGCTGCCGGAGCGGGAGGCGGCCGTGTTCCTCGCGACGCTCGGGCGGCTGGCCGTCGGCGGTGACGATCCGGCCGGGCGGGGGGCGCTGCTGGCCGTGCTCGGCCGGGCCTACCGCCGCTACCGGTTGGTGCCGCACCAGCTCAGTGTCGAGGCCGCCCTCACCGCCACCGTGGCCCGCCACGCACAGTGGACGCCGGAGTTGGCGGCGGCCTGGGCGCGGGCCAGCCGGCGGGCGTCGGCGGCGGTCGCCCGCGCCGCGGCGCGGGCCGGAGACGGCCCGGCCTGGTGGCCGGCCGAGGTCGTCGACCACGATCGGCCCGTCGACGGCATCGCCATCCTGACCGTACGCCCCTGGCGGCGCCTGCCCTTCCGGCCGGGGCAGGCGGTGCCCGTGTGCACCGAGCGCTGGCCCGGCCGGTGGCGCTGGTACTCACCGGCCAACGCCCCACGCCCGGACGGCACCCTCGAGTTCCACGTCCGCGCCATCGCCTCCGTCTCCCGCGCCCTGGTCAATGCGGTACGCCCCGGCGACCGGCTCTGGCTCGGCCCACCCCGGGACATCGGCCTGACCCTCGACCCGGCGTCCCGAGCGGACCTGCTGCTGGTCGCCGGGGGCACCGGGCTGGCACCGCTGCGTGCCCTGGTCGAGCAGGTCGCCGCGTCGCCCGCCCGGCGGCGGGTGACCCTGGTCGTCGGCGCCCGCACCTTCGCCGACCTCTACGATCCGATCAGCCTCGACAAGCTCCAGCGCGCCCACGGCTGGCTGACCGTCGTGCCCGCGTTCTCTCACGACGTCTCTGCCGAGCCGGGGGAGCAGGGCGACGCGCTCACGGTCGGCCTCTACCACCACCGGTCCGACCAGGAGGTCTACGTGTGCGGGCCGCCGATGATGACGGCCGGGTCGCGCCTGCGACTGCTCGCCGCCGGCGTCCCAGCGAAGCGGATCCACCTGCCTGATGGGTTCGCCGGCTGATGGCCACCTACCGCAGCCGCAACGCGCTGGTCGGCCCGCTTACCGCGGACCGGCTCAGCGCCATCGAGCTGCCCCGCACGTCACTTGGTCGGCGCGGTTACCGGCCGGACGACGTCGACGCGCTGCTGCACCGGCTCGTCTACGAGATGGGGGAGCGGACCCGCCTGCTCGACCATGCCCTGGACGAAAACGACCGCATCAAACGGGCCCTGCGCACCTGGCAGGCTGACGTGCAGGACCTTGCACGGAACCCCAGATAGGAACTCCGCTATCGGCGTCGCCTGGTCTCCAGCGGCCATTCCAGGCTCACTGTCTCGTCGCGGCCCTGCCGGTCGAAATACGCCTGAAGTTCCCGCCCGTGCTCGGCGTACCAGGTGACTTGCGCCCGGTGGAGGGCATCGGGGCGCATCCGGGCGATCCGTTCATGGCGGGCCGCGATCGACACCGCCATGCCGACTGCCGCACGCGCGTCGCTCGCCGCGTCATGTGCGGTCCCCAGGTCGACGTCGTAGTACGTGCACAGGTTGCCGAGCTGCCGGCCGCCGTACCAGCGGGGCTCGACCTGCTTGTGCAGGATCGAGGGGTCGATGATGACGGCGCGGTCCCAGTCCACCGGCGGAAGACCGTGGCGGGCCAGCTCGGTGTGCAATGCCGTGACGTCGTAGTGGGCGCAGAAGGCGACGAGCGGCGTGTCGTCCGCGATCACCTTCGCGATCGCCGTCCCCAGCTCGGCCAGTGCCTCCCGAGGCGGCCGCCCGGCGCTGCGCACCATCTCGTTGGTGATCCGGTGGATTTCGGTGGCCCGGGGCGGGATCGGCACTCCCGGGTTGATGAGCCACGTCGCGGTCGTGCCGTCGGCGTACACCAGTGCTGCCGCGAGGATGCGGGTTTCCCTGGGCTCGTCCTCCGTGCCCTCAATGTCGAAGCCCACGACCGGCATGTCGTGCCACCCACGATGAGCCCCGACAGGCGGGGCCGTTCTGACCGGTACGCACTCATGGTGGTACGGACTCCAGCGGCCTCCGACATTTTCCGCCTGGCCGGCCCCGGCCTCCACCCATTCTTGGCACTTTCCGCAGCTTCCGGGGTACCTGTTGATCACGATGAGGGGTCTCCTGTGCTGGTTCCTGGGCGCGCTGATTCGCCTCATGCGCAAGGGGAAGAGGCGCAACGAGCTGCGCGTCTGAAAGATCTTGGATCGCTGGCCGGGCTGCTGCCATCAACGGCTGGGGGCCACTTGTTGACCTATGTGGATGATCAAGACTGGCCGCTCGTTGGTATCTGACGGCTTTGCGACAGACGGCGGCCCACTGCAGGTCTTGTAGGCATGGAGATAGATCTATAGGCTCCGTCTAACACCGACAGTGATCACTGCGTTACTCGGTGCCAGCTCTGGGTTCTGCCGACCTGGGGAGGGCGGACGTGGCGTTGTCGTATCCAGCCGTGCAGGTGGTCGGGGGCCTGCTGCCCGGTGGTGTGGTGCAGCGGATCGGCGAGGGCGATCCAGAAGTCCCCGGCATCGACCCCGTGTCCTACGACCTGGCCGCCAGCGAATCAGTGCGTCGTCTGGCCAACGCGAAGTATCTCTACCTGCGCGACACGTACGCCGACTTCGCCAAGCGCCGGTCGCGTGGGGCGGCGTCCATCGCGCGCCTGACTCGGGACGAGTGGCTCGGCCCGCTGCTGCGCGAGCTGCACTACGGCGACTATGAGCCATTGCCCCGCGGCATCCCCGTGGACGAACGATCGTTCCCGGTCAGTCACCGGTGGCGACAAACCGTTCCGCTGCACCTGCTGCCGTGGCACGCTGACCTCGACCGGCGGCTCGGCCGCGCCGGCGGACCCGCGGGCGCCGCACCGCACGCCATGGTTCAGCAACTGCTGAACCAGAGCGACCGGCATCTCTGGGCCGTGCTCTCCAACGGCCAGCGCCTGCGGCTCCTGCGCGACTCGACCAGCCTCGTCGGCTCGTCGTACATCGAGTTCGATCTCCAATCGATCTTCGAGGGGGAGCTGTTCGCCGATTTCGTCCTGCTGTTCCGGATGGCGCACGCCAGCCGGCTCAAGGTCCGCGACGAGGAGATCGGGCCGCCGTCCTGCCTGCTGGAGCAGTGGCGGACGTACGGGGCCAAGCAGGGCGAGCGAGCGCTCACCCGGCTGCGTGGCGGGGTCGAGATCGCGCTGGAGATCCTCGGCACGGGCTTCCTGGACCATCCGGCCAACCAGCACCTCCGGGACAGCATCGGGACCGAACTGTCGCTGGCCGACTTCAAGCGCTCGCTGCTGAGGCTGGTCTACAAACTGCTCTTCTGGATGGTCGTCGAAGACCGCGACCTTCTGCTCGATCCGGCCGCCGACCAAGCGGCGCGCCAGCGCTACGACGCCTACCTGTCGTCGCAGCGACTGCGCAAACTTGCGCTCGTCCGCCGGTACTCCCGGCACGGCGACCTCTGGCAGGGGGTCAAGCTGGTCTTCCGCATCCTCGCGTCGGAAACCGGCTCCCGTACGGTCGGCCTGCCCGGCATCGGCGGGATCTTCGAGCACAGCGTCCTCGACGAGCCGCTCTGCCGCGCGGAGCTGACAAACGCCGCCCTGCTCCAAGCCGTCGAGGCGCTCAGCGTGCTAGCCAAACGCCGTGGCGGCCGGCAGCTGGTCGACTTCCGGCATCTTGGCGCCGAGGAGCTGGGCAGCGTCTATGAGGCGCTCCTGGAGCTGCATCCCCACTGGGACGCGACCCGCAGGCGATTCCACTTCTCCCGGCTGAACGGCAACGACCGGAAAAAGAGCGGCAGCTACTACACGCCGGCGAGTCTGGTCGACAGCCTCCTCGACACCACGCTGGAGCCGCTGCTCGATGAGGCGTGCGACAAACCGACCCGTGCCGAGCGCGAAGCGGCACTGCTGGACATCACCGTTTGCGATCCGGCGGTCGGGTCCGGGCACTTCCTCATCGCCGCGGCTCGGCGTATCGCCAAGCGGTTGGCGGCCGAGCAGACCGGCGAGCCGGAGCCGAGCGTCGACGCCGTCCGGATCGCGCTGCGTACCGTCGTGAGCCGGTGCTGCTACGGAGTCGACCTGAACGAGATGGCGGCGGAGCTGGCGAAGGTTTCGCTCTGGCTGGAGGCATTCGAACCCGGCAAGCCGCTCGGCTACCTCGATGCCAACATCCGGGTCGGCAACTCTCTGCTCGGGGCGACGCCCGCGATGCTGACCGGTGGCATTCCCGACGCGGCCTTCGTCGCGCTCGACGGCGACGACCGTGCCGTGGCCAACGCGCTGCGTAAACAGAACGCAGCCGAGCGGCGAGGCCAGCGGCCGCTCGGCGATGCGGTGGGCGTCAACCTCGACCTCGCTGAGGAGGCGCGGGCGATCGCCCACCTGGCGCCCTGCGAGTCACTGGCCGACGTGCATGTTCAGGCCAAGCGGGCCGAGTTGCTGGACGAGGATCGAAAGCGCGCCCGGCTGATCGCCGACGCCTGGTGCGCTGCGTTCGTCGGGCCGAAGACTGAGCGCACCCGCGGATACGCCATCACCGAGGGGATGCTGGAACGGCTGGCCAAGGGCGAGCGCGGTAGCGCGGTCGAGGCGGCACGCCAGGTCGTTCAGACGATGAGCCGCCAGTACCGCTTCTTCCATTGGCACATCGAGTTCCCGCACATCTTCCCGGTTCCACCGGACGGTGCGGGCGTCGAACCGGCGACCGGCTGGACGGGCGGCTTCTCCTGCATCCTCACCAATCCCCCTTGGGAGAAGATCGAACTGAAGCAGGAGGAGTTCTTCGCCAGTCGTGACCAGGTGATTGCCGGTGCCGAGCATGCCGCCGCGCGACGTGAGCTCATCAAGGCGCTGCGGACCAACGAGCATCAGAGCGGACGCGACCTCTACGGCGAACTGCTCACCGCGAAACGTGAGGTGGGCGGAGTGAGCCATCTGGTCCGTGCTTCGGGGAGGTACCTGCTCACCGGGTCCGGGCGGCTCAACACGTACGCCGTCTTTGCTGAGGCCGCGCGGGGCATCGCGGCACCGAGGAGTCTGCTCGGGATGATCCTGCCCACCGGAATCGCGACCGACGCGACCACCCAGGCTTTCTTCAAGGACGTCGTGACGAGCGAGAGCCTGGTTTCGCTCCACGACTTCGAAAACGAGGAGAAGCTCTTCGAGGGCGTGGACCACCGCGTCCGCTTCGCGCTACTGACACTCGCCGGCGCTAATCGGCGGACATCCCAGATTTCTCTCGCCTTCCGGGCTCGGCAGGTCTCCGACATCGCATCCCGGGCCTACCGGCTGACGCCGGAGGAGATCGGTGCACTCAACCCCAACACCGGTACGTGCCCGGTCTTCCTGTCGCGTCGCGATGCCGAGATCACACTGGGGATCTACCGTCGGGTGCCGGTGCTCTGGCGGGAGGACGATTCGAACGGGAATCCGTGGCGGCTCTGGCTGCGTCAGGGCCTGTTCAACATGGCCACCGATTCCGGCCTGTTCCACACCTTCGATCGCCTTCTGCATGCGGGATGGCAGCTCGACCGCAATGTCTTCGTCCGAGGTGGGGAGCGGATGCTGCCTCTGTACGAGGCAAAGATGGTGCACCACTTCGACCACCGGCTGGGCACGTACGAGGGCGCGACGGAGGCACAGCTCAACGTCGGCACCCTGCCCAGGCTCGACGACGACGCCCACCGTGACGCTGCGGAGACCGTCATGCCGCGCTACTGGGTAGCTGAGCAGGAGGTGGAGGGCCGGCTCGGAAAGCGCTGGTCGCGGGGCTGGCTGCTCGGCTGGCGGGACATCTGCCGTAGCACGGACGAGCGCACTCTTATATCGGCAGTCATACGCCGAGCCGCGGTTGGCGACAAGTTCCTGCTTGCGCTGCCCGGAGCGCATCCGGCCTGCCTACAAGGCAACCTCAGTACTCTCTGTCTCGATTACGTGGTGCGGCAGAAGTTCGCCGGCACTTCACTGAAGTACTACGTACTCAAGCAGTTGCCGGTGTTGCCGCCGGAGAGTTACGAGCGACCGGTGCCGTGGGACCCGGAGACGTCGGACCTGGCGGCGTGGATCACCGCTCGTGTGCTGGAGCTGACCTACACCGCCGACGACCTCGCGCCGTACGCCCGCGACTTGGGCGACGACGGACCGCCGTTCGTCTGGGACAGTCGCCGGCGGGAGCTGATTCGCGCGGAGCTGGACGCCGCCTACTTCCAGCTCTACGGCCTCACCCGTGACGAGGTCGACTATGTGCTCGACACCTTCGCGGTCCTACGCCAGCGAGAGGAGCGGGTCCACGGCGAGTACCGCGTGAAGCGTCTCATCCTTGAGCGCTACGACGCGATGACCCGCGCTACCGAGGCAAGGCAACCCCTCGCCCCCACTCTTAACCCAATGCCGGGTCAGGGGCGACGTCACCCGGGGTGAACCCTTCCGGTGCGGCGGGCTGGCGTGGGGGCACCACCTTCAGCAGGCCATGGCGGCGGGCGAACGCGGGAAACTCCGTCCCGGTGCAGGGCAGTCGATGGCCGGTCTGTCGCAGTGCGTCGATAATCGCGCCGGCCCCGATCTCCGTCAGCTTGCCCGTAACACATCCACCGGCCAGGAGCCAGATCGTCCCGTGGACGGTCAGGCCGTGGGCCCGACCCACTCTGGTGGCGTCGCGGTCGTCGGTGATGGCGACTCCGCTGTGAATGTCCGCGGCGGCGAAGACGCTGGCCTCGCCCATGTCGCGGGCACCGGCGCCTATCCTGCGGACCCAGTCCGCGAAACACCGGATCTCGGCGGGCTGGTCAAGGGCGATGACCTGCATCCAGTCGAGCTCCAGCGCGGAGTTGAGCGTAGGGTGCCGCTCCGTGCCGGACCGGAGCTCGTCCAGGACGACGGGCGTGGTGGCACATCGGCGTCCGATGACCATGTTTGCCAGAACGTCGAGTCGATCGGCGAGCGCGAAGTGGTTCAGCACGGTGGTGTCGAAGACCAACATTGGTGCGCTGGGCGCTCCCTGGCTGCTCACAGCGGCAAATCTGCCTCGTCGCGCGGCGGCAGGTCATCGCGCGTGATCTGCCCGTGTAGGAGTTCAACGGCACGGGAACTTGTGACCAGGTCACGCCGCCATGCCTCCATGACCGCATGCGAGTAGCCGGGCGGAACGCGCACGGCACTGAGATCGGGCTGCGGCGACCATCCGACGGCGTCCATGAATTCCGCCTGGGGGGGAGTGACCTGGCTCAAACTCCGTCGCGTCGTGGCATCGAGCCAACCTGCCTGCTCGGCTTGTCGGAGCGCGAGTGACCATGACGTGCGGTACCGGGCGGCCAACCGGATGATTTCCTCGCGAAGGTTGCCCTCGGGAGTGCGGCCGGTGAAGGCCGCAAGCGGCAGCAAAAGCTCCGCCGCAAAGGCGTTGATCATGGCCTCGCGATCCGCCCGCGACAAGTGCACTGCCAGGTCGCTGGAGTATTCATCGCCGAGCACCAGATGACCCAGTTCGTGGGCTGCCGTGGCCCGGCGCCTTCCGGGGTCACCATTGGCACTCACCACGGCCACCGCAATATCGCCGTCGATCAGCGAGGCGCCGTCTCCCGGCAGATCGCCGACCAGGACGTACTGTCCGCTGCGTTCGCTGAACTCCATCAGCGTGGGGATCGGCTCCTCGCCCGCGCCGTGCGCTTCGCGGAGCCATCGTGCGGCCGCCCGGGCGTCGGCCTCAGATCCCGCCCGCCCTGTGTAGCGCATCGGGGCATTGGGGCGCAGCGTCCCTGCGTCGATCATTTGACGTACGTCGCCAAGCCACGCGGACAGCGTGATGTCAAGGCGTTGGGATCTGCGCGCAGCCTCGGTGTCATTGTCCTCGGCAAGCGGCTCTGCGCGATGAGAGATGACCGCCGGCCGTCGATGCAGAAGGTAATCGATCGGTACGTCGAGCGCGGTGGCCAAGCGGATGAGTTCCAACGCGTCCACCCGGCGGCCACCAGCCTCGACCTTCGCGATCATCGTCCGGTCAAGCCCGATGCGGGTAGCCAGCTCGGCCTGCGACATGCCGGCGCCGAGGCGTGCCTGACGGATCTGCTCGCCAACGGTCGTCCAGTCGCTGTCTTCGACCATGGTGCGATAATCGCACACTTGCGGTGAACGTAATGCTCCACCGGCCAAGGTTTCGTCAATTCCGGGTGCGAGCCGCTGCCGGCGCTGCCTTCTTGGCTGCGCGCCGTGCCGGCACCCGCACCCCACTCGGGCCGGATCCGAGCACTGACCTGGCCAGGTCGGTCCACGCCGGTACATCGACCCCGTCTCGATCGTCGGTCCAGATGAGCGTGCCCTTCGGGCCGCCGCCTTCGTCCTGGGGCAGCACACCCTGCTCGCGGTACCAGGCCCGCTTGCCCTCCCAGGCATTTTCGTAGTGCGGGTTGTCCAACATGCCGAGGTGCTCCCAGTAGACCGGCCGACCATCGGAGCCCGTGATGGTGAAGTCGGGGAAGCGGGTGACCTCGCCGGCGACAAGGGGCTTCTCGTACTCCCATGCACCGGGCGCCAGGTCCTCCAGGATGCTGGCGATAATCACCTCATTCTTACTGCGCACCAGGATGCCGTTCGATGTCACATGGATCAGGTTGGTGTCGAGTACGCCGGCTGCGGTGCCGTCCGGCAGCAGCACCTCGCGGGGCGCGGGAGGCGCGAACAGGTCCGTCAGCCGGCGGGCCGTCTCGGAGCCAGTTGACCGCGTCAGCTCGAACAGCTCGTCGATCGGCCGTTCATGCAGCAGGACGACCTTTTCCTTCTGCCTGGTGAGCGCGGTGTAGAGCAACTCCCGGGACAGACGCCGCGAAGACCCGGGCAGCAGCACGAAGACCTTGCCGAACTCCGAACCCTGGGCCTTGTGCACGGTGATCGCCCACGCGAGCTCAAGCGCCGGGTCGTCCTCGTTACTCGATCGGTAGCTGTAGCGGGACCCGACCTGAGACGAGAATTCGATGTGGGTGTACCTGGGTGGCGACCCCTTCTTGCTGATCTGCCCGACGACCACACCGATCTCGCCGTTCGCCACGTAGTTCAGCGCATCGGGGACGGCGGGCCAGGCATCCTTGTTTTGGTTCTGATTGTTGAGGACCTTGTCGCCGAGGACGATCTGCTCCGCCCCGATCGGCGACGGCACCGTGCGCTCGTACGGCGGCCGCAGTGCGTCCTTCAACGCCTTGCCGCGATACTTGCGCTTCAGGCGTCGATTCACCTCGATGGTGCCCCACGGGTTGGTACGGGTGGGGGACAGGATCTGCCACGCTTCGGACCGCGCGCCGGCACCATCCTCGCCCGTGGGGAAGTTCACCCACGGTCCGTTCTCCCGTCCGCCGTAGGACAACTCGAACCTCGCGGCGGCCTTCGGCCCCGAAATGTCCAACTCCTCGGCGAGGGCCGCGTCGATGGCCTGCTCCGGGCGCGTCGCCTGCCACGGGCGTGCCGCAAGCGTCTTCATCTCGGCCCCCTTGCGGAGCCGATGCCACACCTCGTCGAATCCCTCCGGGATTTCGTCACCGGCGAACCAGCCGGCCAGCATCAGGTCGTCGCGCACCTGGCCGGACTGCCGCCGCAGCACCGTCAGCTCGGCGTATCCACGAACTACCCGGGGGAACGAGGGCACGGCCCCTTCACTGGCGAGCCGTGCGATGAGGTCCACGAACGGGCGGCCGGCACCGATCGGTGGTAGCTGGCGCGGGTCGCCCACCAGGATGAGGCGGTCCGGGGGCCGCAGCGCGTCGAGAAGAGCGGCGAGCTGCTCCTCCGTCAGCATCGACGACTCATCCACGATCACCGTCCCGAACCGCGGTGCCTTGGGCCGGCTGCTGTCGATCAGGTAGACGCCCGTGTCCCGGTCGTACCGGCCGTACTTGCCGAGGAACTGGGCAAGGGTCTGGGCCGGCAACTTGACCTTCTTGGTGAGCTGCACCCGTGCCTTGCCGGTCGGGGCAAGCAGGAGCACGCCAGCGCCATGGACATCCGGGTGGTTGGCGAGGGCGTGAATCAGAGTGGTCTTGCCAGTGCCGGCGCGTCCGTTGAGCACGCTCAACGGAGCGGCGAACAGTTCGGCTAGCGCGGCGGTCTTCTCCAGACGTGCCCGCTCCTCGGCCGCGATGTCGTCCGCGTCGTTCGAGTTGTAGTCGGGCAGCGCCCCGTCGAGGACCGCGCGTACGTCGCCCGGCACCTGGTGACGCATTTTGGCCAGTTGCTCGTCGACCGTGATTCGGATCAGCCGGCTTGTCGTCTCCAGCCGGGTCAGCTTGAACGCCGGCGACCCGTCGGCCAGTTCCGTCCCGCACACCGGCGGCCAGTACGGCGACTCGTCGTCGTAGCTGAGATCCGAGGGGTGGAGTTCGTGGGCCTCCAGCACCTCCTCGGTGAGCGGACACGGCTCGACCAGCGGCCGTTCCTTGATGGCGTCGAGCATGCGGCCCAGCGGCACCACGGTGTCACCCGTCGCTGCGGCTTCTTCCGCGACGGCTGTCAGCAGCGCCTGCACCCGGCGTTCGTCCGCCGCGTCGACCATCGCCGACGGTTCCTCTAGGGGGAAGGCCGCCCGGACGGAGGCTTCAGGGAAGCAGCCTCGGTCGATGACGTCGAAGGCGACCTCGGCCGGGCCGCCCAGCAGGCAGGTGTACGCGTGGTAGGGGTCTTCCAGCAACTCCCCGTGGCTCAGGTCGATCTCGGTGTCACCGGTCAGCAGCGCCTCGGCCTGTGCGACGGTGAGGTTGAAGCGGGTCAGCAGCTTCAGGAACCGCAGCTTCTCGTCGGGCAGTTTGCGCCACACCTTGCGCGGGGTGCCGCTCAGCTTCTTGGCCAGCTCGGGGCTCAGCCTTGTCGGCTCCTCCATCGCCTCGCCGAGGAAATCCCAGGGGTCTACGCCCTCGGGCGTCTGCCGGGCGATCGCCCGGGCGACCACCGGACCGTGCGGTACGGACAGGGCCTCGAGGACCGCACCAAGGCCGGGAGCCGGGCCGCGCATCGTCCATAGCTCGGCGATACGGTCCGAGAGCCAGTCCAGCGATACCGAGGGCACGTCCAAGCCGAGGTCGAGACAGCGCTCCGCCGCCCGGTAGAGCCGCTCAAGCGCCGCGATTGCAGTGTCGTCCGAGACATGCTCCGTGACGTACATGAACTCCCGGCTGCCGTACTCCGGGGCCCAGGCCAGCGCGTCGCCGAGCTCGTCCGGATCCAGGTCGAGGGCCGCCAGTTCCGCCATCGGCAGCAGCACCCCGTCCTTGCCGTCAGGTCGCAGGGAGTGCCGGACGTTGGTCTCCCACATGTGGTTGGGGAACGGCGTCGATCCGGTGGTCTGCCAGGCGCCGGGCAGCTCGATGTCGTTGATGCGGGCCGCGCCGACGAGGAGACTTCGTCCACCGCTGGTGCCGGCGGCGGTGAACGGTGAATGCTTCAGGTAGAAGAAGACGAGGGCGTTGCCCGGCTCGACGTCGGCGAAGAAACGGGTCATCAGGGCGCGCTGGTTGTCGCCGTGGATGACCCACTGTGGCTTGAACTTCAGAGTGTCGTTGACAAGCTCTTCGAGCTCTTCACGGTATTCGACGTCAGTGGTGCGGAGCACTTCCGCGACGTTGTCCCGGTGCAGCCAGAAGTAGGGCGTGGCATGCACGCCGTAGGCCGGCACGGTCACCGGCGTGGGTTGGAGCTTTCCCTTCAATGCGGGGCTACGGCGGTACGGGTGCTCCTTCATGAGCTGATAGTTGTGTGGGCTCATGAAGGAGCCGCGCTCGCCGACACACGGGATCCGGTTCGGATTGACGAGGTCGAGCGGCTTGTCGGCGTGGGCCGCTTCGTACTCGTCTTCGCGTTGCTCGCCGATGTTCTTGAGCAGCACACACGATGCGTTGTCCAGAGGCCGCTTGCAGACCGTCCCTGCCCAACCGCTGTCGTGCCACGGCACCCGTACCGATAGATGCAGCCCACCGCTCATCCCGATCAGCCCTTCGCGAGGAGACCCGACCACGACGCGCCGAGCCTTGGGTGAGCACTCTGTATATCGCACGGTGATGGTGGGCGATGTCCCAAATGACTGGGCAACGCTTCCGTTGAGACTTTTGGCCGGTCGAAGCTGACCAGCCGCCAGAATCCTCAGCACCAGATGGCGATAGTGTCTCCGGACGCATGCTCCTCGGGCGGGTCGGGGTAGCTGATGGCATGGCCTGTGGCAATGCGGTGAGCGCTCCAGGCGGCGGCAGCTGCGTCCAACACGTCATCCGGGCCGGCTCGCCCCGCGGCACCGAGGTCTGCCGGCACCGCGATGCCCACCTCCACGAGCAGATCGCGTCGCTGCATCTGGCCCTGCCACGTCTTCTTCGATGCCAGGGTGCGGCCTTGGGCGATCCCCCGGAACGACACCTCGGGGTGCACCTCGTAGACCCGATGCTGGTCGCGGTCCCGGTAGGCGTTGGCCTCCAGCAACTTTGCTCGTAACGCCCATGCCTGCCGGCTGAAGCCCTGTCCGGTGATCTCCCGGCAGCGCTTGACTGCCGCCTCGTACTCCTCTTCGAGCCAGACCGGTCGCGGCGGCACCCGGAACACGGTGCTTCGTGCTGTGCCAAGGGCGGCAGCCGCTGCGATGTCGGCCTGGCGCCACCCCGCCTTGGCCAGCCCCAGCGGCATGTCGAGCCCTACCACATCGACGTCCTGACGCTCGGCAAGCAGTGCTGTCAGGTTGGGGGCGAGGTGTGCCTTCGCGAAGACGCCGTCATGCAGCTCAACCGCCACCCAGCCGTCCTTGCAGCCGTCCACCCCAAGCACCCGTAGCTTCGTCATGGCAACCGACCGTAGGCTGTGCTGATTACCCCTCGCTACGTCCGAAAGGTCAGCACCATGCCCGAAGGCGTCCGGTACGGACTACTGGTGCGCACCTGCCTAGAGGTGCTGCGCGACGCCGCTGAGCGACTGCCTGGCAAGGTTGTGTTGGCAGAGGTTCCGCAGCGCATCGAGCTGACTGAGGCCGAGCTGCGCCCCCAGAAGAGTGGGGCAGCCGCATGGGTAGTCGCGGCACACTTCCACACGGGCGACGCGGCCACGGTTGGCTGGATGGTCAAGAGAAACGCCCTCTGGTGGATCACTAGTGAGGGCCGTGCCGCGCTGGAAGCCTATCCGAGTGCTGATGAGCTGTACGGGGAGATCAGTCGCCAGTACCGCGAGATCGTCCGGAGCCGGAAGCAGGCGCGTAAGAAGTACGAGAGCAAGCTGCACACCATTGCGGCCGCTGTTGACAACGTGCCCGCCGGCTCTTGGACTGCCTACGAAGATTTGGCGGAGTTGGTGGATGGGAAAGCAGAGGACATTGCACATCTGCTCGCCGACACCTACGTCGAGGATTCGCACCGTGTGCTGACCGCCGATGGCCAAGTGCCGTCCGCTGCTTACCAGCACTCGCGGCATCGAGGCGACGACCTGCGCAAGCGGCTGATAGCGGAGGGCGTCGAGTTTGATGGCCGGCATGCGAACCCGGAGCAGCGGGTGACCGTCGACCTCGTTGTGGACAGGGTGCCTCCGGCGGAGCCGGCGGCACGCCGGGCCTGGCTGGTGCGCGGGTCGAACGTCGACGGCGTCGACCTCGTGCCGGAGTGGCTGGCGCACGGCTGGGTGTCGCTTGCGGCGTCGCAGCTGCCGGAGCTGAATGGCGAGATCGAGCCCCAACGCCTCCAGCAGATCGTCGAGGAGGAGTACCGGCACAAGAGCTACTCAGTGCGGGAGAAGCTGCTCGGCTACTTCAGCGCGTTCCTGCGCAAGATGCGCCCGGGCGACTACCTGATGACCATGCATCGGGGCGAGATCTACCTCGGCCTGGTCGACGGGGCGGCCTACTTCGAGGAGTCACCGGATCGGCGGTCCAACCTGCGCCGGCCTGCGCGGTGGCTCAACGTCGGTTCACCACGGGACCTCACCGACCTGACCGGACCGCTGCCCACTCTGACCCAGAGCCAGGACGACCTGATCGACCTGACCGACGCACTCGACGCGCTCGACCGGCTCTACGCCGACCTGATCTCCGATCAGACGGTTGTTGAGCCGACTCCCGAGGCGCGGCTGGCCGAGGTGACACCTCAGACGGCTGCCGATCTGCTCACGGATGTCGCCTGGTTAACCGATGTACGCGACCTGCTCACCGAGCGGCGGCAGGTGATCCTGTACGGCCCGCCGGGCACCGGCAAGACGTACCTGGCCCAGAAGCTGGCGGCCCGACTGACCGAGCCGCACGCCGTGAAGCTGATCCAGTTCCACCCCTCCTACACCTACGAGGACTTCTTCGAGGGCTTCCGGCCGGAGAGCGGCGACGACGGAACGCTGCGGTTCAAGCTCACCTCCGGCCCGCTGCGCCAGCTCGCTGACGATGCTCGGGAGCACCCCTCCACCGCGTACATCCTGATCATTGACGAGATCAACCGGGGCAACCTGGCCAAGATCTTCGGTGAGCTGTACTTCCTGCTCGAGTACCGCGAACAGCGCATCCGGTTGCAGTACTCGGCGGAGGACTTCACCCTGCCCGCGAACCTGTACCTCGTCGGCACCATGAACACCGCCGACCGATCCATCGCCCTGGTCGACGCGGCGATGCGGCGGCGTTTCGCGTTCGTCGAGCTACATCCTTCGAAACCGCCGGTCTCCGGGCTGCTGCGCCGCTGGCTGGACCGGGAGGGCCTGACGTCGGACGCGCCCGCACTGCTCGACGCGCTCAACCTGCGGCTCGCCGACGCCGACTACGCGATCGGACCGTCTTACTTCATGCGGGAATCGGTCCACGCCAAGCCGGACGGGCTCGACCGGGTGTGGCGGCACGACATCCTGCCGCTGCTCGTCGAGCTTCACTACGCCGACGACATCGACGTCGAGCAGCAGTACGGCCTCGACGCGCTGCGCCAGTCGCTGCCGCACCAACCATGACCCTGATCCGGATACGCGAGGCCGGCCCCGCGGTGCAGGTGCACCTCGGTGCCGACGACGCGCGTCGCCTCGCCGCGTCCGAGGTCGTCGACGTGCACCCAGGACCGGCCGCCGGAGTGTGGAGCGTACGCGCCGGCAGGAAGGTCGGCGCGGCCCGGGTCGGCGGGGTGGAGCTGCACATCGAGCCAAAGGTGCCGGTCGCGCGGCTGCTCTTCCTGGTCGGGTACGCACGCAACCCGAAGGGCTGGCGCGACGAGAGCGTGCCGCTCACCGAGCATGCCGGGCTGGTGCCGGCGCTCGCCGCCGCCCTGTGGCGACAGATCGACCGCGCGCTGCGCCAGGGCCTGCTCCAGGGCTACCGGACGGTCGACGACACCTCACCGGTGCTCCGCGGCCGCCTCCGAGAGACCGCGCAGCTCAGCCGGCGAGCGGGTTTGGCGTTGCCGCTGGAGATTCGCCACGACGACTACACGGTCGACATCCCCGAGAACCAGATCCTCGCCACCGCGGTCGACCGGATGCTGCGCGTACCGGGGATCGATGCCGGATCCCGGCGGATGCTCCGCCACCTCGCCGGGCGGTTCGCTGGGGTCACGCGGCTGAGGCCGGGGGAGCCCGCGCCGGCCTGGCGCGCGACGCGGCTCAACGAGCGGCTGCTCGTCGCGCTTCGGCTCGCCGAACTGGTGCTCGCCGGCGCCTCCGTCGAGGCTGGCCGGGGTGGTGTTCTCGCCAACGCCTTCCTGCTCGACATGTGGCGGGTGTATGAGGACTTCCTCTCGGTCGCGCTCCGCGCGGCCATCGAATCGGCGCACGGCGGCACGGTCGTGCTGCAAGCGCACCACCATCTGGACGATCGGCGGCGCTTGGAACTGAGACCCGACATCCTGTGGCGGCGTGGCTCGGGCGAGGTCGGCGCGGTGGTGGACGCCAAGTACAAGGCCGACACGGCGCGCGAGGACGCCTACCAGATGCTGGCCTACTGCATTGCCTACCGGCTGGCGCGCGGGCACCTGGTCTACGCCTCCGGCGAGCACCCGCCGGTCCGGTATGTCGTCCGCAACGCCGAGGTCGAGATCGTCTGCCACGCGCTCGATCTCAACGTCGAACCCGAAGAGCTCCTCGCGCGGACTCGTAGGCTGGGTGAAGAGATAACCCGTTCGGATCCTGCATGGACTGTCGCTCTTCGCTAGGGTTGCCTCGCAGCCAGTAACCGCGAGGTCGGGAGGGTCAGTGAACCTCATCATCGAGGGATTGACCAAGAAGTTCCAGGAGGACCAGGAACTCAGTGCCCTCAACGAGGCCGAGGCGTTTGAGGCGTTCGCCGGCTACTGCGTGCTGAGCGGCTACCACGAGGATGACTTCAACCCCGACCAGTTCCGGATGGGCGGCGGCGGTGATCTCGGGATCGATGTCGCGGGTGTAGTCGTCAACGGTGACCTCCTGGGAGATGCCGACGAGGTCCGCGAAGCGGTGCAGAAGGCCAAGCAACTGGACGTCCGTTTCGTCGTCATTCAGGCCAAGCGCAGCGAGAAGTTCGAAGCCAAGGTCTTCACTGATCTCGCGGACAATCTCGTCCAGGTGTTCCGGCGCGAGCCGATGACGTACAAGCGGTCGGAGGACATCGCGAACCTGCGTGCCTGCATCGGCGCCGTGTACGAGGACGTGAGCAAGTTCAAGAAGGCCCTGCCAAAGCTCTCGGTTCACTACGTCACGACGGGCCGGCCCGGCGACAACCTGCTTGACGAAAAGCGGATCGCGGCGGCTCAGCGCCTACGCGACCTCAACATTTTCGAGGACGTAGAGGTCCTCGCAGTCGGCGCCGACGAGCTGAGAGACCTGTACCGGAAGGCTACGGAGGCGGTCGGCGCCAGCTTCACAATGCCCAAGCAACTTCCATTACCGAAGATCCCCGGCGTTGAGCAGGCGTTTGTCGCGGTTCTCCCCGCGCGGAAGCTCGTCGAGAAAATTCTGACCGACCCCAACGGCGGGATTCGCAAGGTCCTCTTCTATGAGAACGTTCGCGACTTCCAAGGCTACAACTCGGTCAACGGCGAGATCCGCCGCAGTCTCCTAGATCCGGATCGTCGTGACCGTTTCGCCGTGCTGAACAACGGGATCACGATCGTCGCCCGAGAGATGAGGACCGCCGGTGAGGAGGTCCACATCCGCGACTTCCAGATCGTCAACGGCTGTCAGACCTGTCATGTGTTGTTCGACCAGAGGGAGACCCTGACAGACGGTGTGTATGTCAACGTCCGACTCATCCAGTCCAACGACGAAGACGTTATTGGCGGGATCATCGCGGCGACCAACCGGCAGACGGCTGTCAGCGAGGACGACCTCGCGGCGCGCGAATCGTTCCACAAGAAGCTCGAGGACTACTTCGCCGCTCACCCCGAGTCCCGCCGGCTGTACTACGAGCGGCGGTCCCGTCAGTACAGCGGCGAAGCCAGCGTCGAGCGGACCCGGGTTATCACTCGGCCGCAGCTGACCAAGGCCTACGCGGCGATGGTCCTTGACGATCCCGCTGGCACGGGTCGTTACGCAAGGCTGAAGAGCAAGTACGAGAAGATGCTCTTCAAGCCAAACCACGATCCTCGCGTCTACTACACCGCCGCGGCCGCCTTTTACCGGCTCGAGTGGCTCTTCCGAAACAAGCGGGCATTCTGGGGCTACCGTGCGGCCCGTCATCACCTGTTGGCCGCGCTGAAAGCCCGACTGGTCGGCACGGGGTCCTGGCCTCACGGGTCTGCCGGGAAGAACGCCTGCGACAAGATTCTCGACGTGGTCTGGAACCCCCTGGACTCCGAGTATCACTTCCTTGAGCTGCTGTTGGTCGTGGTGGGGGCGCAGAAGGAGGCGGAGGCGGAGCGACCGGGCGTGCTGTTGAGCGACCTCGTTCGCACCGAGCGTTTCGCCGAGCGCGTGCGGCGCGGGGCAGCCGAGCTGCCGTCGTAAGCTATTGCGGTGTCCCGCTCGTACCTGCTGATCCTCGGCGACCGCGACGCCATTGGCTGGGTGCTCCGCGAGCAACGGATGGCCTTTCCCGCCACGCCCCGCGCGGAGGTTGCGGCCCTCGCCGCCGGCGATTCGCTCTATCTCTACGCCACCCGGGGCGCCTGGCGTAACCCGACTCGGGACCGGGGCCGGATCATCGGGGTGGCGACCGCTCGCGGCGCCGCCCGCACGCTGGACGAGCCAGTCGAAATTGCCGGGCGCCGTTTCGTCTCCGGTTGTGACTTGGAGATCAACCGCCTCGTGCCTTACCCAGACGGCTTGGAGCTGCAGCCGCTGGTCGTGCAGCTGTCGGCGTTTCCCAAGCCCCAGGCGTGGAGCGTCTACCTGCGACGGGCGTTGCTGCCCCTGCCCCAGGCCGACGCCACTTTGCTACAGCGAGCCTTGCAGCCGCTGCTCACGTCGCGGGAGCAGGCTCTGCCGACTTACCCGTCAGCGACGGCGGTAGCAACGAGCTAGGCTCACCGACCCAGCCCAGCCAGAGCCCGTCGCGTGCCCGGGTCATGGCCACGAACAGTTGGCGCCGCACCAGGGCGATCCTCTCCGCGTGTGCGTCGGCGTCCTCGCCACGGGTACGGCGCTCCGAAAGCCCGTCAGGGTCGAGCCGGGGAAGGAAGACCTGCTTGAACTCCAGCCCCTTTGCCCGCTGGTAGGTGCCGACCTTGACCAGGGTGGTGGGGTTGCCGTCGTAATCCTCCAGCCGTTGGGTCGGCAGTCCCAGCGAGTCGATCAGGTCCGTGTAGTGCCGGGCGAGCGCATGAGTGGGAACGAGGACAGCAAGATCACCGATTCCTGTACCGCCCGCGATCACGGAGTCGATCGCCGCGGCGAGCGCCAGATCGTGGTCCTCTTCGCTCTGGTTCGATGAGAAGACCGGGGGAGCACCAGTGCGGGACACTTCGACTGCACGCAGTCCCGGCTCGGGCCGGTCGCCCCCGTCGTCGAACGGATGGCTGTCCACGATCGCCTGAGCGACCTCGTACACCTGTCGCGTGTTGCGGTAGTTGTGTGTCAGGACGTGGGAGCGCCCCCGTACCTGGACGCCCACGGATGCCAGGTTGAAGCCACCGGGATAGATCGACTGCTGTCCGTCACCCACCAGCAAAAGGCCGTTGGGCCGGTCACCCACCAGCGCGTAGAGGAGACGCAGGGCGGCATCGGTCAGGTCCTGCGCCTCGTCGACGATGACCGCGTCATACTCGGGCGGGCTGTTCCGCGCGACTTCATGAGCCCGGAGGAGCACGTCCGTGAAGTCGGCCACACCACGATTGCTCAACTCCGCTGCATACTCCGTGGCCAGCCGCCACACCTGGGCGCGGAGTTCGCTCGACAGCCGGGTCCCCCGTCCGTTGCGCTCCAAGGCAAGGTACGCGTCCAGGTCGGGTAGGGCGCGACCGCGGACGACCCAGTCCACCTCCTCCCAGAGGTACGCCGAGCTGAGCCCCGCCTTCTTGAGCGGACTGGTCGCGGTGACCAGGCGGTTGAACGTGGCGCGCCAGGCCTTGTCGGCCTCGCGCGGGTCGACTCGCATTGGCGTACCGTGCCGGTGCAGGTACTGCAGCGCCCAACGGTGCACGTTGGCGAACTCCACCAACTCCCTTTCGACCGGCGCGAACCGGGCGAAGATCTGCTGGTAGACCTCTGGCAGGTTGCGTACGTAGGTGGTCATCAGGACTTTTCTGCCAAGCCGGGCCAGGGCCCGGGCCCGGTGCAGAGCGACAACCGTCTTCCCAGTCCCCGCGCCACCACGGATCCGGGCGGGTCCGCTGTACGTCCGGTGGACCAGGTCCTGCTGCGCCGGGTCGAGGTAGACCATCCAGTCTTCGATGGGCTTGGCCAGCCATTCGGCGAGCCGATCTGCGGGAACCGGCACGAACTCGGGGCTGGTCTGCGGGGTGCTCAGCGCTTCAGAGAGTTGCTCGTCCACCGAAGCGGTCGGTTCGGCCGTGAGAGCCGGCTCATCCTCGATCACCGGCGTGGTCGGCTCGCCGCTCGGGTCGCCGTACATCGCCAGGTTCATCGCCGTCTGCCACGCCTCCGGCCGCATGTGCGTGTCGAGCGATGTCAGGTCGGAATCGACGTTGAGCCGGCGAAGCACCTTGACTTCCTGCGGTTCGAATCCGAAGGCGGCAAGCTCGGCGTCGTTCCAGGCCATGAAGAGTCGCCCCTCTTCGGCCCGGCGTTTGGTGTACGGCACGTCGCGCCCAGTCTCCGGGTCCTCGTCGATGACCCGCAGCACGTTCTGCGTGTCGTCGACTTCGAGCCGCAGCCGCTCGGCGCGACGGTAGACGGCATCATGTTCGCCGAAGAGCAGCAGCACGATCACGTTGCCGACCCGTCGCCAGATCAGCCGGTGCCCCTGATTGGTGACATACGAGGTAAACGTCTCCGGCTGTGCTTTGCGCACGGCGTGGGTCTGCAGCCGAGGGTTGCCGAAAGGCTTCACCGAAAGCTCGGTCAACGTCTGCGAGAGTGCGGCGAGAACCTCTGGCCGCGACACGTAGCGCTGAATGCAGTCGTTGAAGATCGGAGTGAAGCGGTGGTCGTACATCCTGACTGTCCACCCTTCCTCGTCCTGGGACTCGGTTCTGTGCCTCGACGACTACGCCAGGTCGATCCTAGGCCCCGGACCATGTCTTTCGCTGTCCGCGCGATCTTGAATCGACTGTGTTGCCACGAGCAGTGAGCCGACAGGGCCGGGGGAGCAGCGATGGGAACGACTTCTGCCCCATACTGGCGCGGTGTTCACTCTCGCCCAGGCGCGACACCTGGTGGCCACCCTGCGGCCGCGCGTCGAGGAGCTGATCCGGCTCCGCGCCGACCTCGCCGAACTCCGGATCGACCTGGCCGACCACGGGGTCAGCGCGCTCGGCGGGCTGGCCGAGGTGAAGGCCCTGGAGGCCCGGCTGCACGCCGTGGTGGAGGAGTTCCACCAGCACGGCATCCAGGTGAAGGGGATTGCCCCGGTGCTGCTGGACTTCCCCGGCGAGCGGGACGGCCGGGCCGTGCTCTGGTGCTGGCTGGAGGGGGACACCGACGTCCGCTGGTACCACCGGGTGGAGTGCGGCTTCGCCGGCCGTCGCCCGGTCTGACCCGCCAGAGCACGGCCGCCGCCTGGCCTGACCCGCCAGAGCCGGCCGATGCCCGGCGCCGGGTGGGACCGTCAGCCGAGGGTGGCCAGCGCGGCCGGCGCCACGTTGCCGCCGCTGAGCACCAGGACGGTCCGCTCGCCGGGCGCCACCTCGACCAGCCCCGCCCGCAGCGCCGCCAGGGTGACCGCGGCGGCCGGCTCCACCAGCAGCTTCGTGGCCTCGACGAGGTCGGCCCAGGCGGGCAGGATGGCCGCCTCCGGCACCTCCACGACCGCGTCGACCAGCGCCCGGACATGTGCCAGGGTGTGCCGCCCGGCGAACGGGGCGGCCAGGCCGTCGGCGACCGAGGCCGGGCGGGCCGGCGGGGTGCGCGTCCCGGTCCGCAGCGCGTACGACATGGCGTTGGCCCCGTCCGGTTCCACCCCCACGACCCGGGTCGTCGGTGACCCCGCCCGGACGGCCGCGGCGATCCCGCTGATCAGCCCGCCGCCGCCCACCGGTACGAGCACGAGGTCGGGGCGTGGGCCGTCGGCCAGGATCTCCCGCCCCACGGTCGCCTGACCGGCGATCACGTCCGGGTCGTCGAAGGGCGCGAGCAGGTGGAAGCCGCGCTCGGCCGCGACCGCCTCGGCGGTGGCCAGCAGGTCGTCGGTGAGCACCGCCTCGGCGCCGAGCCGGCGCACCGCGGCCAGCTTGGCGGGCACCGCGTGCGGCGGCATGCAGACCACGGCGGGCAGCCCGGCGGCGCGGGCGACGTGCGCCACCGCGATCGCGTGGTTGCCGGCGGAGAAGGCCACCAGCCCGGCCGGCGTGCCGGCGCGCTCGGCGTGGGCGAGCAGCGCGTTCGTGGCGCCGCGGACCTTGAAGCTCCCGGTGTGCTGGAGGTTCTCCGCCTTCACGGCCAGCCGTACGCCCAGCTCGGCGCCGAGGACCGGCGCCTCCAGCAGCGGGGTGCGGAGCACCCGCCCGTCGAGGCGCTTCTCGGCCGCTGTGATGTCGTCGCCGGTGATCAACCGCACCCAGCGAGCCTAGTCCGTCCGCACGCAGGGACGGGTACCGTGCCGGACATGGCCGACGCACGGCGGGCGACTCCTGAGGACGCCGGCGAACTGGTCCGGCTGCGCGGGTTGATGCTCGCCGCGATGAGCGGCACCCCGACGCCGCCCGGCTCCTGGCAGGACGCCGCGCGGGACAACCTGCGGGCCTGGCTGGCCGAACCGGAGCCGTGGCTGGCCGCCTTCGTGGTCGACGCGCCGGACGGCGGCGCGCTGGCCGCCTGCGCGGTCGGCACCACCGAGCGACGGCTCGGCGGACCGGGCAACCCGAGCGGCCTGGTCGGCTACGTCTTCAACGTCAGCACCGACCCCGGCCATCGCCGGCAGGGCCACTCCCGGTCGTGCCTGACCGCGCTGCTGAACTGGTTCCGCGAGCGGGGCGTGCGCACGGTCGACCTGCGGGCCACGGCGGCGGGCCGGCCGCTCTACCGGGCGTTGGGCTTCCGGGAGACCGCCGATCCGGCGATGCGACTGACCCTCCCCGACGACGCGGGGTGACGGCCCGGCCGGCGCGTACCCGGCCGGGGACCGCCGGAACGGAGGGCGGCGCGGCCGTCCGCCCTCCGGTGGCGAGCGTCAGCTGTCGGCGTAGCGGCGGGCGGCGGCGAGGGCGGCCCGAAGCCGTTCCGCGTCCACCGGCGCCGGGTGCGCCCAGTCGCCGTCCGCGGCGTAGAGACCGGCGTACGCGGTGGTGTCCCGCTGGAACCGCCAGCCCTCGGCGAGCGGGCCGACATCGACCGCGTCGTAGCCGAGCGAGTCGAGGAACGCGGTGACGGTGGCCTTGGCGGCCGGGTCGTCTCCGGCGATCGGCAGGGCGGTACGGTCCGGCGCGCCGGCCGGCCGGGCCAGGGCACGCAGGTGCTCGAAGTAGATGTTGTTGAAGCCCTTGACCACCCGCGACCCCGGCAGGTGCCGCTGGAGCAGCTCGCTCGTGGTGGTCGACTCGTCGTCCAGCTCGGGGAAGCGCCCGTCCCGGTCCGGGTAGTAGTTGTTGGTGTCGATGACGACCTTGCCGGCGAGCGGTCCGGCCGGCACGTCGCGGTAGGCCCGCAGCGGGATGGTGACGACCACGAGGTCGCCGGCCGCCGCCGCCTCGGCCGGGGTGGCGGCCCGGGCCCGGGGGCCCAGCTCGTCCACCAGCTCCTTGAGCGTCTCCGGTCCGCGCGAGTTGCTCAGTACCACGTCGTGACCGGCGGCCACCGCCAGCCGAGCCACCGTGCCGCCGATGTTGCCGCTGCCGATCAGTCCCACAGTTGTCATGTCCGGTGCCAACCCGGGGACGGCCGCCGGAATTCCCGACCAGGACGCTAGGTTTTCGCGGCGAAGGAAACCTTCGGACCCGTGCGCCGCATCGACAATGGTTTGTATCGATAAGGTTCTATCGGCAACCCGCGCGAAATGTTGATCTTCCATCGGTCTCTGATTTATTGATATCTATCTCTCACCACCACTTCCCACCCCCAGGAGTGCGACGTGCGGAGATCCCGTCTTGCCACCCTCGCCCTGACCCTGGCCGCCTCGTTCGGCGTCACGCTGACGCTGGGCGCCGCCCCCGCCCAGGCGGCCGCGACCGACCGCTACGTCGCTCTCGGCGACTCGTACGCCTCCGGCGTCGGCGCCGACAGCTACACCTCCGAGAGCGGGTCCTGCCTGCGCAGCACCAACGCCTATCCGGCGCTCTACAACGCCAACATCAGGCCGGCGTCGTACCGTTCGGTCGCCTGCTCCGGCGCGACCACCACGGACGTCGTCAACAACCAGCTCTCCGCGCTCTCCTCGACCACCACGCTCGTCAGCGTCACGATCGGCGGCAACGACGTCGGCTTCGCCAGCATCATGAGCACCTGCGTGCTCCAAGGTGAGACCCAGTGTGTGGCCGCCGTCCAGGCCGCCGAGGACAAGGCCCGCACGCTGCTGCCCGGCCGGCTGGCGAACGTCTACAACGGCATCAGGAGCCGGGCCCCCTCGGCCCGCGTCGTGGTGGTCGGCTACCCGGTCTTCTACCAGCTCGGCACGGTCTGCGTCGGGCTCAGCGCCACCTCGCGAGCCAAGATCAACGAGGGGATCAACCTGGTCGACGACATCACCCGGACGGCCGCGACCTCGGCCGGCTTCACGTTCGCCGACGTCCGGTCCATCTTCGTCGGCCACCAGCTGTGCAGCTACGGCGAGAAGTGGCTGCACGCGTTGAACTACCTGAACCTCACCGTCTCGTACCACCCGACGGCCGCGGGGCAGTCCGGCGGCTACTACCCGGTCTTCCGCTCCGCCGCGGGCTGATCCGGCACGGTCACGTCCGGGACGGGCCAGGTCCCGTCCCGGGCGCCCGTCGTTGTCGGACCCCGCGGCTAACCTGCGGTCCGGTCGACAAGGGACCGGGGAGCGGAGGACCAATGGGGACGTGGGCGGCGGGGCCGTTCGACAACGACACGGCGGCGGACTGGTCCGGCGACCTCGACGACGCCGCACCGGAGGAGCGCCCGGCCCTGGTGGAGCGGGCCCTGCGGACGGTGCTCGACGAGCCGGACCACCTCGATTCTGACCTCGGCGTCGAGGCGGTGGCCGCGGCCGCGGTGGTCGTGGCCCACCTACCCGGCGCGTTCCCCGTCGACTCGCCCTACGCGCCGGAATTCCTGACCGCCGGCGCGCGGCTCGACCTGCCTGAGCGGCTGCAACCGCTGGCCGTGCGTGCGCTGGACCGGGTGGTTGCCGACGACTCCGAGTTGGCCGAGCTGTGGGCCGAGGCGGGGGAGCCGAACGAGTTCCTGGCCGAGGTGGCCCGGCTCCGGGCCGCCCTCACCGCGCCGGTCTGAGCACCGCGGCGGCCGCTCAGGCCGCCCTCACCGCGCCGGCCTGAGCGCCTCGGCGGCCCTCAGGCCGGCAGCACCTTCTCGACGGTGGCGCGCAGCTCGGGGGAGTCCGGGGTCACCGTCGGGGCGAACCGGGCGGCCACCGTGCCGTCCGGCGCGACGAGGAACTTCTCGAAGTTCCACCGCACGTCGCCGGTGTGCCCCTCGGCGTCCGGAGTGGACACCAGCTCGGCGTAGAGCGGGTGCCGGTGCGGCCCGTTGACGTCGACCTTCTCGGTCAGCGGGAAGGTCACGCCGTAGTTGACCTGGCAGAAGTCCTCGATCTCCGCGGCCGTTCCGGGCTCCTGGCCGGCGAACTGGTTGCACGGCACGCCCAGCACGGTGAGGCCGCGGTCCGCGTACTCGTCGGCGAGGGCCTGGAGGCCGGCGTACTGCGGGGTGAGGCCGCACCGGGAGGCGACGTTGACCACCAGCAGGGCGCGGCCGCGGTAACGCCCGAGGTCGGCCGGGCCGCCGGCCAGGGCGTCGATCTGCACGTCGAAAACGGTCATGGGACGAGGCTACGGGGTTGCCCGTCCCGTCCGGCGGCGGACCCAACGAATCGATGCATCTACATCTTGACGAAGTGGTGACGCATGAGTAGCGTCTCAGCATCCAATCTGGAAAGTTTCCTAACTGTTTGGGGAGACGCCGTATGAAGAGATCGCTCCGCCGGGCCCTCTGGGCCGGCGCCGTGGTCGCGCTCGCGGTCGCGGCGGTGCCGGTGGCGACCGCCTCCGCCGCGGGCAGCGTCACCGCCACGTTCACGAAGGTGCAGGACTGGGGGACCGGTCACGAGGGGAAGGTGACCGTCACCAACGGCACCAGCGCCAGCGTCGACACCTGGCGCATCGAGTTCGACCTGCCCTCCGGCACCACGATCAGCAGCTTCTGGGACGCCGACGTCACCAGCAGCGGCAACCACTACGTGGCGGTCAAGAAGAGCTGGGCCGGCCCGCTCGCCGCGGGCGCCAGCTTCAGCTGGGGCTACAACGGCACCGGGGCGTACAAGGCGCCGCTGAACTGCACGGTCAACGGCGCGTCCTGCTCCGGCGGCGGCACCACCCCGACGACGGCCCCGCCGACCACGACCCCGCCGCCCACGACCGCCCCGCCCACCACCGCGCCGCCGACCACCCCGCCGCCGACGACGCCACCGCCCACCACGACCCCGCCGAGCGGGGGCAAGAAGGTGGTCGGCTACTTCGCCGAGTGGGGCGTCTACGGCCGCAACTACCACGTGAAGAACATCCACACCAGCGGGTCCGCGGCCAAGCTCACCCACATCCTGTACGCCTTCGGCAACACCACGGGCGGCCGGTGCAGCATCGGGGACAGCTACGCCGACTACGACAAGGCGTACACCGCGGCGGACAGCGTCGACGGCGTGGCCGACACGTGGGACCAGCCGCTGCGCGGCAGCTTCAACCAGCTGCGCAAGCTCAAGAAGATGTACCCGCACCTGAAGGTGATCTGGTCCTTCGGTGGCTGGACCTGGTCGGCCGGCTTCACCCAGGCCGCGCAGAACCCGGCCGCGTTCGCCGACTCCTGCTACGCCCTGGTCAAGGACCCGCGCTGGGCGGACGTCTTCGACGGCATCGACGTCGACTGGGAGTACCCGAACGCCTGCGGTCTCCAGTGCGACGGCAGCGGACCGAACGCCTTCAAGAACGTGGTGAGCGCACTGCGGAGCAAGTTCGGCTCCAGCGCCCTGGTCACCGCGGCGATCACCGCCGACGGCAGCAACGGCGGCAAGATCGACGCGACCGACTACGCCGGTGCCACGCCGTACCTCAACTGGCTCATGCCCATGACGTACGACTACTTCGGCGCCTTCAACGCCCAGGGGCCGACCGCGCCGCACTCGCCGCTCTACTCGTACACCGGCATCCCGCAGCAGGGCTTCTGGTCGGACGCGGCGATCCAGAAGCTCAAGTCCAAGGGGATCCCGTCCGACAAGCTGCTGCTCGGCATCGGCTTCTATGGCCGGGGCTGGACCGGGGTGACCCAGACGGCGCCCGGCGGCACCGCCACCGGCCCCGCCCCGGGCACCTACGAGCAGGGCATCGACGACTACAAGGTGCTCAAGAACACCTGCCCGGCGACCGGGACCGTCGGCGGCACCGCCTACGCCAAGTGCGGCAGCAACTGGTGGAGCTACGACACCCCGGCGACCATCGGCGGCAAGATGACCTACGCGAAGAACCAGGGCCTCGGTGGCGCGTTCTTCTGGGAGCTCTCCGGTGACACCAGCAACGGTGAGCTGATCGGCGCCATCAAGGGCGGTCTCGGCTGAGCCGAGGGCCGACGCACCACCCACCCGGCGGGGAGGGGCCGCAACGGCCCCTCCCCGCGCGGCGTCCGTTCCGGCACGTATGCCGACGCCCAGCGCGCGCCGTGCTGGCCCGCGGGGGCGGTCCGGGCGAGGATGGGGAGGTCGTCGAGGGCCGGTGGCAGCCGCCGCCGGCGGCCCGGGGCCGGCATGTGACGACGTCGATGTGACAGACTCGCCGCTCGGCATGTCCCGATGTCCGCGCCGATGGAAGGGGACTGATGGGCCTGAAGCACCCCCGGGCGGTGGCCGGCGCGGCCCTGCTCGCGCTCCTGCCGGTCACGCTGGCCGGCTGCGGCCTCGGCGGGGGGGACGACGCCCCCGGCGGCCCGGCCACCCAGTCGCAGCGGGCGCCGGCCGAGGAGGCGGCGGCCAAGAGCCGGGAGCGTGTCCAGGCGTACCTGGACGCGATGGCGGCCAAGGACGTCGACGCCGGGCGCAGCCAGCTCTGCGCGCCCATGCAGGCCGCCTTCGACGCCGCCGCGACCGGCCCCAACGGCGACTTCGCCGATCACTTCACGGTCCCGCAGGCCACCATCACCGACGTCCGGTCCGGCCCGCAGGGCGAGGAGGTGAGCACGTCGATCACGGTGGCCGTCGGAGCCCGCAAGGCCACCCGGTCGCTGCTGTTCACGGTCACCCGCACCGGCGCCGACTGGTGCATCGCCGGCGAGGCCCAGGGCGGCAACACCCCGGAGCCGGGGATCACGCCCTGACCCCGCACCCGCCCCGACCTGCGGCGGTTCCGGAGTGTGTCGGTGATCTCCCAACCACCGGAACCGTCCCCCTCGGCGGCGGGCCGCCCCGGCGGTCGCCGTACGCTTTCCCCCATGCGCCATGAGTGGCATCAGCTGAGTCACCCCGCCGTGGGCAGCCCGGGGCTCCAGACCAGTCGTCCGACCGTCGACTCCGCCGAGGACGCGGCCCTCGGCCTGGACCGCTGGCGGGAGCTCCCGCGCGCGCAGACCCCGCCCTGGCCGGACCTGGAGCAGGTCGCCGAGGTCTGCAAGGTTCTGGACACGGTCCCGTCCGTGGTCGCCCCCTACGAGGTCGACCAGCTCCGGCAGCGGCTGGCCCTGGTCTGCGAGGGCAAGGCGTTCCTGCTCCAGGGCGGCGACTGCGCGGAGACCTTCGCCGACAACACCGAGAGCCACCTGCTGGCCAACGCCCGCACCCTGCTCCAGATGGCGATCGTGCTGACGTACGGCGCCTCGCTGCCGGTGGTCAAGGTGGCCCGGGTCGCCGGCCAGTACACCAAGCCCCGGTCGCTGCCGACCGACGCGCGCGGCCTGCCGGCCTACCGCGGGGACATGATCAACTCGCTGGAGGCCACGCCGGAGGCGCGGGTCGCCGACCCGCAGCGCATGATCCGGGCGTACGCCAACTCGGCCGCCGCCATGAACATGCTCCGGGCGTACCTGGCCGGTGGGCTGGCCGACCTGCACGCGGTGCACGACTGGAACAAGGGCTTCGTGAAGCAGTCCCCGGCCGGCGAGCGCTACGAGGCCATCGCCCGGGAGATCGACCGGGCGCTCGCGTTCATCCGGGCCTGCGGGATGACCGACGACGAGGCGCTGCGCACGGTCACCCTCTACTGCTCCCACGAGGCGCTGGCGCTGGAGTACGACCGGGCGCTCACCCGGATCTCCGGCAGCCGGGCGTACGGCCTGTCCGGGCACTTCCTCTGGATCGGCGAGCGGACCCGGCAGCTCGACGGCGCCCACATCGACTTCATCTCCCGCATCGCCAACCCCATCGGGGTCAAGCTCGGCCCGACCACCACCCCGGACGAGGCCATCGAGCTCTGCGAGAAGCTGAACCCGGACAACATCCCCGGCCGGCTCACCCTGATCAGCCGGATGGGCAACCACCGGGTCCGGGACGCCCTGCCCCCGATCGTCGCCAAGGTCACCGCCGCCGGCGCCAAGGTCGTCTGGCAGTGCGACCCGATGCACGGCAACACCCACGAGTCCTCGAACGGCTACAAGACCCGGCACTTCGACCGGATCGTCGACGAGGTGCTCGGCTACTTCGAGGTGCACCGCGGCCTGGAGACCCACCCGGGCGGCCTGCACGTCGAGCTGACCGGCGAGGACGTCACCGAGTGCCTCGGCGGCGCCCAGGGCATCGAGGACCTCGACCTGCCCGACCGGTACGAAACCGCCTGCGACCCGCGACTGAACACCCAGCAGTCGCTGGAGCTGGCCTTCCTCGTTGCGGAGATGCTCCGTGGCTGACGCGAGGAGTGAGCTTGCGAGCCCCGCAGTCGGCAGCCGAAGGGGTAACAGTGGCTGAGTTCATCGACCTTCGTTCGGACACCGTGACCCGGCCCACGGCCGGGATGCGGGAGGCCATGGCCACCGCCGAGGTGGGTGACGACGTCTACGCCGAGGACCCCACGGTCACCGCGCTGGAGGCCGAGGTCGCCGCGCTCTTCGGGCACGAGGCGGCGCTGTTCGCCCCGACCGGCTCGATGGCCAACCAGATCGCCCTCCAGCTCGTCGTCCCGCCCGGCGACGAGCTGCTCTGCGACGCCGACGCGCACGTGGTCACGTACGAGATCGGGGCGGCCGCCGCGTACGGCGGGATCTCCTCGCGGACCTGGCCGGCGGTGGGCGCGGAGGTCGACCCCGAGGTGGTGGCCGGGATGGTCCGGCCGGACGGCTACTTCGCGGTGCCGACCCGGGCCATCGCCGTCGAGCAGACCCACAACCGGGGCGGCGGCGGGGTGATCCCCCTCGCCACCCTGCGGGAGCTGCGCCGGGTCGCCGACGAGCACCGGCTCGCCCTGCACTGCGACGGCGCCCGGATCTGGCACGCGCACGTCGCCGACGGGGTGCCACTGGCCGAGTACGGGGCGCTGTTCGACACCCTCTCGGTCTGCCTCTCCAAGGGCCTCGGCGCCCCGGTCGGCTCGCTGGTGGTCGGCAGCGCCGAGAAGATCGCCCGCGCGCGGTTCGTCCGGAAGCGGATGGGCGGCGGCATGCGGCAGGTCGGCATCCTGGCCGCCGCCGGCCGGTACGCGCTGGCCAACCACGTCGAGCGGCTCGCCGAGGACCACGCCAAGGCCGCCCGGCTGGCCGAGGCGGTCGCCCCGTACGGGGTGCTCGCGACCGTGGTGCGGACCAACATCGTCCCGCTCGACCTGGCCAAGCACCCGCTCGACGCGCCCGCCCTGGCCGCCGCCGCCCGGGAGCGGGGCCTGCTGCTGTCGGTGCTCGGCCCGCGCACGGCCCGCCTGGTCACCCACATGGACGTGTCGAACGACCAGATCGACCGGGCCGTCGAAACCCTGACCACCCTCCTCCGGGCCTGACCCGCCCCCACCGCCCCGCAACTCGTCGATCAAGAGGTTCGCGTCGCCCGCGACGCGGATCCCGCCGCAAACTTCGTGATCAACGCCGGGGACCGCCCGGCGGGGGCCTCAGGGGTGGAGGCGTTTGAGGGTGGCGATGTCGGCGGCGTGGCCTACGTGCTTCTCCGTCGGGGTCTCCACCAGGACGGGGACGCCGGCCGTGGCGGGGTGGCGCATCAGCTCGGCGAACGCGGGCTCGCCGATGCTGCCCTTGCCGATGCTCTCGTGCCGGTCCCGGGTGGAGCCGCACAGGTCCTTCGAGTCGTTCGCGTGCACCAGCTTCAGCCGGTCGGCGCCGACCGCGGCGACCAGCGCGTCCAGCGTGGCGGTCATCCCGCCCTCGGTGGCCAGGTCGTGCCCGGCCGCCCAGGCGTGGCAGGTGTCGAAGCAGACGCCCATCATCGGGTGCCGGTCCACCGCGTCCAGGTAGGGGCCCAGGTGCTCGACCCGCGACGCCAGCGACCGGCCACCCCCGGCGCTCGGCTCGACCAGCAGCATCGGCCCGCCGGTGGCCGCGGTCTCGTCGAGCAGCGGGAGCAGGGCCTCGCGGACCTGCCGCATGGCCGCCTCGGCGTGGCCCGCGTCGACGGCGCTGCCGGCGTGGAACACCACGGCCTCGGCACCGATGGCCCGGCCCCGGCGCAGCGCGTGCGCCAGGGTCTCCGCCGACCGCTCGACCGTGGCCGGGGTGGGGGAGCCGAGGTTGACCAGCAGCGAGGCGTGGATGAAGACCGGCAGGCCGCGCTCGCCGCAGCCGTCCCGGAACAGCACGTCCTGCTTCGGGTCGCCCGCCGGCAGCGCCCAGCCCCGCGAGTTGGAGACGTAGACCTGCACCGCCTCGGATTCGGCCGCGTCGACGTAGGGCAGCGCCGCCTTGGCCAGGCCGCCGGAGGTGGGGGTGTGCGAGCCGACCCGCCGCCGCCCGCTCACAGGCAGGTCACCGTGACCGTGGTGCCCGGCGGCACCGGGGTGTTCTCGCCCGGGTTCTGGAAGCGGGCGACCCCGTTGGGGTTGAGCTGGATGTTGACCGGGAAGCCCTGGCTCTCCAGCACCTGCTTGGCCTGCTGGCACGGCAGGTCGACGACGCGGGGGACGGGCACCTGGGCCGGGCCCTTGCTGACGTCCAGCTTGACCTGGGCGCCCTTCTCCACGCCGGTGCCGTCCGCCGGGCTCTGGCCGAGGATCTCGTCCCTCGGCTTGTCGGAGTCCTTGTACGTCTCCACCGGCGTCAAGCCGAGCCGGCCGAGGATGGCGCGGGCGTCGGTGAGGCTCTTGCCCACCAGGTTCGGCACGCTCACCGGGGCGCGGCCCTTGCTCAGGACCACCGTCACCTTCGTGCCCGGTTTGACCACCGTGCCCACCTTCGGGTCGGTGGCCAGCACCACCCCGGCCGGCAGCGCGTCGTCGTAGCGGGAGCCGCCCTTGACCGGCGCCAGCTTGGCGTCGGCCAGCTCGGCCCGGGCCAGCTCGAAGTCCTTGCCCACCACGTCCGGCACCGGCAGCCGCTCCGGGCCCAGCGACAGGGTCAGGGTGATGGTGCCGCCCTTGACGATCCGGGCGGCGGAGACCGGATCCTGGCCCAGCACCGTGTCCTTGGCGATCTTCTCGTCGTAGCGGGGCTCGGCGTAGCGCAGGATGAAGCCGCCCCGGGTGGCCTGCGCCTCCGCGTCGGCCTTGCTCAGGCTCACCAGCTGCGGGGCGACCGTGTAGCGGCCCACCCCGAACCACCAGCCGCCCACGGCGGCCACGAGGCCGAGCACCACGGCCGCCGCCGCGACCGCCAGCCGGCCGCGCGGCGAGCCCATGACCCGGGTACGCAGCCCGGCGAGCCGGGCGCCCGGGCCCTCGTCGGCGACGGCGCGGCGGCGGTGCGGGCGCTGGCCGCCGCCCTCGGGCAGCCGGGCCCAGGCGGGGCGCTCGGCCGGACGGACCGCCGCCACCACCATGGTGGGCTGCGCGATCACGGCCGTGTCGTCGCTCACCTGCCGCAGCACCGTGGTGTGCGAGTTGCTCAGCTCGTCCCGGGCGGCCTGCACCTCGGTCAGCAGCGCGGCGGCGTCGGCCGGGCGGGCGGCCGGGTCGCGCCGGGTGGCCCGGGCGACCAGCGCGTCGAGGACCGGGGGCAGCGCCGGCACCAGGGTCGACGGGGCCGGTACGTCACGGTCGACGTGCTGCCAGGCGACCTCGACCGGGCGGTCGCCGTCGTAGGGCACCCGGCCGGTGAGCATCTCGAACAGCACGATGCCGGCGGAGTAGACGTCCGTGCGCGGGTCCGCGTGGCCCTGGGTGACCAGCTCGGGCGCCACGTACGCCACGGTGGCCATGAGCTGGTTGCCGTTCTCCTCCTCGGCGCTGGCCTCGACCGCGCGGGCCAGCCCGAAGTCGGCCACCTTGACCACGCTGTCCACCAGGCTGGTGGTCCCGCCGGTGGGCGCCTCGGCGACCAGGACGTTCTCCGGCTTGACGTCGCGGTGCACGAGCCCGGCCCGGTGCGCGGCGGCGATCGCGGCGAGCATCTGCTCGGCGATGGCCAGCGCCTCGTCCGGGGTGAGCCGGCGCCGCTCGGCGAGCACGTCGCGCAGGGTGCGGCCGCGCACGTACTCCATCACGAGGTAGGGGAGGCCGGCGTGGCTGCCCTGGTCGTAGACCGCCACCACGTTGGGGTGGGTGAGCCGGGCGATGGTCTTCGCCTCGTCGGTGAAGCGCGCGACGAAGCCGGCCATCCGGGCCCGGGCCTCGGGCGCCTGCGTCGGGTGAATGATCTTGACCGCCACGGTGCGCTCCAGGCGCTCGTCGGTGGCGGTGTACACGGTCGCCATGCCGCCACGGGCCACGCGACCGCGAATGCGGTAGCGCCCGTCGATCAGCGAGCCCAGCAACGTGTCGGCGACCTGTGTGTCCATCGGCAGGCAGTCTATGTGTCGGGAGGGTGAAGGTTGAACAGGATGCTACAGCCGGGGTGCGACGGGGGCGGGCCGGCGCACGCGCCCGGCGGGGTACGGGGTGCCGCCCACCGGTCCCGACCGGTACGTGGCAGGGTGGTCGGGTGACCGATTCCGTACCCGCCCAGGCCGCCGCCACCGGCGCCGACCTGCCCGGACCGACCGACCCGGCCGGCTGGCTGACCCTGCCGGACGTGGCCGAGCGCCTCGACCTGTCGATCAGCAAGGTGCACCAGAAGATCCGCGACCGGGAACTGCTCGCGGTGCGTCGCGACGGCGTCCGCCGGATCCCGGCCGACCTGGTGGCCAACCAGACCGTGCTCAAGCACCTGCCCGGCGTGCTCAACCTGCTCGCCGACGCCGGGTACGACGACGAGGAGGCGCTGCGCTGGCTCTACGAGCCCGACCCCACCCTCCCCGGCAAGACCCCGGCCGCCGCCCTAGCCAGCGACCAGGCCCGCGAGGTCAAGCGCCGAGCCCAAGCCCTCGGCTTCTGACGACCCCCCCGCACCCCCCGCACCCCCCGGCACCCCACCCCGTCGATCATGAGGTTGGCGGCAGCTCAGGAGATCGACTTCGCCGTCAACCTCATGATCGCCGGGGAGGGTCGGGGGCGGGGCCTCAGTCGGTGCGGCGGGTTGCGGCGATGGCCAGGTCGACCAGGGACTGGCGGGCCTCCGTGTCCAGGTCGACCGTTGTCAGGGCGGCCAGGGCGCTCTCGGTGAGAGTGGTGATCCGGCGTTCGGTGCGGTCCAGGGCGCCGCTCGCCGTGATCAGCTCGCGGAGGCGGGCCACGCCGGCGGGGTCCAGGTCCGGGTCGCCGAGGCCGCCGAGCAGCACCTCCCGACCCGCGTCGTCGAGCGCCTCGAGGGCCGCCGCCACCAGGTACGTCCGCTTGCCCTCGCGCAGGTCGTCCCCGGCCGGCTTGCCGGTGCGCTCCGGGTCGCCGAACACCCCCAGCACGTCGTCGCGGAGCTGGAACGCCTCGCCCAGCGGCAGCCCGTACGCCGAGTAGGCCGCGTGCACCTCGGCCGGGGCGTCGGCCAGCGCGGCGCCCAGCAGCAGCGGCCGCTCGACGGTGTACTTCGCCGACTTGTAGCGGGCCACCTTGCCGGCCCGCTCCAGCGAGGTGTCCCCGGTGGCCTGGGTGAGCACGTCCAGGTACTGCCCGACGGTCACCTCGGTGCGCATCTCGTCGAAGACCGGCCGGGCCCGGGCCACCGTGCGCGGGTCCAGGCCGGAGGAGTGCAGCACCTCGTCGGACCAGACCAGGCACAGGTCGCCCAGCAGGATGGCCGCCGCGTCGCCGAACCCGTCCGGGTCGCCGCTCCAGCCGGCCGCGCGGTGTCGCGCGGCGAACCGCCGGTGCACCGCGGGCTCACCCCGGCGGGTGTCCGAGCGGTCCATCAGGTCGTCGTGGATCAGGGCGCTGGCCTGCACGAACTCCAGCGCGGCCAGGGCCGCGACCACCTGGTCGGAGTCGACCCCGCCGGCGCCCCGGTAGCCCCAGTAGCCGAAGGCCGGGCGCAGCCGCTTCCCGCCGCCCAGCACGAACGCCTCGATCGTCTCGGCGACGGGCGCCAGGCCGTCGTCGACGGCGGTCAGCCAGCCGCGCTGGCCGGCGAGGAACTCGGTGAGGGCTTTGTCGATCCGCTGGCGGAGGCCGGCGCGGTCGACGGGGGACACGGGAGCAGCGTGGGTCACGCCGACGACGCTAGCCGGTCGCCGCCGGTCGTGTCCGATCGCCGCCCCGGCGCGCCGCGCGTGGGGCGGTGGACCCCGGCCGCCGCGCCCGCGCCACCCCGGGCGTGCCCGGCGGGCGCGGACGGCCCGGCCCGCCTGCCCGGCCGGGCCCGCCCGGGGCGAGCCGGCGGCTGCACGCGGCGGCATCGGCGAGCAGGTCGCCCGGCACCCCGAGGACCACGGCCAGCCAGCCGGACCAGAAGTCCCCGGGGAGCCGGCGCTGCCGCTCCCACCGGGACACCTCGTGCCGGGTCAGGGTCGGCACGCCGGCCGCGGCGCACAGCTCGGCGGCGACCCGCCGCTGGCTCCAGCCCCGGGCGGCCCGCAGCTCGGCCAGGAGCGGCCCGAGCGGACGCGGCCCGGGAGACCGCGGGTCGGGAGGCCGCGAGTCGGGACGGCGCTGGTCGGGAGGGTGCGGCCCGGGTGGCGGGGACGGGGTCATCGGTCCTCCGGAGGCGACGGCGCGGGCGGCGACGCGGACGCCCGGCGGTGCCGGACCGGCGCGCCGCCGATCGTGGCGACCCCCGCGCGGCCCCCCGGACCGGCCACCGGCCGGCCCCACCGCGCTGCCTCCGTTCTACCCCCGCGGTACGACGCTCCGCGGCGCTCGTGCTCGCGGGCTGGGAAGATCCTGGGTCGGACCGGACCCGCCGGTTACAGTCGGTCCGTGGCGCTCGGTCTTCCCTCGGTCCTCCCCAACCCCCAGCCGGCCATCGGCGAGCTGATCCGCGACGGCCGGCCCACCTTCTCCTTCGAGTTCTTCCCGCCGAAGACGCCGCAGGGTGAGCGCCTGCTCTGGCAGGCCATCCGCGAGCTGGAGTCGTTGCGCCCCTCGTTCGTCTCGATCACCTACGGCGCGGGCGGCTCGACCCGGGACACCACGGTCGCGGTGACCGAGCGGATCGCCACCGAGACCACCCTGCTGCCGATGGCGCACCTCACCGCGGTCGACCACTCGGTCGCCGAGCTGCGGCACGTGATCGGCCGGCTCGCGTCGGTCGGGGTGCGCAACGTGCTGGCCGTGCGCGGCGACCCGCCGGGCAACCCGGGCGGTGAGTGGATCGAGCACCCGGAGGGCGTGCGGTACGCCGAGGAGCTGGTCCGGCTGGTCCGGGACGCCGGTGACTTCAGCGTGGGGGTGGCGGCCTTCCCGTACAAGCACCCGCGCTCGCCCGACGTGGCCAGCGACACCGCGCACTTCGTGCGCAAGTGCCGGGCCGGGGCCGAGTTCGCGATCACCCAGATGTTCTTCGACGCCGACGACTATCTGCGGCTGCGCGACCGGGTGGCGGCCGCCGGCTGCGACACCCCGATCCTGGCCGGGGTGATGCCGGTGACCCAGCTGGCCACCATCGAGCGGTCGGTGCAGCTCTCCGGGGCGCCGTTCCCGCCGGCCCTCGCCGAGCGGTTCGCCGAGGTGGCCGACGACCCGGAGGCGGTCCGCCGGCTCGGCATCGAGCAGGCGAGCGAGATGTGCGCGAAGCTGCTGGACGAGGGCGTGCCGGGAATCCACTTCATCACCCTCAACCGGTCCACGGCGACCCGGGAGGTCTGGCAGCGGCTGCGGGCCGACGCGCGGGTGTGACCACCCGGCCCGCGACACCCGCGCCGCCCTTCTACGGTTGATCCCGTGGTGGGCACACAGCTGAACTGGGACCAGTACGCGACCGCGTGGGCGCGGCTGCACGGCGGCTTCGATCCCCGGGTGGCCGCGCCGGTGGTCCGCGCCTGGCTGCGCTTCGCCTACCACGTGGGCTACATCCTGGGCCGGCTGCGGATCGGCCCGACCCCGGTGACCGTGGTCGGCGTGCTGCTCTGCGTCTGCGTACCCCTGCTGGTGGGGCGGGCCGGCGACGGGCCGTTCCTGGGCGCCCTGTTCGTGCTGCTGGCCGCGGTGGCGGACAGCGTCGACGGCGCGGTGGCGGTGGCGACCAACCGCACCACCCGGCTGGGCTATGTCTACGACTCGGTGGCCGACCGGCTCGGCGAGGCCGCCTGGCTGACCGCGTTCTGGCTGCTCGGCGCGCCCGGCGCGCTGGTCGCCGCGGCCGGCGGCCTGTCCTGGCTGCACGAGTACGTGCGGGCCCGGGCGGTCTCCGCCGGGATGCGGGAGATCGGCGCGGTGACCGTGGGGGAGCGCCCTACGCGGGTCTGCGTGGCCCTGTTCGGGCTTGTGGTCGCCGGGCTCGCGGGGCTCCTCGACGCCGACCTGACCGCCGGCACGATCACGATGGCCACCACGGTCTGGGTGCTGCTGGCCGGCTTCGGTCTCGGCCAGTTGCTCTCCGCCGTCCGCCGCGCCCTCATCGACGCCGGCTGACCCCACCGGGGGGGCGACCTACCAGGCCGGGCCGATGGCGTCGGCGACGATCTCCGCCGACAGGGTGACCATGGGGAGGCCGCCGCCCGGGTGGCTGGAGCCGCCGACCAGCCAGAGCCCGGCCGCCGGTCCCCGGTTGGCCGGGCGGAGCAGCCCGCCCGCGGTGCCGTAGATCGCGCCGCCCGGCGCGCCGGTCGCCGCGTCCAGGTCGGCCGGGGTGCGGATCTCCCGGAACACCAGCCGGTCCCGCACGTCCACGCCCCGCTCGGCGAGCACGTCGAGGATCCGGTCGGCGTACGCCTCGGCCAGCCCCGGCCGCCGCCAGTCGACCGCGCCCGCGGCCGTGCCGTGCCGGGCCGCGTTGACCAGCACGAACCACGCCTCGTGCCCCTCCGGGCGGACCGCCGGGTCGTCGGCGACCGTGACGAAGACGGTCGGGTCGGGCGCCGGCCGGGCCCGGACGCCCCGCCCCGGGTCGCCGAAGACCGCGTCGAACTCGGCGTCGTTGTCGCGCGGGAAGAAGACGGTGTGGTGGGCCAGCCCGGTGTCGCCGCGGACGCCCAGCAGCAGCACGAATCCGGCCAGGCTGCGGTCGGTGAGCGCGGCCAGCCGGCGCGGGGTGGGCAGCAGGTCCCGGTAGACGGTCAGCGCGTCGACGTTGGCCACCACCACGTCGGCGGGGACGGGAGCGGCCATCCCGGCGAGGCGTACCCCGTGCACCCGGCCGCCGGCCGCGTCGATGCGGGTGACCGTGGCGCCGGTCCGCACCACCACGCCGAGGTCCAGGCAGCGCGACAGCAGCGCGTCGGCCAGGGTGCCCAGCCCGCCGCGCAGGTACCAGCCGCCGTACGCCAGTTCGGCGTAGGGCACGGCGACCAGCGCGGCCGGCGCGCGGCGCGGGTCGGCGCCGGTGTAGGTGGCGTACCGGTCGAGCAGCATCCGCAGCCGCGGGTCGGACAGGTGCCGGCGGCCCAGCCCGCGCAGGCTGCGGCCGGGGCCGATGGCGGCGAGGTCGCCCAGCCGCCAGGCCAGCGCGGCCAGGTCGCGCGGGGAGTCGACGGTGCGGCGCAGCACGTCCCGGTGGGAGGCCGCCCACACCCGGCCGGCCCGCTGCCAGAGCCGCTGCCAGTCGGCGGCGGCCCGGTCGCCGAGCGCCGCGCTGATCCGGGCGGTGAACTCGGCCGGGTCGGCGCAGGAGTCCAGGGTGGGGCCGCCGTCGGGGAAGACGTGCCGGACGATCGGGTCCAGCGGCACGAGGTCCAGGTACTCGTCGAGCTTCGCGCCGGTCGCCTCGAACAGGTCGTGGAACACCTGCGGCAGGGTGACCAGGCTCGGCCCGGTGTCGAAGAGCCACGACCCCTCGGGGGTGTAGTGCCGGTGCCGGCCGAGCTTCCCGCCGACGGTGTCGGCCCGTTCGAGGACGGTGACCTCGTGCCCGGTGACCGCCAGCCGCGCGGCGGTGGCCAGCCCGCCCACGCCGGCGCCGATGACCACGATCCGCGCCATGCCGCCCCCTCCTAGCTGACCGGGCGACCCCGCCAGGTGAGCCGGCGTCGCTTCCGCAGATGGTACGACCGGAGGGTCAGCCAACCGAGGACCACGACCGACACGGGGTGTGCCAGCGCGTCGGGCCACGCCCGCCCGCCGGTGGCCCGGGCGCTGACCGCCCGCCCCGCGACGCCGAGCAGGTAGCCGGCCAGCGCGAGCCCGGCCGTGACCGGCGCGCCGGCCACCAGGGCACCCACCGCGACCAGCGGGGGAGCGGTGTAGAGCAGGAGCAGCAGGGCCACCACCACCGCGGCGGCGCCCGGGTGCCCGAACGAGGCCCAGAGCGACTTGCCGTAGCCGTCGCGCAGCTGCGGCCAGCTCTCGTACATCCGGCAGGCGGCCAGCCGGGAGCCGTCGGCGAGGGCGATCCGGCCGCCGGAGCGCTTCACCGCCCGGGCCAGCTCGATGTCCTCCAGGACCCGGTCGGCGACCGCCGCGTGCCCGCCGGCCCGCAGGTAGCCGGCCCGGTCCACGACCAGGAACTGCCCGCCCGCCGCCGCGAGCGACGGCCGCGGCGAGCGTTCCATCGCGCGCAGCGGCAGGAAGGTCAGCCACAACCACTGGAGCAGCGGCTGCACGAGCCGGTCGGCCACCGTCCGCACCACGATCCGGGGGTACGGCGACAGCAGCGTCGCGCCCGCCGCGCGCAGTTCGGTCACCGCCGCCGCGACCGCGTACGGGGTGAGCACCACGTCGGCGTCGACGAAGGCCAGCACGGTCGGGGCCGGGTCGGTGCGGGTGGCGAGCTGCCAGCAGGCGTGCGGCTTGCCCAGCCAGCCGGGCGGCGGGGCGACCCCGGTGAGCAGGGTGAGCCTCGGGTCGTCGCCGGCCACCGCGCGGACCACCTCGGCGGTGCCGTCGGTCGAGCCGTCGTCGAGCACCACGATCCGCAGGTCCGGCACGCCGCGTTGGGCGAGCAGCGCCCGCAGGCACGGGGTGACCCGGTCGGCCTCGTCGCGCAGCGGCAGCAGCACCGCCACCGCCTCGGTGACCTCGACCGGGCCGGCGCCGGGGCGGCGCAGCCACGCGGTGGCGTTGACCAGCGTGTGCGCGGTGAGCGCGGCGACCGCCGCGACCAGGACGAGCGCCGGGATCATGCCGGCGCGTCGACGCGGGGCGCGGGTTGCGCCGCCCCGCGACCGGCCCCGTCCCGGCGCGCGTGCAGCAGCGTCACCGCCAGCGGCACGGCGGCCACCGCCATCCCGGCCGCGCCCCAGAGCGCCGAGGCGGGCAGCCGGAGGAAGACCGCGTGCGCCAGCACGCTGGAGGCGTACGTCCACAGGTAGAGCGCGAACATCGGGGCGTCCCGCCCGTCGGCGTGGTCGACGGCCGGCCCGGCGAGCGGGCGCAGCGCGGTCATGAGCAGCACCGCGAAGAGCAGCCAGCCCAGGTAGTTGCTGACCGGGATGCCGGGCAGGCCGGGCAGGGCCGGGGTGGCGTCCCGCCAGCGCCAGTAGCCCTCGCCCACCATCTGGGGGTCGAGGAAGAGGTCCCAGGCGGCCAGCCCGACCGCGGCCAGGGCGATCCGGCCCGGGCGGGAGCCGGTGAGCCGGACCGCGGTGAGCCAGGCCGGCCAGGCCATCCAGGTCCAGGCCAGCGGGATGATCAGCGGCACCCCGGCCAGCTTCGGGCCCAGCTCGCCGGAGTAGTCGTAGCTGCCGAACGGGAAGCCGGTGGCCACGCCGAGCGCCTCGATGGCGAACCCGCCGCCGGTGGCCACGGCGACCAGGGCGAGCGCGGTGCGCGTGCCCCGGCTGAGCAGGGCGTGCCCCACGGAGAGCAGCCAGCCGAGCACGACGGTGGCCACGGTCAGCCCGGCCCGGGTCGCGCCGCCGGTGAGCGGGTAGCAGATCTGGGCCAGGACCAGGACGGCCAGCAGCGCCCAGGGCAGCCGGCCCCGCCTCACGGCTTTTCCGGGGCCGGGGCGCCGCCCGCGCCCGGCGGGGGCAGCGGCAGGTCCCGGCCGAGCACGCCGAACGGCCGCTCGTCGCCGGGGAAGTGGAAGTGGCGCAGGATGTCGACGAAGCCGAACCGGCGGTAGAGCCGCCAGGCCCGGGACCGCTGCTCGTCGGCCTCCGGCGTGGAGAGCAGGGTGGTGCTGCCCTCGGCCATGGTGAGCAGGGCGCGCAGCTGGCCGGCGCCCAGGCCGTGGCCCTGCGCGGGCGGGCGGACGTGCAGTTCGACCACCTCGAAGCAGTGGGTCAGCCAGCGCTGCCGGGCCTCGCCGTCGAGGGCCCGGTGCACCTGGTCGTGCCACCACTGGCCGGCGGCGCCGAGGTAGCCGTACCCGAAGCCGGCCAGGTGGCCCTCGGTGGTGAGGCTGGCGACGGCGCGGAAGCCGGGCCGGCGGACGTGGGTGGCGATGTAGCCACGCCGGGCCTCCAGCAGGTCGGCGCGGTAGCCCATCGCCTCGCCGTAGACGGCCACCACGTCGTCCAGCCGCCGGACCAGATCGTCCGGCGTCCACCGCACCAACCTCATGCGTTCCCTCTCGCCGTTTCCGGGTCGCCTGCGGGGGCGGCCCACCCCAGCACCGTGCGGTCGCCGACCACGTCGCCCACCGCGAACCGCGCGAACAGTTCCTCCGCGTACCAGCCCTCGGTGGGGGTGCGGGTGATCGCGGCGCGGTGCTCCGGGTGACGGTACGCGAACGTGACCAGGTCCGCCGGGTCCTGCCACACGCTCACCGTGCCCTGCCAGCCCAGCGGGGCCTCGCCCACGCCGAACCGGGCGAGCAGCCCGGGCGCGTCGTGCAGGGCGGCGGCGACCGGCGGGATCGCCCGCCAGAAGGTGACCGCCCTACGGGCCCGCAGCCGGGCCCGGGTCAGCGCCAGCACCGGCCCGGTGACCCGCCCGCCGGACGGCTCGCCGAACGGCCGGCGGCCGGACCACTCGCCCCGGCTGGTCAGCGGGCGCAGCTCCACCCGGACGCCGGCCCGCGCCAGCCGGGCCCAGGAGCGGCCGACCGGGGAGGCGTCGAAGCCGGCCGCCGCGGCGGGGGAGTCCCACACCACGAGGGCGGCCCACCGGGTCAGGTCGGTGTCGCCGGGGCCGAAGCCGGTGCCGGTCCCGGTGCCGAGCAGCTTGGCGAACCGGACGCCGGGCATCCGGCGCAACCGCGCCGGGTGGGTCGCCATCCGGGCCAGCGCCCGGGGGACGGCCGTCCGGGGGATCCGCCACACGTGCAGCGTGACGAGTTCGGGAGTCACGCCACCTCGGTCGGGGCGCCGGAGGTGAGCCGCAGCAGCTCCGCGTACGTGGTGGGGAAGACCGCCTGCGGCACGCCGCCGGCCGCCCACACCTCGTGGTACGCCTCGAGCGCGGTGTCCACGAGGGTGCGCAGCGGCTGGGGGTGGCCGACCGGGGCGACCCCGCCGATCACCTGCCCGGTGTGCCGCTTCACGAAGTCCGGGGTGGCCCGGCGCAGGTGGGTGACGCCGAGGGACGCGGCCAGCTCGGCGGTGTCCACCCGGTGCGCGCCGGAGGTGAGCACCAGCAGCGGCGCGTCGTCGGCGTCGAAGACGAGCGAGTTGGCGATGGCGCCGACCTCGACGCCGAGCGCCGCGGCCGCCGCGGCGGCGGTGTGCACGGCCTCGGGCAGCAGGCGGACCTGGCTGGGCCCGCCGGAGGAGTCCCGCGCGCCCGCGTCGTCGAGCGTCCGCTGCACCGCCTGCACGTTCGGGTGTGGCTGCATGTCCCTCATTCTCCCCGGCCGTCCGGGCCGCGGCCGTCCACCCCGCCCGGGTGTCGGGGGCCGGCGGCGGCGCGGGTGGTGATGAGCGCCTCGACGCCGTCGAGGATGCGGGCCAGGCCGAAGTCGAGGGCCTGGTCGGGGGTGTCCGGGTCGATGCCGCGCAGGGCGGCCTCCAGGGCCGGGAACCGTTCCTCCCGGCCGCGGACGAGGACGCCGAAGGCGGCCTCCCGGCTCCCGCCGGGCGCGTCGTCCGGCGCGGCGTGTTGGGCCAGGTTGCGGGCGTGCCCGACCAGGAGCACCGCGACGTCGAGCTGCTCGGCGCCGGTCAGCCCGGTGCCGGCGAGGGCGGCCACCACCTGTTCCAGCCAGGCCAGCTCGTTCGGGCCGGGCACCCGGGGGCCGACGGTGGCCGCCTGGGCCCACGGGTGCCGGCGGAACCGGTCGAACAGCTGCCGGGCCCAGTCGTCGAGCCGGCCGCGCCAGTCGGCCCCGGGCGGCGGCGCGGGCGGCTCGCCGACCGCCGCCTCCAGCATGAGCGCCACCAGTTCGGCGCGGCCGGGCACGTAGCGGTAGAGCGCCATCTTGGTGACGTCCAGCGACTCGGCGACGCGCTGCATGGTCAGCCCGTCGAGCCCGTCGGCGTCGGCGATGGTGATGCCGGCCCGGGCGATCGCGGCGAGGGTGAGGGTGGGGCGCGGCCCGCGCCGGGGCCCGGTCGGGGCGCCCCACAGCAGCTCGTACAGCCGGCGTTGGTCGACGCCACCGGTCTCCACGGTCACCTCTCTTGTTCTCGGGCCGAAACTGTGTCTACAGTACTCTGTATCCGAGGGACACAGTTTAGGAACGGGGGAGGACATGCCCACTCCACTGCGCGGTTTCCGCGTGCTCGTCTCCGGCGCCGGGGTGGCCGGCCCGGCGGTGGCCTGGTGGCTGGCCCGGCACGGCGCCGAGGTCACCGTCGTCGAGGTCGCTCCCGCGCTGCGGACCAGCGGCTTCGCGGTCGACTTCCGCGGGCCGACCCACCTCGGCGTGCTCGCCGCCATGGGCGTGCTCGACGAGTTGCGCGCGGTGCAGACCCACGCCGGCGCGATGAGCCGGGTGGACGACCACGACCGGGAGGTCTTCCGGCTGCCCGCCGAGTTCGCCGGCGGCGAGCTGGAGGTCCGCCGCCGGGACCTGTCCCGGATCCTCCACGAGCGCGGCGCCGACCGGGTCGACCACCTGTTCGGCGAGCGGATCACGGCGCTCACCGAGACCGCCGACGGGGTGCGGGTCGACCTCGCCCGGGGCGCCTCCCGCACCGTCGACCTGGTGGTCGGTGCGGACGGGCTGCACTCCGGGGTGCGCCGGCTGGCGTTCGGGCCGGAGTCGGCGTACGTCACCCACCTCGGCTATCACCTGGCCGGCTGGGACCTGCCCAACGACCTCGGGGCGGGCCCGGTCCCGCGGCAGTACAACGTGCCCGGCCGGATGGCCAGCGTGGCCGCCGACCAGCGCGAGCCGGATCGGGCCACCGCACTGGTGGTGTTCGCCTCGCCCCGGCAGGACCACGACCGGCTCGACCTCGACCGGCAGAAGGCGCTGGTCGCCGACGCCTTCGCCGGGCTGGGCTGGCACGTGCCCCGGCTGCTGGCCGCCCTGCGGGACGCGCCCGAGCTCTACTTCGACGCGATCGCCCGGGTCGGCGTGCCCCGCTGGCACGCCGGCCGGGCCGTGCTGCTCGGCGACGCGGCCTGGGGGGTGACCCTCGGCGGGATGGGGGTGGGCACCGGCCTGGTCGGGGCGTACGTGCTCGCCGGCGAGCTGGCCCTGGCCGGCGGCGACCACCGGGTGGCGCTGCCCGCGTACGAGCGGCGGATGCGGGCCTACGCCGGCCGCTGGCAGCGCGGCGCCAGCCCCGGCCGGTTCCTCGCCCCGGCCACCGGCTGGGGGCTGTGGCTGCGCGACCGGCTGCTGGCCGCGCGCCCGGTCCAGTCGCTGCTGGTGCGGAGCACCGGGTCGCTGGCCACCGAGGCCGACCTGCCCGACTACGCGGCGCGGGTCTGAGCCGCCGCCCGGGAGCCGGGCCAGTCCGGGGTGGCCCGGACCTCGCCGGCGGCGTTCACCAGCAGGGCCGCGTACCCGTCCAGGGTGGCCAGCCAGTCCAGCGCGTCCGCGCCGCGGGCGACGGCCGCGGTGGCGTACACGTCGGCCCAGAGCAGCTCGGGGCCGACCACGGTGACCGACCGGACGGCCTCGGCCGGTCGGCCGGCGCGCGGGTCGGTGATGTGCGCGCCGCGCCGCGCGGTGCCCGACGTGGCGACCGCGCCGTGCGCGCGGGTGACGACGTCGAGCAGCCGCTCGGGGTGGTCCGGGTCCTCGATCCCGACCCGCCAGGCGGGCCGGCCCGGCGCGGTGCGCAGCAGCACGTCCCCGCCGGCGTTGAGGCACAGGTCGTGGTCGGGCAGCGCCAACCAGCGCGCGGCCCGCTCCACCGCCCACCCCTTGACCAGGCCGGACGGGTCGAAGCCGGTGCCTCCGCCGGGCAGCGGCAGCCGCCGGGCGTCGAACCACCCGCCGGTGCGGACGCGGGCCGCCTCGCACCGCTCGACCACCTCGCGCACCAGCGGCTCCGCGGCGGCCGGGTCGGGCATCGCCCCGCCGAGCCGGCCCAGCACGCTGTCCGGGCGGTACGTGCTGAACGTCGCGTCCACCGTGCGCAGCTCGGCGAAGACCCGCTCCACCCGCTCGGCCACCGCGTCGGTGCGCACCTCGGGGCCGCGCAGGTGCACGCTGACCGGCAGCCCCATCACCTGGACCACCCAGGCGCGCCGGTCGGGTTCCCTGGTCGGGTTCATCGCGTCCTCACTTCAGGTGCGCCGCGTCGATCGCGGACTGCAGGGACTCGCGGTAGCCGTCGCTGGTCACGGTGGCCCCGGAGACGGTGTCGATCCGCGCGCTCTGCGCCGCGAGGGCCGCCTGCCGCAGGATCGGCACCGCGTAGTCGTTGATCTCCTGGTCCCGGTGGTTGCCGTCGGGCACCTGCACCGCGGTGACATCGGTGATCTTCCCGCCGGAGACGGTGATCCGCACCTGCACCGGCCCCCACCGGGTCTGGGCCACCGACCCGGTGGCCGTGCCGCCGCCGCTCGACGTGTCGCCGCTCGACGAGCCGGATCCGTCGTCCGTGCCGGTCCAGGAGCTGCCGGCCGGGCCGTCCGAGCCGGAGGCGATCGCGCTGGTCTCCCCGCCCGCGCCCATGGTGCTGGTCTTGTAGCTGAACAGCAGCACCAGCGCGGCCACCGTGGAGAGCAGCCAGATGGTGATCCGTCGCACGGATCCTCCCTTCGCGCCTGTCACCAGGCGAAACGTTCGTGATGGAGGTGCGCCTCGGGGACCCCGGCCGCGCGGATCGCGGCGCGCGCGGCGTCGACCCAGCCGTCGGGTCCGCAGAGGAAGACGTCGTGGCCGGCCACGCCGGGGGAGAGCCGGCGCAGCGCCTCCGCGTCGGAGAGCCCTTCGGCGTAGGCCGGCAGCCAGGACGGGCGCGCCGCCCGGGGGCCGACCAGGTGGTGCACGACCAGCCCGCGCTCCGCGACGAGCCGGTCCAGCTCCGCCCGGAAGGCCAGGTCCTCGGGGGTACGCGCGCGGTAGAGCAGCACCGCCTGGCCGGACGCGTACGGCAGCTCCCAGAGCAGGGCCAGCAGCGGGGTGATGCCGACACCGCAGGCCAGCATGGTGATCCCGCCGCCGCGCCAGGGCTCCCCGGTGAGCCGCCCGTACGGCCCCTCGACGAGCACCCGCGTGCCGGGGCGCAGGCCGGCCACCCGGGCGCTGCCGTCGCCCAGGTCCTTGACCGTGATCCGCATGAGGTCGCCGTTCGGCGGCGCGGACAGCGAGTACGGGTGGGCCCGGGACCAGCCGGGGCCGTCCAGGAACCGCCAGAGCAGGAACTGCCCGGCCCGGACGGGCAGCCGGTGCAGGTGGCGCCCGCGCAGCCAGACCGAGGTGACGCCGGGCGCCTCGGTGACCACGGCGGCCACCTCGATCCGGTGCCGCAACGAGCGCCAGGCGGGCAGGCCCAGCCGCCAGACCAGCACGCTGGCCAGCGCCAGCAGGTAGACGGTCCACCAGTAGGCGCGGGCGAGCGGCGAGGCGACGAAGTCGGCGCCGGTCCAGAGCTGGTGCGGCAGCGCCAGGGCGACGCCCAGGTACGCGTACAGGTGCAGCAGGTGCCACGACTCGTAGCGCAGCCGGCGCCGGGCCGCGCGGACCGAGGTCACCACGACCAGCACGAGCAGGGCCAGCGCCGCGGTGGCCAGCAGCATCCCCGGGTACGTGACGACCAGGTCCCAGGTTTCGGCGAGCACTTCCCGGCGGGCGGTGCCGGCGTACCCGAGGACGGTCAGCAGGACGTGCGCCAGGAGCAGGTGGAACGAGGTGAAGCCGGTGAGCCGGTGCCAGCGGGCGATCCGGTCCTGGCCGAAGCGCCGCTCGATCAGCGGCACCCGGGCCATGAGCACCACCTGGATGAGCATGAGGTCGGCGCTGAGCAGGCCGGCGAGCCGGCCGAGCGAGGTGAGGCCGGTGGCCGCGCCGCCCAGCAGCTCCTGCACGCCGCGGTCGGCGGTCCAGAGCGCGGTGACCACCAGCAGGCTGAGCGCCGCGGCGGCGCCGGCCACGTCGGCCCACCAGGCCGGGGCGGCCGGCAGGGTCCGGCGTGGTGTCCGCCGGCCGGCGACGGCGGCGCTCACCGGGGTGTCTTCTCGGTACGGCTGACGTTCATGTCGTCAACCCTGCGAGCCGGAACTCGGCGGCTCCTTTGCCGACGCTGTGCGCGCGCTGGGAATCCACCGGCCGGCGCATCGACGCGCCGGTGCGTCACACGTTGCATTTTCGTCGGAGGGGGGGTGTACTGTCAGAGCAGTTAGAACGAGTGTTCGATTCGCTCGTACGCTCGTTCCAACGTCCGGGAGCGGTGTTTCGCGGCTCCGGCTCCCGGGAGGTGCGGTTCCGCGGACCGCACCGGGCTCCGGACAGTCGCGAGTCCGGACCCGTCAAGGCAGGATCGTCGCCCGCCGCCCACGACCCCCGGGCGGCGGGCGACGGACCCGCCGGTACGCCGGCCGGGTGTGGTGTGGGGAAGCGTCCACACCCGGCCGGCCCCCACCTGGTGCGTCTTCCTCCGCACCGCCCGTTCCGGGCGTCCCGGGCGACGGCTCCCCGTCGCGCGGCCGCCCCGCCCCGGCCCACGCGGAGGAGAGACCATGCCGACCAGTCCGGCCCAGGCGCCCACGGTGCCCGCGCACGTGCTGCCGCACCGCACCCCCGCCCAGCTGCTCGTGGTGGCCCGCCACGGGCTGGCCGAGGCCGCCCGGACCCGCCCCGACGGCCTCCGGTACGCCGCCGCCCACCTCGCCGCGCTGCGCGCCGCCGCCGCCCTGCTGGCCGCCCGCGCCCGCCCCGCGCCCACCCGGCGCAACCGGATCACCAGCGTCTGGGTGCTGCTCGCCGCCGTCGCCCCCGAGCTGGACGAGTGGGCGGCCTACTTCGCCGCCGGCGCCGGCAAGCGGGCCGCCGCCGAGGCCGGCATCCCCCGGGTGGTCACCGCCCGGGAAGCCGACGACCTGCTCCGCGCCGCCGAGGAGTTCGTGACCGTGGTGGAGACCGCGCTCGGCCTGGCACACCAACCGGCGCTCGACGGGCTGCAACAGCCCACCCGGCTCGGCAGGTCCGACGCCACGCCCCGGCCCGGAGCGGCCGCCGCCTGAGCCGCGGCGCCCGGCCACCACCGGCGGGACCCCGGGTGGCCGGGCGCCGCACCCCGGCGACGGCGAGCACGCCGCCGCCGGACCGCTGAGCGCGTCCCGCACCGCACGATCCACAGCACCATCCACGGGCCGGCGCCCGTGGTGAACACACGACGGGGGGTTGGTCCGATGGCGGGCCGCATGGTGGTCGGTTCCGCCGCCCTGGCCGAGCTGGTACGCCCGGCGAGCGCGCCCGACCCGGCCGGCGGCCACCGGGTGCTCCCCGTCCGGGCCGAGCTGACCGGGCTGCTGCCCAACCGCGGTCTGCGGCGCGGCAGCACCATCGCGGTCGGCGCCGGCCAGCCCCGGCGCAGCGGCGCCACCTCCCTGATCCTCGCCCTGCTCGCCGAGGCGTCCCGGGCCGGCTCGTGGTGCGCCGTGGTGGGCGTACCCACCTTCGGGGCCGGCGCGGCGGCCGAGGCCGGCATCGCCCTGGACCGGCTCGCCCTCGTGCCGAACCCCGGACCGGAGTGGCCCACCGTCGTCGCCGCGCTCATCGACGGGGTCGACGTGGTGGTCACCGCCGTGCCGACCACGGTCTCCGCCTCGGTCGCCACCCGGCTGGCCGCCCGGGCCCGGCAGCGCGGCAGCGTGCTCGTCCCGTACGGCCGGTGGGACGGCGCGGACGTGACGCTCCAGGTGGTCCGCGGGGTCTGGGAGGGGCTCGGGCCGGGCCGGGGCCGGCTGCGCCGCCGGGAGGTGACCGTCTCGGCCCGCGGCCGGGGCGCGGCAGCCCGCCCCAAGGAGATCAAGGTCTGGCTGCCCGGCGACGAGCTGACCCGGGTGATCCCCCGCTCGACCGGCGCCGGCGCCGTCGGTGCCGCCGCGCCCCGTCGGCTCCGCGTCGTGGCCCCGGCCGCCGCCGTCCGGCCGCTCACCGTGGTCGGGTCGGCATGAGCGGCGCTCCGGCGCGGACCCTGCTGCTCTGGTGCCCCGACTGGCCGGTCCTCGCCGCCGAGATCGTCGACGGGGTGCCGGCCACCGACCCGGTCGCGGTGCTGCACGCCAACCGGGTGGTCGCCTGCTCCGAGCGGGCCCGCGCCGAGGGTGTCCGCCGGGGGCTGCGCCGGCGGGAGGCGCAGGGGCGCTGCCCGCAGCTCACCGTCGTCGACCACGACCCCGCCCGGGACGCCCGGGCGTTCGAGCCGGTGGTGGCCGCCGTCGAGGAGGTGGTCGCCGGGGTCGAGGTGATCCGCCCCGGGGCCTGCGCGCTGGCCGCCCGGGGCCCCAGCCGCTATCTCGGCGGCGAGGAGGCGGCGGCCGAGCGGATCGTCGAGCACGTCGCACAGACCTGCGCGGTGGAGAGCCAGGTCGGCATCGCCGACGGGGTCTTCGCGGCCGGGCTGGCCGCCCGGGACGGGCGGATCGTGCCCCCCGGCGGGACCCCGGAGTTCCTGGCCGGCCTGCCCGTCGAGGCGCTCGGCCGGCCCACCCTGACCGACCTGCTGCGCCGGCTGGGCGTACGCACCCTCGGCGACTTCGCCGCCCTGCCCGCCGGGGACGTGCTGGCCCGGTTCGGCTTCGACGGGGCGCTGGCCCACCGGCTGGCCGCCGGCCGGGACCACCGGCCGCTCGCGGTCCGGCAGCCGCCCGCCGACCTGACCGTCACCGCCGACCACGACGAGCCGATCGACCGGGTCGACGCCGCGGCGTTCGCCGCCCGCACGTTGGCCGAGCAACTGCACGAGCGGCTCGCCGCGCACGGGCTGGCCTGCACCCGGCTCGGCATCGAGGCGGTCACCGCGCACGGCCAGGAGCTGCACCGGGTCTGGCGGCACGACGGCCTGCTCACCGCCGCGGCCATCGCCGACCGGGTCCGCTGGCAGCTCGACGGCTGGCTCTCCGGCAGCAACGGCCGGGGCGGCGCGCGCCCGGCCCGCCCCACCGCCGGGATCATCCGGCTGCGGCTGGTGCCGGACGGGGTGCTCGCCCAGGCCGGCCTGCAACCCGGCCTGTGGGGGGAGACCGGCGAGGAGCGGGAGCGGGCGCACCGCGCGTTGAGCCGGGTGCAGGGCATCCTCGGCCCCGAGGCGGTGGTCACCGCCGTGCTCGGCGGCGGGCGTTCCCCGGCCGACCAGGTGCGTCTGGTCCCGTGGGGCGACGAGCGCCTGCCCGCCCGCCCCGGCCCACCACCCCTGCCGGCCGCCGAGCCTCCGCCGCCCGCCGCCGCACCGGAACGGGCCGTGTCCACCCGTTCCCGGGCGGCGGCGTCGACGCCGGTGCCGCCGTGGCCGGGGCGGATCCCGCCACCCGCGCCGGCCGTGGTGCTGCCCACCCCGCTGCCCGCCGCCGTGCACGATGCCGCCGGTGAGCCGGTCGTGGTCAGCGCCCGGCTGGCGGTCAGCGCCGCGCCGGCCCGGCTGACCGTCGGCGCCGGCCGGCCGGCCGACATTGCCGGGTGGGCCGGCCCGTGGCCGGTGGACGAGCGCTGGTGGGCGCCGGCCGAGGCCCGCCGCCGGGCCCGGTTCCAGGTCTGCCTGGCCGACGGGGCCGCCCTGCTGCTCGCCGTCGAGGGCGGCCAGTGGCTGGTGGAGGCGATCTATGACTGAGCGGCGTGCCTGGACCATGGGCCGTGCCTCAGCCACGCGCCCTGCGCTGGCCACGCGCCCTGCTCTGGCCGGGGGCCGTGCCCCGGCCGCGCGGCACGCCGACCTGCCACCCCGGCTTCCACCCGTCGGAGGCTACGAACTTGATGACGTGAACGGATCGCCATCCGCTCCCGCTCCCGCGCCCGCTTCCGCTCCCGCGCCCGCTTCCGCGCCCGCTCCCGTGATTCATTCGCATCATCAAGTTCGTAGCCGGCCAAGGGTCATCCGCCTCCTGGCCGGGGCGGAATCAGATCTTGGAGGAATTCGGCCCCTCCAGGGGCCGCGAGGTGCCAAGATCTCGACGCGGAACCGCCGGGGAGGCGGCCGGTGAGCTTCCACAACCCGAAGATGCCCTGGTCGGAGCTGGAGCAGGTGCTCTCCGGCCGGCCCGGCGGGCGATCCGGCAAGGGGCGGCCCAGGGGCGAGCGGCACCTGCACGTGGTGGACCCGCTCGCGGTCGACGCCGACGGCGGCGACTCCCCGGCGTGGAGCCGCAAGCGCCAGGAGTACGCGCCGCCGGAGCTGTCCCGCCCGGACGACGCGGTGCCCTACGCGGAGCTGCACGCGCACTCCAACTTCAGCTTTCTCGACGGCGCCAGCCACCCCGAGGAGCTGGCCGAGGAGGCCGCCCGGCTGGGGCTCACCGCGCTCGCCGTCACCGACCACGACGGCTTCTACGGCGTGGTGCGCTTCGCCGAGGCGGCCCGCGCGCTGCACCTGCCGACGGTCTTCGGCGCGGAGCTCTCCCTCGGGCTGCCCGGCCCGCAGAACGGCGAGCCGGACCCGCGCGGCGCGCACCTGCTGGTGCTGGCCCACGGCCACGAGGGGTACGCCCGGCTCGCCGCCACCATCGCCCGGGCCCAGCTGCGCGGCGGCGAGAAGGGCCGCCCGGTCTACGGCGAACTGGAGGAGGTGGCCGCCGAGCTGCGCGACCACGTGCTGGTGCTCACCGGCTGCCGCAAGGGGCACGTGCCCGCCGCGCTGCTCACCGAGGGAGTCGACGCGGCGGCCCGGGAGCTGGACCGGCTCACCGAACTTTTCGGCGCCGAGACGGTGGCGGTGGAGCTGACCGACCACGGCCACCCGCTCGACGCCGACCGCAACGACGCGCTGGCCGAGCTGGCCGCGGCGGCGGGGCTGCCCACGGTGGCCACCAACAACGTGCACTACGCCACCCCCGGCCGGCGCCGGCTGGCCACCACGGTGGCGGCGGTGCGGGCCCGGCGCAGCCTGGACGAGATCGACGGCTGGCTGCCCGCCGCCGCCACCGCCCACCTGCGCAGCGGCGCGGAGATGGCGGCGCGGTTCGCCGCGTACCCGGGGGCGGTGGCCCGGGCCGCCGAGTTCGGCGCGGAACTCGCCTTCGACCTGCAACTGGTGGCGCCGCAGCTGCCGGCGTACCCGGTGCCGCCGGGGCACACCGAGATGACCTGGCTGCGGCACCTGACGATGCAGGGGGCCCGGGAGCGGTACGGGCCGCCCGAGGCGCACCCGGAGGCGTACGCGCAGCTGGAGCACGAGCTGCGGATGATCGAGGACCTGGGCTTCCCCGGCTACTTCCTGGTGGTCTACGACATCGTCGCGTTCTGCCGCGAGCAGGACATCTACTGCCAGGGCCGGGGCTCGGCGGCCAACTCGGCGGTCTGCTACGCGCTGCGGATCACCAACGTGGACGCGGTGCGCCACCGGCTGCTCTTCGAGCGGTTCCTCGCGCCGGAGCGGGACGGCCCGCCCGACATCGACGTGGACATCGAGTCCGACCGCCGGGAGGAGGTGATCCAGCACGTCTACGCCCGGTACGGCCGGGAGCACACCGCCCAGGTCGCCAACGTCATCTCCTACCGGCCGCGGTCGGCGGTGCGGGACGTGGCCAAGGCGTTCGGCTTCTCGCCCGGGCAGCAGGACGCCTGGAGCAAGCAGATCGACCGCTGGGGCTCGGTCGCGGCGGTCGACGTCGAGGACATCCCCGAGCAGGTGGTGGCGTACGCCAACGAGCTCCAGACGTTCCCCCGGCACCTGGGCATCCACTCCGGCGGCATGGTGATCTGCGACCGGCCGGTGATCGAGGTCTGCCCGGTGGAGTGGGGCCGGATGCCCGGCCGCAGCGTGCTCCAGTGGGACAAGGACGACTGCGCCGCCGTCGGCCTGGTCAAGTTCGACCTGCTCGGCCTCGGCATGCTCTCCGCGCTGCACTACGGCTACGACCTGATCGGGATGAGCCTGGACCTGGGCGACATGACCCTGGACGACCCCGAGGTCTACGACATGCTCTGCCGGGCCGACTCGGTCGGGGTGTTCCAGGTGGAGAGCCGCGCCCAGATGGCCACCCTGCCCCGGCTCAAGCCCCGCGAGTTCTACGACCTGGTGGTGGAGGTGGCGCTGATCCGTCCCGGCCCCATCCAGGGCGGCTCGGTGCACCCCTACATCCGGCGCAAGAACGGCCAGGAGCCGGTGACGTTCGCGCACCCGCTGATGCGCAACGCGCTGGAGAAGACCCTCGGCGTGCCGCTGTTCCAGGAGCAGCTCATGCAGCTCGCCATCGACCTGGCCGGCTTCGACGCGGCCGGTGCCGACCAGCTGCGCCGGGCCATGGGGGCGAAGCGCTCGGTGGAGCGGATGGCGCAGATCGCCGACCGGCTCTACGCCGGGATGGCCGAGCGGGGCATCACCGGCGAGCTGGCCGACGACGTCTACCGCAAGCTCACCGCGTTCGCCAGCTACGGCTTCCCGGAGAGCCACGCCATGAGCTTCGCCTACCTCGTGTACGCGAGCTCCTGGCTGAAGCGCTACCACCCGGGCCCGTTCCTGGCCGCGCTGCTCAACGCCCAGCCGATGGGCTTCTACTCGCCCCAGACCCTGGTCGACGACGCCCGCCGGCACGGCGTCGAGGTCCGCCGGCCGGACATCAACGCCAGCGGCGCGAAGGCGGTGCTGGAGTCCACCCCGGAGACCCGGTGGGGGAGCCAGCCGGGCGAGCCGCCGCACGCCTGGGGGCTGGGCGGCCCGGCGGTCCGGCTGGGGCTGGGCAGCGTACGCACCCTCGGCGACGACGTGGCCGAGCGGATCGAGGCGGAGCGGACCGCCCACGGGCCGTACCGGGACATGCCGGACCTGGCCCGCCGGGCCGGCCTGACGGCGGCGCACCTGGAGGCGCTGGCCACCGCCGACGCCTTCGCCTGTTTCGGGCTGACCCGGCGGCAGGCCCTCTGGGCCGCCGGCGCGGCCGCCCAGGACCGGCCGGGCCGGCTGCCCGGCACGGTGACCGGCACGACCCCGCCCACCCTGCCCGGGATGGAGGCGGTGGACCGCCTGGTCGCCGACGTCTGGGCCACCGGCCTGTCCCCGGAGAGCCACCCGGCCCGGTTCATCCGGGACCGGCTGGACGCCCTGGGCGCGGTGCCGATCGCCCGGCTGGGCCGGGTGGAGCCCGGGCAGCGGATCCGGGTCGGCGGGATCGTCACCCACCGGCAGCGCCCGGCGACCGCCGGCGGGGTCACCTTCCTCAACCTGGAGGACGAGACCGGCATGCTGAATGTCACTTGCTCCCCGGGGCTCTGGCAGCGCTACCGTCGAATCGCCCGCACCAGCGGCGCGCTGGTGGTGCGGGGCCGGTTGCAGCGGCACGAGGGCGTCACCAGCCTCACCGCGGACCGGCTGGACGCGATCGAGCCGCCCGTCACGCCGGCGTCCCGGGATTTCCGTTGAGATCAGTGATCCACATTACGGTTTCCCGGCCCCGGACGCGGGAGACTCCCGGGCACGGATGGGCAGAGTGGCCCACCCGCGTAGTGGGGGATGAACCGATGACCTTTCACAGCACGTACCCCGGTGGCGTGGCGAACGCCCGACGGACCCGGCTGGGCGCCGGCTGGGCGCCCACCCACGAGGTGGAGCCCCGGGAATACCAGGTGACCGACGGGCCGGTGGCCAACGCCCAGCGGTCCCGCGCCGAGGAGGACCCCGCCGGCGGTGGCGAGTCCTGACCCCGGGCCCGGGGGTGACTAGGCTCGGCGGCGTGGAGCGCACCCGAACCCTGACCCCCCGCACCGCCGTGATCTGGGCGGTGCTCCGGGCCGAGCTGGACCGGCGGGCCGGCGAGCGGCTCACCGTGCTCGACGTCGGCGGCGGGACCGGCGGCTTCGCCGTCCCGCTCGCCGACGCCGGCCACCGGGTCACCGTGGTCGACGCCAGCCCCGACGCGCTCGCCGCGCTGACCCGCCGGGCCGCCGAGGCCGGGGTCGCCGAGCGGGTACGCGCGGTGCAGGGCGACGGCGACGCGCTCGCCGGGCTGGTCGAGCCGGCCACCGTCGACCTGGTGCTCTGCCACTCGGTGCTGGAGGTGGTGGACGATCCCGCCCCGGTGGTCGCCGCGCTCGCCGCCGCCCTGCGCCCCGGTGGCGCGGCCAGCGTGCTGGTCGCCGGCCGGGCCGCCGCCGTGCTGGCCCGGGCCATGAACGGCCACCTGGACGTGGCCGCCGCGCTCGCCGCCGACCCGGCCGGCGCCGCCGGCCCCCGGGACACCCTGCGCCGCCGCTACGACGCCGACGGCGCCACCGCCCTGCTCGCCGCCGCCGGGCTCACCGTCGAGGAGATCCACGGCGTACGCGTGCTCGCCGACCTGCTCCCGGCCGCCGTGGCCGACGGCCAGGCGGCCGCCCTGGTCGAGCTGGAACGGGCCCTCGCCGCCCGGCCGCCCTACCGCGACCTCGCCGCCCAGCTGCACCTGTTCGCCCGCCGCCCGGCATGACCGGCCCGGCGGTGGGTCCGCTCGACCGGGTCGCGCCCCGCTACGGCGGCGGCAGCCTGGTCGACGTGCTGCCCAGCGCGCTGGCGCTGCTCGGCGTGCCCGGCGCCGCCGACCTGCTCGGCCTGGCGCCCCGGCTGGCCGGGGTGCGCCGGGTCGCCGTGCTGCTGGTCGACGGGCTCGGCTGGTACCAGATTCCCACCGCGGCCCCGTACGCGCCGACCCTCGCCGGGCTGGCCGCCACGGTCGGCGTCCCGCTCACCTCGGGCTTCCCCTCCACCACCCCGACCAGCCTGGTCAGCCTCGGCACCGGCACCCCGTCCGGGCCGCACGGGGTGCTCGGCTTCAAGGTCCGGGTGCCCGGCACCGACCGGGTGCTCAGCCACATCGAGTGGGCCGGCGACCCGGAGCCGCTGCGCTGGCAGCCCGTCGCCACCTGGTACGAGCGGGCCCGCGCCGCCGGGGTGGCGGTCACCGTGGTCAGCCGCCCGGAGTACGCCGGCAGCGGCCTCACCCTGGCCGCGAACCGGGGCGCCGACTACCGGGGCGCGGCCGGTGTCGACCCGCTCGCGGAGCGGATGCTCGCCGCCCTGGCGGCCGGTCCCGGGCCGACCCTGGTCTCCGGCTACCACCCCGACCTGGACCGGCACGGGCACCTCACCGGCGTGGACTCCGCGCCCTGGCGGCTGGCCGCCGCCGAGGTGGACCGGCTGCTCGCCCGGCTGGTCGACGGGCTGCCGCCGGACGCCGCGCTGCTGGTGACCGCCGACCACGGGCAGCTCAACGTGCCCGACGAGCACCGGATCGACCTCGACACCGATCCCCGGCTGCGGGCCGGCGTCCGGGTGGTGGCCGGCGAGCCCCGGGCCCGCTACCTGCACGTCGAGCCGGGCGCCACCGCCGACGTGGTGGCCGCCTGGTCGGCGGTGCTGGACGGCGCCGCCCGGGTGCTGACCCGGGCGGAGGCGGTGGCGACCGGCTGGTTCGGGCCGGTGCCGGAGGCGCACCTGGGCCGGATCGGCGACGTGGTGGTGGTCTGCCGCGACACGTACGCGGTGGTCGCCACCCGCTCGGAGAAGCCGATGGAGTCCCGGCTGGTCGCGTACCACGGCGCGGACACCGCCGCCGAGATGACCATCCCGCTGCTGGTGGTCCGCGGCTGACGCGATCCGGGCCGGTCGGGCGGCGGGACTGTCGGACCGGGCGGCTAGCCTGCGGGGATGGGCCGCAGCCAGTCGTTGCCCCGGGGCGGTGATCCGCGCTTCGGGCCGGACGCCGACGACACCGGCTGCCCGATCCTGCACGTCGACATGGACGCCTTCTTCGCCTCGGTGGAGGTGCGCCGCCGCCCCGAGCTGCGCGGCCAGCCGGTCGTGGTGGGCGGGATCGGTCCGCGCGGGGTGGTCAGCTCGGCCAGCTACGAGGCCCGCCGCTACGGCGTCCGCAGCGCCATGCCCACGGCCCGGGCCCGGGCGCTCTGCCCGCAGGCCGTCTACCTGCCACCGGACTTCACCGCCTACTCGGCCGCCTCGCGGGCGGTGATGCGGATCTTCCGCGACGTCACCCCGCTGGTCGAGCCGCTCTCCCTGGACGAGGCGTTCCTCGACGTGGCCGGCGCCCGGCGGCTCTTCGGCGCCCCCACCGAGATCGCCCGGCTGATCCGCCGCCGGGTGGCCGAGGAGCAGGAGCTGACCTGTTCGGTCGGGGTGGCGCCGAGCAAGTTCGTGGCCAAGCTCGGCTCCACCCGCGCCAAGCCGGACGGCCTGCTCGTGGTGCCCGCCGCCCGGGTGCTGGAGTTCCTGCACCCGCTGCCGGTGGCGGCACTGTGGGGGGTGGGTGAGCGGTCCGCGGAGGCGCTGCAACGGCTCGGCCTGCGCACCGTGGGCGACCTGGCCGAGGCGCCGCCGGGCCTGCTCCGCCGAGCGGTGGGGGAGGCGTCCGCCGGGCACCTGCACGAGCTGGCCTGGGGGCGGGACCCGCGCCGGGTCTCCCCGGAGCACGTGGAGAAGTCGATCGGCGCCGAGGTCACCTTCGACACCGACGTCACCGACCCGGCGGAGATCCGCCGCGCGCTGCTCGCCCTCGCCGAGAAGGCCGGCGCCCGGCTGCGGGCGGCCGGTCAGGTGGGGCGGACCGTGTCGCTCAAGGTCCGGTTGGCCGACTTCCGCACGGTCAGCCGCTCCCGCACCCTCGGTGTGCCCACCGACACGGCCCGGGAGATGTTCGACACGGCCTGGGCGCTCTGGACCGCCCTCGCTCCGGGCGAGCCGGTCCGTCTGGTCGGCGTCCGGATGGAGGGGCTCGCCGCGGCGGAGGAGACGCCGCAGCAGCTCACCCTGGGCGCGCCGGAGCGCGGCTGGCGGGAGGCGGAGGCGGCGGCCGACGCGGCGGCCGCCCGATTCGGGCGGTCCGTCATAGGTCCGGCCAGTCTTCTCGGCAGGCGTGACACCCGGCGCGGCGAAAAACCGACCCGGCCGTAGGTCGTCCCGCTTTCCGACGCGCGAGCCCCCTCGTAGACTTGCGGGTAAGCAGCCGGATGGCTGCCACGGTCTGTCGGCCCGACCGGGCCGACCAACGTGACCGGGGAGGAGTGCCGTGCCGCTCTCGGAGCACGAGCAGCGGCTGTTCGAGCAGATCGAGCGGTCGCTTGCCGAGGACCCCAAATTCGCCTCGGCCGTGCGCGCCAGCGACCCGCGTTTCCACGCGCGGCGTCGCGTGCTCGTCGCTGCCGGCGTGGTCATCGCTGGTCTGGCCCTGTTGATCTACGGTGCCGTGATCAAGACGCCCCCGCTGGCCGTGGCGGGCTTCGTCGTCATGCTGGCCTCGTTGGGTTACGCGGTGCAGTCGCACCGCCGATCCCAGTCGCCCGACCTGCACGTGGTCGGCGGCACGACGAGCCGTCGTCCCCGTGGCCGCAGCGGCCGCCGGGGCTCCTTCCTCGACCGGATGGAGGACCGCTGGCGGCAGCGCCCGGAGGGCCACCGCTGAGCACCTCCCGCCTGTGACGGGCGGGGCCTAGCGCGACGACGGGTCGCCGGCACGCCCGGCGACCGTGGCCGCTTCCGCGCGCCCTGATCCTCCCCGATCCGTGCGTCTACGCCGCGCCCGCGCCCCACTCCGTGCCCTCACGCCTCACTCCGCGCTCGCGCGTGGCGCCGGGGACGGGACGTCGTTGGGACCCGGTCCGGCCCGTCGGCGGGGGAGCGCCGGCGGGCGGAACCGGGTCAGCGGGCCGGGCGGCCCGCCAGGAGACGACGCGGGTTCCAGCGCAGCAGTCGCTGCCGCACCTGCCCGGTCGTGGTGACCAGTCGGGTCGAGCGGTCGGTCAGGGCGGTCCGCCAGCGCAGCAGCACCGACGGCGGCAACAGGGCCGCCAGCAGCCGGGTACGCCGGTCCGCCCGGGCCGCGAGGGCGCCGCGCACCGACCGCAGGGCCGGGTGCAGCTCCTCGCCGGTCAGCGGGTCGCGGGCGTAGCGGGCCCGCTCCTCCGCCCGGCCCAGCAGCCGGACCCCGGTGATCGCCCCGGCGTCCTCGACCAGCGCCTCCCGGGCCAGCCGCTCGGCGGTCGTGCGGGGTGTCTCCGTCCGGTCCACCCGGACGTGGAAGTCGACAAGGGTGTCGATCAGCTCGTCCCAGGCGGCGTGCGCGTCCGCGCGGGCCTGGTCGGCGTCCACGCCGACCACGATCTCGCGCGCCTCGCCCCGCTGCCCGGGCACGGCGGCCAGGGTGGTGGCCGCGGGCACGGTCGCCCGGGCGCGCCGGCGCCGGCGCAGCGCGGAGCGGCGCAGGGCCGGCACCGCGAGCAGCGCCAGCAGGGCGAGCGCCCCGGCCACCCACCACGGCCACACCGGGTTCTGCCGGGTCGGGCCGTTGTCGCCGACGGCCAGGCCCTGGTCGGCGTCCTTGTCGAGGCGGTCCGGGTCCTCCGCGCTGGCCGACGGGTCGGCGCCGTCGGGGGCGGCGGTGCTGCCCGGCAGGGGGGTGACCTCCTCGGGGGCGTCGGTGTCCGGGGCCCAGGCCGAGCGGACGGACCCCACGACGCTCGCCGCCGGGGTCGCGTCGAACGGCACCCAGCCGATCCCGTCGCCGAAGAAGACCTCGGTCCAGGCATGCAGGTTCCGGTTGGTCAGCACGTACGTGCCATTGCCGGAGTTGCTGCCGTTGCTGAAGCCGAACGCCACCCGGGCCGGGATGCCGGCCGACCGGACCAGCCAGGCCATCGCTGCGGCGTACTGCTGGCAGTAGCCCACCTTGGTGGCGAGGAAGTCGGTGATGTCGTCCCCGCTGGTGCCGCCCCGGGTGGACAGCGAGTAGGTGAACCCGTTCTCCACCGAGAAGTAGTCGTAGATCGCCCGGACCTTGTCGTAGTCGTTCGTCCGGCCCTTGACGAGCTGTTCGACCAGCCGGTCGACGGCCCGGACGGACGGCGTGACGGTCTGCTGCCGCCGCACCGGGTCGTCGGCCAGCAGCGACGGCGCCGCCCGCAGCGCCGCCGGGCTGAACGTCGAGCGGACGTAGTCGAACGAGTAGCGCTTGCCCCGGGCGTTGTCCCGGTTGGAGAAGACGATCTGGAGGTTCGTGTCGTAGAGCCAGTTGCCGCTCACGTCCGCGGTCTTCACCGGCTCGGCGTAGATGGGCAGCAGCGGCATGTTGAGGTTCTTGCTCACCTCGACGCTGGCCCGGTAGCGCTGCCGTTCCACGCCCCGCCCACCGCGCTCCACCGGGTCGGGCAGGTTCCGGTTGGCCGGCTTGCCGGTGGGCACCCGAACCCGGAAGCCGTCCGGCCGCAGCTCGTCGGCGACCCCGAAGCGCAGGTAGAACGGAGCCGGCTCGTTGGTGCTGACCTTGACCAGCTCGGTCACCTCGGACTGGTTGAGCTGGCCGCTGAGCGCGGCGAACAGGTCGATCCGGCCGGGGCTTCCCCCCTGGCCCGGCCGCCCGTCGCCGGTGCCCGTGCCGTTGCCGACGGCGTCCATCAGCCCGCCGGTCATCCCGGGCACGACCAGCGGCAGGGCCACCGCGAGGGCCACCCCGACCACGGCCAGCCGCCGGCCCGCCGCGGCCAGCGGCGACGCCTCCCAGACGTCGACGTCGCGCCCCTCGCCGGTGAACCGCCGGCCGAACCGGCGTACGCGGTCGACGTTGTCGGTGACCAGCAGCCACAGGTAGCCGCAGGCGCCCACCACGAACGGGGTGGCGGGGACGCTGTCCACGTAGATCGCCACCGGCACCGAGTAGATGGCCAGCATGGGCAGCCCGGCCAGCGCGGGCCGGCGCAGCCCGACGGTGAGCACGTCCACCACGATGGCCACCGCGCCGATGCCCAGCACGGCGAGGAAGAGCAGCGAGTCGACGTCGGGCACCTGCACGCCGTACGAGCGCATGTCGGGCAGCGAGGCGTTCAGCAGGTCGCCGAAGTGGGCGAAGGTGGCCGGGGTGGGCACGAACGCGAAGAACTCGGTGCCGCCCGGGAAGACCCAGGTCAGGGCGAGCGTGAGACCGGCCAGCATGGCCAGCACCTGGCCCCACAGCGGCGCCCGGGCCAACCGGCTCAGCGCGGCCGCGCCGGCCACCACGGCCACCACGATGGCCGCCTGGATGAGCCACGTCCAGCGCTCGAAGATCACCGACAGCGGGGCCGCCGCCAGCAAAGTCGCCGCCGCGGCGACGAAGCCGAGGTTGCGGTGGGCGGTCACGCGTCCTTCCTTTCGGTCATCGCACGCCTCCGGCGACCGTCTCGGCCAGCGCCGCCCGCAGCGCGAAGCCCTGCGAACCGCGGGCCGCCTGCGGCCAGAGCACCGGCAGCCGGTTGCCGTGCTCCACGCCGATCACCCGCCAGCCGCTCTGCAGCAGGGCGAGCGCGGCGGCGCCGTGCGCGTGCTCCGCCTCGGCCCGGGCCTTCGGCGGCAGGTTCAGCCAGGTGTTGCTGTCGAGCAGGAAGCCCACGCAGGTCGCGCCGCTGGTGCGCAGCCCGGCCAGCAGCTCCGCCTCGGCGGTGCTCAACGTGCCGAGCAGCGCGATGATCAGGCCGCCGTCGGCCCGCTGCCGGACCTGCTGCACCAGCGTGGTCAGCTCACCGCGCTTGTCCAGGTGCACCTCGGCGAGGTGGTCGAGGAGCACGCCCTCGCCGCCGGCCTCGGTGGCGTCCACGTCCGCGCCGTTGCCGGTGACCAGGCGCAACTTGTAGCCGGCCTGGCGCAGGTGCACGGCGACGCTGGCGGCGGTGGAGACGGCCCACTCGAAGCTCGCCGTGGGCCCCTCGCCCCGGTGCCCGGCGGCGCGGGTGTCCAGCACCACGGTGGCCCGGCTCTCCCAGGGCTGTTCCTCCCGGCGCACCATGAGCTCGCCGGTGCGGGCCGTCGACTTCCAGTGCACCCGGCGCAGGTCGTCGCCCATCCGGTACTCCCGGGTGGCCGCGTCGTCCTCGCCGTGCACCGCCACCGACCGGGCCCGGCTGTCGCCGCTGCCCGCGTACTCGCCGGGGAGGCGGACCGAGGGCAGCGGGGTGACCTGCGGGATCACCGTGAGGTGGTCGGTGCTGGGGAAGGCCCGGCTCAGCTCGCACAGGCCGAACGGGTCGGTCAGCCGGATCACCAGCGGGCCGACCTCGTAGCGGCCGCGCACGTCGGCGCGGACCGTGTACGCCACCGAGCTGGCCTGGTGGGCGCCGAGGCGCTCCAGCACCACCCGCGGCCGGCTGCCGAGCGCGTAGGGCAGCCGGTCCTCCAGCAGCAGCGTGCCGGTGGGCAGCCGGGACAGGTTCTGCAGCCGCAGCACCACCCGGGAGCTGGCCCCGACCGGCACCCGGTGCGGCTCCAGCGACCGGTTGCAGGCGAGCTTGTAGCGGCTGCGCCCGACGTAGGCCGCCGCGAGCAGCGGCAGGATGGCGAGCAGGACGGCCACGCGGAGCAGGTCCTTCTCGCCCAGGATGGCGGCGGAGATCGCGGCGGCGACCGCGGCCGCCAGGAAGGAGCGGCCGCGGGTGGTCAGCCCTCGCAGCCCGTCGCGCACCTCACGGCCTCCGCGGCTCGTACGGCCCGCGACCGTTGCCCGTGCCGCCGGGCCGGGTGTCGTACGGGGAGCGCTTGCGGTCGTGCGGGAGCGGGAGGCGGTGCACCAGCTCGGCGACGATCGCGTCGGTGGTGCGCCGGGCCAGCTGCGCGTCGGCGGTCGGGATGATGCGGTGCGCCAGCACCGGCACCGCGAGGGCCTGGAGGTCGTCCGGGAGGACGTAGTCGCGGCCCTCCAGGGCGGCCACCGCGCGGGCGGTGCGCAGCAGCTGGAGGGTGGCCCGCGGGGACGCGCCGAGCCGCAGGTCGGGCGCCTCCCGGGTGGCGGTCACCAGGTCGATGGCGTACTGCTTGACGGCGTCGGCGACGTGCACCTGCCGGACGTGGCCGATCAGCCGGCGGACGGTGGCCGCGTCGGAGACCGGCCGCAGCTCGTGCAGCGGGTCGGTGGCGCCGTGGCCGTCCAGCATGGCCAGCTCGGCGTTCGGGTCCGGGTAGCCCATCGCGATCCGGGCGGTGAACCGGTCGCGCTGCGCCTCCGGCAGCGGGTAGGTCCCCTCCATCTCGATCGGGTTCTGCGTCGCGACCACCATGAACGGGGTCTGGAGCTGGTAGGTCACGCCGTCGACGGTGACCTGCCGCTCCTCCATGCACTCCAGCAGCGCCGACTGGGTCTTCGGCGAGGCCCGGTTGATCTCGTCGCCGACCACCAGGTTGGCGAAGACCGCGCCGGGGCGGAACTCGAAGTCGTGCGTCTCCTGGTTGTAGACGCTGACCCCGGTGACGTCGCTGGGCAGCAGGTCCGGGGTGAACTGGATCCGGCGCACCGAGCAGTCGATGGACCGCGCCATGGCCTTGGCCAGCTTGGTCTTGCCGACGCCGGGGACGTCCTCGATCAGCAGGTGGCCCTCGGCGAGCAGCACCGCGAGGGCGAGCCGGACGGTGGCCGTCTTGCCCTCGATGACCTGCTCGATGTTGGCCACGATGGCCTCGCTGGCGGCGCGGAACTCGTCGTGCGGCAGCAGACCGCCCACCTCGTCCCAGGTCTGTTGTGTCACGGGCCTCCTCCTCGTCGCCGGACGGCAGCTCTGTATAGAGCACCTGGACCCGCCGTTGGGTTCGCGACGCCGAGCCTCGTCTGCCGCAGAAATCTCACTGGCCTCTCAGGCTAACCATGTTTCTCGTTGCCGCCGACCCCCGCAGGCGGTCGGCCGGTTACGCCCGGAATATTCGCCGGACCGGGGGACGCGTGACCGGCTCGCCGGCGGGTAGCCGGGTCCCGGTTCCTGTCTCGAGGGCAACGGGCGCGAGGCGCGACCGGCCGGCGGGGTACACTGCCGGTCATGGCCGGAGTCTTCCTGCTTCTTACCGAGCCGTGCTGATGCGCTGAGCGCGCGACAGCACGGCGGCCCCTCCTGCGCGAGGGGCTTTTTTGTGCCCGCAGCAGACCTCCCATATCCGACATGACCCGCGCCGAGGAGACGCCATGAGTGAGGCAGCCGCACCGGCGACCGACATCCCCCCGTTCCGGTACACCGCCGCCCTGGCCGACGAGATCGAGCACCGCTGGCAGGACACCTGGGAGCGGGAGGGCATCTTCCACGCGCCGAACCCGGTCGGTCCGCTGGCCGACCCGGACCACCCGCGGGCGGGCGCCGAGAAGCTGTACGTGCTGGACATGTTCCCCTACCCGTCCGGCGCCGGCCTGCACGTCGGCCACCCGCTGGGCTACATCGGCACCGACTGCTACGCCCGCTACCAGCGGATGGCGGGGCGCAACGTGCTGCACGCCATGGGCTTCGACGCGTTCGGCCTGCCCGCCGAGCAGTACGCGGTGCAGACCGGCACCCACCCGCGGACCACCACCGAGGCCAACATCGAGCGGTACAAGGCGCAGCTGCGCCGGCTGGGGCTGGGCCACGACGAGCGACGCTCGGTCGCCACCATCGACACCGACTTCTACCGCTGGACCCAGTGGATCTTCCTGCAGATCTTCAACTCCTGGTACGACGCGGACGCGCGCAAGGCCCGCCCGGTCGCCGAGCTGATCTCCGAGTTCGAGGGCGGCACCCGCCCCACCCCGGACGGCCGGCCGTGGGCCGAGCTGACCGTGGGCGAGCGGCGGAGGATCGTCGACGACCACCGGCTGGCGTACGTCTCGGAGGCGCCGGTCAACTGGTGCCCGGGGCTGGGCACCGTGCTGGCCAACGAGGAGGTCACCGCCGACGGCCGCTCCGAGCGGGGCAACTTCCCGGTCTTCAAGCGGAACCTGAAGCAGTGGATGATGCGGATCACCGCGTACGGGGACCGGCTGCTGGAGGACCTGGACACGCTGGACTGGCCGGAGCCGATCAAGCTGCAGCAGCGCAACTGGATCGGCCGCTCCCAGGGCGCGCACATCGATTTCCCGACCACCGTCGAGCCGATCCGGGTGTTCACGACCCGGCCGGACACCGTCTTCGGCGCCACCTACATGGTGCTGGCCCCCGAGCACGAGCTGGTCGACGTGCTGGTGCCGGCCGCCTGGCCGGAGGGAACCAAGGACGCCTGGACCGGCGGGCACGCCAGCCCGCGGGAGGCCGTGGAGGCGTACCGGAAGGCCGCCGCGGCCAAGACGGACGTGGAGCGGCAGGCGGAGACCAAGGAGAAGACCGGCGTCTTCGTCGGCGCCTGGGCGACCAACCCGGTCACCGGCGGGCAGGTCCCGATCTTCATCGCCGACTACGTGCTGGCCGGCTACGGCACCGGCGCGATCATGGCGGTGCCGGCCCAGGACGAGCGGGACTGGGACTTCGCCGAGGTGTTCGACCTGCCGATCGTGCGCACGGTGCAGCCGCCGGAGGGCTTCGCCGGCAAGGCGTGGACCGGGGACGGCCCGGCGATCAACAGCGCCGCGCCCGAGCGCGGCCTGGACCTGAACGGCCTGGGGGTGGCCGACGCCAAGGCGCGGATCATCGAGTGGCTGGAGGCCAACGGGTACGGCGCCGGCGCGGTCACCTGGCGGCTGCGGGACTGGCTGTTCTCCCGGCAGCGCTACTGGGGCGAGCCCTTCCCGATCGTCTACGACGAGACCGGCGCGCCGATCGCGCTGCCCGAGTCGATGCTGCCGGTCGAGCTGCCCGAGGTGGAGGACTTCTCGCCGAAGACCTTCGACCCGGAGGACGCCGGGAGCAACCCGGAGACCCCGCTGTCCCGGCGACGCGACTGGGTGGAGGTGGAGCTGGACCTGGGTGACGGGCCGAAGCGCTACACCCGGGAGACCAACGTGATGCCGCAGTGGGCCGGCTCCTGCTGGTACGAGCTGCGCTACCTGGACCCGACCAACGCCGAGCGCTTCGCCGACCCGGAGAACGAGGCGTACTGGATGGGCCCGCGCTCGGCCGGCGACTGCGGGGGCACCGACCTGTACGTCGGCGGCGCGGAGCACGCCGTGCTGCACCTGCTGTACGCCCGCTTCTGGCACAAGGTGCTGTACGACCTGGGCCACGTCTCCTCGTTCGAGCCGTTCCGCCGGCTGTTCAACCAGGGCATGATCCAGGCGTACGCGTTCACCGACCCGCGCGGCGCCTACGTGCCGGCGGAGGAGGTCGTCGAGGTCGACGGCCGGTGGTTCCACGGCGACACCGAGGTCACCCGCGAGTACGGCAAGATGGGCAAGTCCCTGAAGAACGTCGTCACCCCGGACGACATGTGCGCGGCGTACGGCGCGGACACGTTCCGGGTCTACGAGATGTCGATGGGCCCGCTGGAGGTGTCCCGCCCGTGGGAGACCCGGGCCGTGGTCGGCTCGTACCGGTTCCTGCAGCGGGTCTGGCGGGCGGTCGTCGACGAGCAGACCGGCGCGCTGCGGGTCACCGACGCGCCGGCCGACGAGGCCACCCGGCGGCTGCTGCACAAGGTGATCGACGGGGTCCGCGCGGACATGGAGGGGATCCGGTTCAACACCGCGATCGCCAAGCTGATCGAGCTGACCAACGGGCTGACCCGGCTGGCGGAGACCCCGCGCGAGGTGGCCGAGCCGCTGGTGCTGATGGTGGCGCCGTTCGCCCCGCACATCGCCGAGGAGCTGTGGCGGCGGCTGGGCCACGACACCTCGCTGGCGTACGCGGACTTCCCGACCGCCGATCCGGCGCTGCTGGTCGCCGAGACGGTGACCTACCCGGTGCAGGTCAACGGCAAGGTCCGGGGCCGGGTCGAGGTGGCCGCCGACGCGGCCGAGGACGACGTCCGGTCGGCTGCGCTGGAGGCGGTCGCCGGGGCGCTGGCCGGCAGGGAGCCGCGCAAGGTCATCGTGGTGAAGGGCCGGATGGTCTCGGTCGTCGCCTGACCACGCCCGCGTCTGAGGCGCGTCCCCTGCTCGGGGGCGCGCCTCAAGCGGCTTCCAGCCCCGCCTCGACCCTTGGGCGGTGCCGGAGCAGCCATCGGTGCCAGCTGCGGACCCAGCCGCTCCTCCGCGGCGGCCATCTCAGCTCGGGCCCAGCCGGCGCTGCCGCTCCGCCCGCCACCAGCGGTGGATGATGAGCACGCTGGCGATCAGGCCGAGGCTGGCCGGGGCGGCCGCGTACCAGTTGATCGAGCCGGGGGAGCTGACCGCCGCGCCGATGGCCGCGTAGCCGATCGCGGTGGGGGCGGAGGCGATCACGCTGCCGGCCAGGAACGGCAGCAGGCGCGCCCCGGTGGTGCCGTAGCCGTAGCTGACCAGCCCGAACCCGGCGATGGGGAGCAGCCGGACGGTGATCACGCCGAAGACGCTCTGCCGGGCGAACCAGCCGTCCAGCCGGGCCAGCCGGCCGCGGATCCGCTCGGCGACGAACTGCCGGCCGAGCAGGCGGCCGACCGCGAAGCCGATGGCCGCCGCGAGCAGCGCCGCGCCGAGGGCGTACGCGGCGCCCTGCACCGGGCCGAAGATCGCGCCGGCGGCCAGCGTGACGAAGGTACGCGGGACCAGCGCCACGAGCAGCAGCGCGCCGCCCACCACGGCGACGGCCGGGGCGTACCCGCCGAGCGAGTGCGCCAGCCGGGGCAGGTCGCGCGGGTCGGGGTGGGGGACCAGCAGCAGCGTGACGCCGAACCCGGCGAGCAGCAGGAGCAGCAGCGCGAACCGGCGCGCCGACGGCTGCCGGAGCAACCGGGCGAACCGTCGGGATCCTCGCCGCCACGGTCGGGCGGCGCCGGTCATGCCCTCGCGGCGGCGGCCACGGCGGTGCGGCGCTCGGACCGGAGCCGGTCGGCCCAGCTGTCGTCGAGCGGGGGGAGCTGGTGGACGCCGGTCGCCCAGCGCAGCAGGAGGTCGGCGAGGGCGGGGTTGCGGGCCAGCGCCGGGCCGTGCGAGTAGGTGCCGAGCAGCTTGCCCCGCCAGGCGCCCTCGGTGGTCCCGTCGTTGCCGACCCCGGTGGTCACCCGGGCCACCGGCGACACCCCGGGGCCGAGGTGGGTCCGGCCGCCGTGGTTCTCGAACCCGGTCAGGTACGGGATGCCCAGCCGCGGGTCGACCTCGCCGGCCAGCTCGCCGACCGCCCGGGTGGGACCCCGGTCGGAGGAGATGTCCAGCAGCTCCAGGCCGGTGCAGCGGGTGCCCTTGGCGAAGAAGGAGGTGCCGAGCAGCTGGTAGCCGGCGCAGACGCCGAACACCACCGAGCCCTGGGCCACCGCCCGGTGCAGGCCGCCGTCGGCGATGAGCCGCTGGGCGCCGAGCGCCTGCGGGCCGTCCTCGCCGCCGCCGATCAGGTAGATGTCGGCGGTGGCGGGCAGCCGCTGGTCGGAGCGGACCTCCAGCACCTCGACCGGCATTCCGCGCAGCTGGGCGCGGCGGGCCAGGATCAGCGCGTTGCCCCGGTCGCCGTAGGTGGACAGCAGGTCCGGGTAGATCCAGACGATGCGCAGGCTCTCAGTTGACACGGTCCAGCTCCGCTCGGATGTCCTGGAAGGCGGTGTAGTTGGCGATGACCTCCAGCCGGCCCGGCGGCACGGCCCGGACCGCGTCGTCGAAGCTCCGCACGTGCTGGAACGGCACGCCGTTGACGTCGAGGCGGACGGCGAGGTCGTACGCCCGGTCGCCGGTGATCAGCACCTGCCGGCCGCGCAATGGGGAGAAGTCGACGTCGAAGAGCCAGGAGGTGTCCAGCCCGTCGGGGTCGCGCGCGTTGATGGAGAGCAGTGTGGGCGCGACGTCGGCCATGTCGAACGCCTCCAGCCAGCTGGCCGGGTTCTTGGCCAGCAGCAGCCGGATGTTGCGCCCGTCCCGGTCGACCTGGGCGTAGCGGCCGGCCACCGAGGTGACCACCCCGAGGCGGGAGACCGCGTCCACGGGGCGTACCCCGAACTCGGCGGCGACCGCCAGGGCGGTGGCCGCGTTGCCGAGGTTGACCTTGCCGGGGAGCTGGAGCTGCACCTTGTGCCAGGCGCCGGTGGGGTCGAGCACCCCGTCGTCCTCGACCGTCCACTGCGGCTGGGGGCGGCGCAGCGGGCAGCCGGTGCACCACCACTGCTCGCCTGAGCGCTGGATGGGGGAGCCGCACTCGGGGCACACCCAGGAGTCGTCGTGCCAGCGCTGGCCGGCGCTGAACCAGGTGACCTGCGGCGGGACGTGGCCGCGCGACGGGTCGGCGGGCGGGGTGGCGGCCCAGACCACCATGGGGTCGTCGGCGTTGGCGACCACCCGCAGGTCGGGGTGCCGGACCAGCGCGGCGCGCCAGAGCTGCGCCATCATGGCGACCTCCTTGGCCCGGTCGAGCTGGTCGCGGGAGAGGTTGAGCAGCGCCACCACGTGCGGCTCGGTGGCGTCCAGCACCTGGGCGAGGTAGTGCTCGTCCACCTCCAGCACCGCGTAGGGGGTGCTGCCGGCCTTGGCCAGCGCCGAGGTGTGCCCGGTGGGCATGTTGGCGCCGAAGGAGTTGGTGGCGACCCGGCCGAGCACCCCGACGGCGGCGGTGGTGAGCCGGGTGGTGGTGGTCTTGCCGTTGGTGCCGGACACCAGGGCGATGGCGCGGCCGGCCGAGAGGTGCGCCAGCAGGTCCGGGTCGATCTTGAGGCCGATCCAGCCGCCGATCACCGAGCCGTCGCCACGGCCCGCGGCCCGCGACAGCGCCGCGGCGGTCCGCGACACGGAGCTGGCCACCTTTGCCCGCAGGGGCATCTTCGCGTCCGTCACCCGAGCGAGGTTACCGGACCACCGGGCCCACCAGATCGCCGCCGACGGCGATCCGTTCGGCCGGGGATGGCCGGCGGACGGTCAGCGCGGGTTCGGCCGGACGGAGTCGATCTATGTCGGGAAGCGGACCACCGGCGGGGCGCGCCGCACCCCTCCACTCCGCCCCACCCCCGCTGACGTGCTGTTTTGCGCGCGGAAACGCCACGCCGCGCGGGCGTTTCCGGTTGCAGGTGGAGGGAAGTGGAGTAGAGTGGGGCGCGATGGTGAGGCCGGGAGGGCCGCACCGGCCCGGGGGGTCAGCGGCGCCGCGAACGCCGCTCAGGGCGAGGGGGTTGGGCCGATGTTCCTCGGCACCCACACTCCGCGCCTGGACGACAAAGGCCGGTTGATCCTTCCGGCGAAGTTCCGGGACGAGCTGGCGGGGGGTGTCGTGATCACCAAAGGGCAGGAGCGCTGCCTCTACGTCTTCCCGATGCCCGAGTTCCAGCGGATCGCCGACCAGTTGCGCGCGCAGCCGATGACGAGCAAGGCGGCCCGGGCCTACAGCCGGGTCTTCTTCGCCAGCGCGCACGACGAGGTGCCGGACAAGCAGGGACGGGTCACCATCCCCGGGCACCTCCGGTCGTACGCCGCTCTCGACCGCGACCTGGTCGTGATCGGGGCGAGCACCCGGGTGGAGATCTGGGACAGGGCGGCCTGGGAGGCCTACCTCGCGGAGAGCGAAGACGACTTCGCCGACATCGAGGAGGGGGTGCTGCCCGGCGGTCTGTAGGGCGTGACGGCGCCCGACGTACTGCGAGATCTCCAGCCGCTTTCGAGTTCCTGGCACCCCTTCCCCGGTGCCAGGCGCACGATCCGATACGGAGGGCCGCGGCCTCCGGCGGGCGGGGAGCGGATGGGGATCTGGCGGTATGGCGAGGCGTCGTGGCGACGACGGACACAGGGACGGATACGGGTTTCCACCAGTGGGGGTCGAGATGGGCGAGCTACGCGGCACGCACGTGCCGGTGCTGCTCGAGCGGTGTCTCGAGTTGCTGGCCCCCGCACTGGGCCGGCCCGGCCGCACCGTCCATGTCGACGCCACGCTCGGCCTGGCCGGGCACGCCGAGGCGGTTCTCGAGGCGCACCCGGACACCGTGCTGATCGGCTTGGACCGGGACACCGAGGCCCTCGCCCACGCGCGGGTCCGGCTGGCTCGGTTCGCCGACCGGATCCACCTGGAGCACGCCGTCTACGACGAGCTGCCCGAGGTGCTCGACCGGCTCGGCTACGCGGCGATCGACGGGATCCTGTTCGACCTCGGCGTCTCGTCCCTGCAACTGGACGCGCCCGACCGCGGGTTCGCCTACGCGCAGGACGCGCCGCTGGACATGCGGATGGACCAGACCCGGGGGGTGACCGCCGAGGAGGTGGTCAACACCTACTCCCACCCGGATCTGGCCCGGGTGCTGCGGGTGTACGGCGAGGAGAAGTTCGCCGGGAAGATCGCCTCGGCGATCATCCGCGAGCGCGAGCGCGCGCCGATCACGTCGTCGGCGCGACTGGCCGAGCTGGTCAGGGAGAGCATTCCGGCACCAGCCCGACGAACCGGGGGACACCCGGCAAAGAGAACGTTTCAGGCTTTACGGATCGAGGTAAACAGGGAGCTGGCAGCGCTGGAGACGGCGCTGCCGGCCGCTCTCGACAAGCTCACCGTGGGCGGCCGCATGGTGGTCCTGTCCTACCACTCGCTGGAGGACCGGCTCACCAAGCAGGCGCTCGCCGACCGGGTCCGCAGCAAGGGCCCGATCGACCTCCCGGTCGAACTGCCCGGGTCGGGTCCGACGTTCCGGCTGCTCAGCCGGGGCGCGGAGCTGCCCGGGGAGGCCGAGGTCGCTGCGAACCCGCGCGCCGCCTCGGTGCGGCTGCGGGCCGCGGAACGGCTCGACCCGGAGGCGGCCCGGCAGGGGCGTACCGACCGCGAACGGTACCGCCGCCGGGTGAAGGCGATGCACCAACCGGGGACGGGGTCACCGGGGTCCGGAACGGACCCGCGGTCGGCGCCGGGGGACGGGAACGGGACGGACGAAGAGGGGGAGGGGACATGAACGTCAACCAGCGCGACGGCCGGGACACCGGCATCGGGCAGCGCGCACCGCGGTCGGGGGGCCGGACCGCGGCGCAGCGTGCCCCGCGCGGCACCACGTCGACGGTGGCGGCCGACCGGCCCGACCGCCGGGGGGAGGCTCGCGCCCGGGGGGCGCGCGAGTTCCCCACCCAGGGCAACGCCGCGCTGCGGCCGGCCGAGCGCACGAAGGCCACCGGCACGACCTCGCCGCGGCTGCGGGTCGCCCCGCCGCCGCCGGTCCGCGTGCCGCGGGCGCCGTTCGCCGGGCTCATCGTGGTGCTCGTGGTCGGCGGGGTGCTCGGCATCCTGGCGGTCAACACCAAGATCAACGAGAACGCGTTCAAGCTGGAGAAGCTCCAGCAGCAGCAGGCCAAGCTCGACGTCGACCAGCAGCAGCTGGAGAAGGAGATCGCCGACCAGAAGGCGCCCGGCAACCTGACCGCCAACGCCCGCAAGCTCGGCCTGGTCGACTCGGACGAGCTGGCCTACATCCGGCTGCCGGACGGGAAGGTGATCGGCGTTCCGCACCCCGTGGAGGGCGCGCCGGCGATCACCAGCCAGCAGGGCAACGGGGGCTGAGCAGTGCCGCCGAGATCGGAGGAACCGCGCCGGGACGCCACGGGCTCCCGGCGCGGCTCGTCGCGGGGCGCCGACCGCCGGGAGCCGGGCGTCGGCGGGATCTCCGACGCCCGGGCGTACACGCCGCGGGGCCGGACCATCCGGGAGGGTGGCGGCGCGGCCCGGACGGGTGGCGGCGCCGAGCAGCGGCGTACCCCGCGCAGCAGCCGCTCCGGCGACCCGTTCCGGCCGGCCCTGCAGGTGCTCGACGGCGGCCGGACCGGGGCGACCCGCGCCGGCCGCCGGGAAACCGCCGCCGGCGGCGGCCGGGCCGGCGTGGTGCGGACCGTGTCCGCCCGGCCGGTGCGCGAGCCGTTCGACGACGACGAGCCGCCGGCGCCGCGGCGCCGGCCCGGGCCGCGGCGCCCCGCACGGCCGGCCGTCGCACGGCGGCCGGTCCGCAAGCCGCGCCGCCCGCCGAAGCTCGCCGACCCGCGCCGCCGGCTGCGCCTCGGCACGCTGCTCGTGCTGGCGCTCTTCACCGCCATCGGCATCCGGCTGGTCTTCCTCCAGACCATGAGCACCCCGGCGTACGCCGACGGCGGGCTCGCCAGCCGGCTCGCCGTGGTCGAGCTGCCCGCCCCGCGCGGGGCGATCTACGACCGCACCGGCGCCCCGCTGGCGCACAGCGTCGAGGCGCGGTACGTCTTCGCCGACCCGACACTGGTCAAGGACCCCACCGCCACCGCCCGGCTGCTCTCCCCGTTGCTGGGCATCCCGGCCTCCGAGCTGGCCGACCGGATGAAGCCGCGCATCCTGCCCGGCACCACCACCCCGTCCCGCTTCGTCTACCTGGCCCGTGGGGTCGAGATCGCCAAGGCCAAGCAGATCATGGCGCTCGACCTGGCCGGCATCGACGTGCACCGCGACGAGCGGCGCGAGGTGCCCGGCGGCGACCTGGCCGCCAACCTGCTCGGCTTCGTCAGCCAGGACATGAACGGCCTCGAGGGGCTGGAGGCGAAGTACGACGACGTGCTCGAGGGCAAGGCCGGCCGGAAGCGGTACGAGGTGGGCCAGGGCGACCTGGCCGCGCCGATCCCCGGCGGCTACAGCCAGACCACCCCGGCCCAACCGGGCAGCTCCCTGTGCCTGACGATCGACCGCGACCTCCAGTTCAAGACGCAGCGGATCCTCTCCGACGGGATGGCCCGGACCCGGGGCAGCGTCGGCGCCGCGGTCGTCATCGAGGTCGGCACCGGCGACGTGCTGGCCCAGGCCAGCTTCCCCACCTACAACGCCGCCGACCCCACCAAGGTCAACTCCCCGGCCGACCGCGAGGACGCGGCCACCAGCTTCATCGTCGACCCGGGCTCGATCCACAAGGCGATCACCTACGGCGCCGCCCTCCAGGAGGGGGTGATCACGCCGGACACCGCCTTCCCGGTGGCCAACACCATCACCAAGGGCGACACCACCTTCCGGGACACCCACCCGGCCAACGGGCAGAAAATGAGCATCCCGGGGATGCTCGCCTTCTCGTCCAACGTCGGCACCATCGAGATCGCCGACAAGCTGGGCCCCGACCGGCTGATCGACTACCAGAAGCGGTTCGGGCTGGGACAGCCCACCGGCGAGGGGATGCCCGGGGAGGCCGGCGGCCGGCTGCTCCCGGCCGACCAGTGGAGCGACTCGTCGCACGGGTCGGTGCCGATCGGGCACAGCGTGGACGCCACCCCGTTGCAGATGGCCGCCGCGTACGCCGCCATCGCCAACGACGGCACGTACGTGCAGCCGCACCTGATCAAGCAGGTGATCGGGCCGGACGGGAAGCGGACGCCGGGCCCGGCGCCGAAGACCCGCTCGGTGCTGAGCCCGCAGAACGCCGCCGCGCTGCGCACGATGCTGGAGGCGGTCACCACGGTCGACGGCCCGGACGGGCGGGCCACCGGGCTGGCCGCCGCGGTGCCCGGCTACCGGGTGGCCGGCAAGACCGGCACCGGCCTGCGCTACGACAACGGCAAGCTCCAGCCCGGCGAGGTCGGCTCGTTCATCGGAATGGCCCCGGCGGAGAAGCCGCGGTACGTCGTGGCGGTCTTCGTCTGGAGCCCCGGCGGCGAGGGTGGGGCGGTGGCCGCCCCGGCCTTCCGGGAGATCATGGGCTTCACCCTCCGGCACTACCGGGTGCCGCCCTCGGCGACCGACCGGTCCCCGAAGTTCGAGGTCTTTCCGCACTGAGCCGGCACGGCGGGACATCATCGGTGAGTGGCGACGAACCACCGGGGCGGCTGTGCGGTCGGAACCGGACGACCGGGTAGGGTCTGACGCCGTGTCCGGCAATCCACGTCCCGCCACCGTGAATCCCGTCCGGCTCGGCGACCTCGCCGCCCGGTTGGCCGTCGCGCCGCCGGAGGGCGCCGCCGAGGTGGCCGTCACCGGGGTGACCCACGCCAGCCAGGAGGTCCGCCCCGGCGACCTGTACGCGGCCCTGCCCGGGGCCCGCCGGCACGGCGCGGAGTTCGCCGCCGCGGCGGCCGGAGCGGGCGCCGTGGCCCTGCTGACCGACCCGGCCGGCGCCGCGCTGGCCGCCGACGCGGGCCTGCCCGTGCTGATGGTCGACGACCCCCGGGCGGTGCTCGGCGAGGTCGCCGCCACCGTCTACGGCGACCCGACCGCCGGGCTGACCATGATCGGCGTGACCGGCACCGCCGGCAAGACCTCCACCAGCTACCTCATCGAGTCCGGGCTGCGCGCCGCCGGGCGCACCACGGGCCTCATCGGCACGGTGGAGACCCGGCTCGGCGACCTCGTGATCGACAGCGTCCGGACCACGCCCGAGGCGACCGACCTGCACGCCATGCTGGCGGTGGCCCGCGAGCGCGGGGTGGACACCGTGGTCATGGAGGTCTCCAGCCACGCCCTGGCCATGGGCCGGGTCGGCGGGGTCCGGTTCGACGTGGGCGGCTACACCAACTTCGGCTCCGACCACCTGGACTTCCACGCCGACGAGGCGGACTACTTCGCCGCCAAGGCGAAGCTCTTCGACGGGCGCTGCCGAGTCGAGGTGCTCAACCACGACGACCGGGCGCTGCGGCCGCTGCGCAAGCCGGCGACCGTGACCTACTCGGCGGCCGGCGACCCGACCGCCACCTGGTGGGCCGACTGCGTCGGCGGCGAGGGCTACGCGCAGCGCTTCACCGTGCACGGCCCGGACGGGATGACCCTGCCCACGGGCGTGGCCCTGCCCGGCCGGCACAACGTGGCCAACGCGCTGCTCGCCGTCGCCACCCTGGTGGCCGCCGGGGTCGACCCGGCCACCGCGGCCCGCGGGGTGGCCGCCTGCGGCGGGGTGCCCGGCCGGCTGGAACTCGTCAGCGGCGACGCCCCGGTGCGCGGGGTGGTCGACTACGCGCACAAGGCGAACGCCATCGAGGCGGTCCTCGTGGCGCTGCGGGACCTGACCGACGGCCGGCTCATCTGCGTGCTGGGCGCCGGCGGCGACCGGGACCGGGGCAAGCGGCCGGTGATGGGCGCCGCCGCCGCCCAGGGGGCCGACGTGGTGCTGGTGACCGACGACAACCCGCGCACCGAGGACCCGGCCGCGATCCGGGCCGAGGTGCTGGCCGGCGCGTACGCGGCGGGCGCCGGCGCGCGGATCATCGAGGCGCCCGGCCGGCGGGCCGCCATCGAGGAGGCGGTCCGGGTGGCCGAACCGGGGGACATCGTGGCGCTGCTGGGCAAGGGGCAGGAACGCGGCCAGGAGGTCAACGGCGAGGTGCTGCCGTTCGACGACCGGGTGGAGCTGGCGGAGGCGCTGCGCGCCCGCTTCGGCGACCTGGTGGGGCAGCGATGATCCCGCTGACCCTGGCCGAGGTGGCCGCCGCGGTCGACGGCCGGCTGGTCGCCGCCGACCCGGACGCCCGGGTGACCGGCTCGGTGGAGTTCGACTCCCGCAAGGTCACCCCCGGCGGCCTCTTCGTGGCCTTCCCGGGCGAGAAGGTGGACGGGCACGACTACGCGGCCGGCGCGGTCGACGCCGGCGCGGTGGCCGTGCTCGGCACCCGCGAGGTGCCCGGTGTGCCCATGGTGCTGGTCGGCGACGCGCTCGACGCGATGGGCCGGCTGGCCCGCGCCGTGGTCGACCGGCTGCCCGGGCTGACCGTGATCGGGCTGACCGGCTCCTCCGGCAAGACCACCACCAAGGACCTGATCGCCCAGCTCGCCGTCCGGCTCGGCCCGACCGTGGCGCCGCCCGGCTCGTTCAACAACGAGCTGGGGCACCCGTACACGGCGTTGCAGGCCGGCCCGGAGACCCGCTACCTCGTGATGGAGAAGGGCGCCCGCGGGGTGGGCCACATCCGCTACCTCTGCGACGTGGTGCCGCCGCGGATCTCCGTGGTGCTCAACGTCGGGGTGGCCCACCTCGGCGAGTTCGGCTCGGTGGAGACCATCGCGCTGGCCAAGGGCGAGCTGGTCGAGGCGCTGCCCGCCGACGGCCTGGCCGTGCTCAACGCCGACGACCCGCGGGTCGACGCCATGGCGGCGCGCACCGAGGCCCGGGTGGTCCGGTACGGCGAGTCCGAGCGCGCCGACGTGCGGGCCGTGGACGTGACGGTGGACGGGCGGGGCCGGCCGTCGTACACCCTCGTCACGCCGGAGGGGAGCGCGCCGGTGCGGCTCGGGCTGACCGGCCGGCACCAGGTGTCCAACTCGCTGGCCGCCGCGGCGGTCGCCCGGGAGCTGGGGTTGCCCCTGGCCGACCTGGCGGAGGCCCTGGGCGAGCTGGGCCTGGTCTCCACCCGCCGGATGGACGTGTTCGAACGCCCCGACGGGGTGACCGTGATCGACGACTCGTACAACGCCAATCCGGCCTCCACCGGCGTGGCGCTGCGGGCGCTGGCCAGCATGCGGGGGACGGGGCGTACCGTCGCGGTGCTCGGCTACATGGCCGAGTTGGGCGACTTCGAACGGGAGGGGCACCAGCAGGTCGGCCGGCTGGCGGCCGAACTGGGGGTCGACCGGCTGCTCGTGGTGGGCGAGCCGGCGGCGCCGATCCACGAAGGCGCGACAGCGGTAGGCAACTGGGGAGGAGAGTCGGTGCTGCTCACCGATCAGGCGGCGGCCGTCGAGGTGCTGCGGAGCGAGCTACGTCCGGGAGACGTGGTGCTGGTGAAGGGCTCCCGGTACCGCACCTGGGAGGTGGCGGACGCGCTGCGCGCGGACGCCGCGGAGGGTCCGGCCGCATGAGGGCGGTGATCGTCGCCATCGGGGTCGCCTTCCTGGTCTCGCTCTTCTGCACCCCGATCGCGATCAAGGTGTTCACCCGGCTCAAGGCCGGCCAGCCGATCCGGGCCGAGGGCCCGGCCATGCACCAGGGCAAGAAGGGCACGCCGACCATGGGCGGCGTGGTCTTCATCCTGGCCACGGTGATCGCGTACGTCGCCGGCCACCTGGCCCTGACCACCCTGCCGGACGCGCAGATCGCCCAGGTCGAGCCGACCATCACGGCGCTGGTGCTGCTGGGGCTCATGGTGTTCTCCGGGGCGGTCGGCTTCATCGACGACTTCCTGAAGGTCCGCAAGCGGCACAGCGGCGGCCTGAACAAGCGCGGCAAGCTCGCCGGCCAGATCGTGGTCGGCGCGATCTTCGGGATCGTGGCGCTCTACTTCCCGAGCAGCATGACCGACGTGAGCGGCAACGCGACCAACACCGAGACCGTCGGCAGCACCATGCTGAGCTTCATCCGGGACATCCCGGCCCTGGAGATCGGCAAGGTCGGCGCGGTGATCGTCATCATCCTGGTGGTGATGGCGGCGACCAACGGGGTGAACCTCACCGACGGCCTGGACGGCCTGGCCACCGGCGCCTCGGTGATGGTGCTCGCCGCGTACGCGCTGATCGCGTTCTGGCAGTACCGGCACTGGTGCGCCGACCCGAACTACACCGAGGCGTACTGCTACTCGGTCCGGGACCCGCTGGAGATCGCGCTGATCGCCGGCGCGGCGGCCGGGGCCTGCGTGGGCTTCCTCTGGTGGAACACCTCGCCGGCCCGGATCTTCATGGGCGACACCGGCGCGCTGGGCCTGGGCGGCCTGATCGCCGGCATGGCGATGTCCACCCGGACCATCCTGCTGCTGCCGATCATCGGCGGCCTCTTCGTGATCATCACGATGTCCGTCGTGATCCAGATCATCTCGTTCCGGACCACCGGCAAGCGGGTGTTCCGGATGTCGCCGCTCCAGCACCACTTCGAGCTGGCCGGCTGGAGCGAGGTCAACATCGTGGTCCGGTTCTGGATCATCGCCGGCATCGGTGTGGCCATCGCGCTGGGCCTGTTCTACAGCGAGTTCCTCGCCGCGGTGAGCTGACTCCGCTGCCGCTGCGTCACGGCGGGACCCCCCGGTGTCACCAGGGGTCCCGCCGTTTCGCGTTCCGACACGCCGACCGGGCGGTTGCGCCACGGGCGGGCGGGTCGAGCCGCCATGATGGGCGGGTGGGGGAGGGAAGAGACACCGAGGGCACGACCGACACGCAGGCCAGACGTCCGCCCGTCGCGAGCCGCCCGGCCGACCCGCCGGCGCCGCTGCTCGGGCTGGACGCGGCCGGCGGACTGGCCGCGCTGCGCGGCCTGCTGGCCCGGCCGCTGGCCTCCTACTACCTGCTGCTCTCCAGCGCCGGCCTGCTGCTGCTGATCGGCCTGACCATGGTCTTCTCCGCCACCAGCGTCAAGGACTTCGCCGAGGAGGGGGACGCCACCGCGTCCCTGGTCAAGCAGGCGATCTTCGCGGTGATCGGGATCGTGGCCTTCTGGGCGTGCCAGCGGCTGCCCGGGCGGACGTTCCGGGCGGTGTCCCGGCCCTTCCTCGGGGTGGCCGTGGCGCTCCTGCTGGTGCTCAACCTGCTGGTGGCGCTGGAGGCGCTGTTCCGGGTGCAGTCGGTCGGCCCGCTCAAGGCCCAGCTGCTCTGGCTCTACCTCGGCCCGATCTCGGTGCAGCCCGTCGAGGTGGCGAAGTTCGCGCTGGTGCTCTGGGGCGCGCACGTGCTGGCCCGCAAGGGCGCCGCGCTCGGCTGGTGGAAGGAGCTGGCCACCCCGCTGTTCCCGGTGGTCGGCCTGCTCTTCGTGCTGGTCGGCTACAACGACCTGGGCAGCATGCTCTGCCTGCTCGCGCTGGTGGTCGGGATGCTCTGGGCGGCCGGGGTGCGGAAGCGGGTCTTCGCCACCCTCTCCGCGATCGGTCTGGCCGGGATCGGCCTGCTGGTCGCCGCCGCGTCCCTCGGCGCCGGATCCGGGTCGCGGGACGCCGACAACTACCGGCTCGGGCGGCTCACCATGTGGCTCGACCCGCCCGACCCGAAGACCTGCTTCGAGCTGGAACTGCCCAACTGCTACCAGCTCGTCCAGGCCCGCTTCGCGGTGGAGAACGGCGGCTGGTTCGGCGTCGGGCTGGGCAAGAGCAGCGCCAAGTTCGGCTGGCTGCCCGAGGCGCACAACGACTTCATCTTCGCCATCATCGCCGAGGAGCTGGGGGTGGTCGGCTGCACGGTGGTGCTGGTGCTCTTCGCGGTGCTGGCCTACACCGGGCTGCGGATCGCCCGCCGGGTGGAGGACCCGTTCCGCCGGCTCGCCGCCGCCGGGGTGACCGCCTGGCTGGTCGGCCAGGCCGTGATCAACGTCGGCGGGGTCACCGGGCTGCTGCCGCTGACCGGCGTACCCCTGCCGTTCATCTCCGACGGCGGCAGCGCCCTCGTGGTGACCCTGGCCGCGGTCGGGATGCTCGCCTCCTTCGCGCGCGCCGAGCCCGACGCGGCCCGAGCCCTGCATGCCCGTCCGCCGGCCCGATGGGTCCGACTAGTGTGGGCCCCGTTGCCGCCGCTTCCCGGCCGGCGCCGCCGACCGGCGTCGCCACCGCCGGCGGACCGAGGGTCCGTGCCCCGGTCCCGTTCGCGGCGGCAGGACGACCAGGCCGCGGCCCGCGGCGTCCGGTCCGACCGGGCGCGCGCCGGCACGGCGAGCGAGAGGAGACGCTGATGGGTCCGCTGCGTTCGGTGGTGCTCTGCGGAGGCGGCACGGGTGGGCACATCTACCCGTTGCTCGCCTTCGCCGACTGCCTGCGCCGACACGACCCGAGCGTCCGGATCACCTGCCTCGGCACACCCAAGGGGCTGGAGAACGAGCTGATCCCGCCGGCCGGCTACGACCTGCGCCAGATCCCGGCGTACCAGCTGCCCCGCTCGGTCAACATGAGCCTGGTCCGCACCCCGGACCGGATGTGGAAGGCGGCCCGCGCGGCCGGCAAGATCCTCGACGAGGTGCACGCCGACGTCGTGATCGGCTTCGGCGGGTACGTCTCGGTCCCCGGCTACCTGGCCGCGTGGCGGCGCGAGCTGCCCATCGTCATCCACGAGGTGAACGTGCCGCCGGGGGTGGCCAACCGGCTCGGCATGAAGTTCACCAGGAACGTCGCGGTCGGCTTCCCGCACCAGCCGGCGCAGGCCGAGTCGCTGCGCGACGCGCGGGTGGTCGGGGTGCCGCTGCGCCGGGGCATCGCCGGGTTGGACCGGGCCGCCGTGCGCAACGCCGCCCGCGCCCACTTCGGACTCCGTCCCGACCTGCCGGTGCTCTTCGTGGCCGGCGGCTCGCAGGGCGCCCGCTCGATCAACCTGGCGGTCTCCGGGGCGGCCAAGGAGCTGGCCCGCAACGGCGTGCAGGTGCTGCACGTGATCGGCGCCCGCAACGAGCCGGTGTCCGTGCCCACCGACCTGCCGGTGCCGTACGTGACCCTGCCCTACCTGTCCGAGATGGAGCTGGGCTACGCGGCCGCCGACCTGATGCTGGGCCGCGGCGGCGCCATGACCTGCGCCGAGGTGGCCGCCATCGGCCTGCCCACCGTCTACGTGCCCTACCCGCACAGCAACCAGGAGCAGAAGCGCAACGCGCTGCCCGTGGTGGAGGCCGGCGGCGGGCTGCTCGTCGACGACGCCGAGGTGACCCCGGCCTGGGTGGAGCGCACGGTGATCCCGCTGATCCGGGACCCGCAGCGGCTCGCCGCGATGGGCGCGGCCGCGGCCGCGTACGGCCGGCGCGACGGCGACGTCGCCCTGCTGAACTTCGTCTACGAGGCGGTGAGCCGCTGATGGCGGCCGCCGCGACCGGAAGGTACGTCGCATGAACACCGCGCAGTTCACCCCCGCCGGCACGATGACCGCGGAGGACCTGGGTCGGATCCACCTGATCGGGGTGGGCGGGGTCGGCATGAGCGGCCTGGCCCGGCTCTTCCTCACCCGGGGCCTGCCGGTCTCCGGCAGCGAGCTGCGGGAGTGGCCCTCGCTGGCCGGCCTGCGGGCGCTCGGCGGCACCATCCACATGAGCCACGAGGCGAGCAACCTCGACGGGGTGGACACGGTCGTCTACTCGTCGGCCATCCCGCAGGACCACCTGGAGATGGTCGAGGCGCGCCGGCGCGGCCTGCGGGTGCTGCACCGCTCCGAGGCCCTCGCCGCGGCGATGACCGGCCGCCGGACCGTGGCGGTCGCCGGCACCCACGGCAAGACCACCACCACCTCGATGGTCACCATGGTGCTCCAGCAGGCCGGCGCCGACCCGTCCTTCGTGATCGGCGGCGAGATCTCCGAGGTCGGCTCCGGCGCGCACCACGGCACCGGCGAGCACTTCGTGGTCGAGGCGGACGAGAGCGACCGCTCGTTCCTCATCTACCGCCCGTACGTGTCGATCATCACGAACATCGAGGCGGACCACCTCAACACGTACGGCGACCTGGCGAACCTGGAGGCGACGTTCGCCGAGTTCGCCCGGCTCACCGACCCCGAGGGCTTCATCATCACCTGCGCCGACGACCCGGGTGGCCGGCGGCTGGCCGAGACGCTGCGGGCCGAGGGGCGCCGGGTGTGGACGTACGGCGAGTCCGCCGACGCCGACCTGAAGCTCAGCGGGATGGCCTCCTCCGCGCAGGGGGTGCGCTACCTGGCCGAGATCGAGGGCCGGTCGCTGGGCGAGATCCGGCTCCCGGTGCCCGGGCGGCACATGGGGCTGAACAGCGCCTCCGCGGTGCTCGCCGCGTACCTGCTGGGGCTGCCCGTCGCGGCGGCGGAGGCCGCGCTCGGCGCGTTCCCCGGCGTGCGGCGGCGCTTCGAGCGCAAGGGCGTGGCGGACGGCGTGCTGGTCTACGACGAGTACGCCTACCACCCGACCTCCATGACGCTGGCCCTGCAGACGCTGCGCGAGGTGGCCGGCGAGGGCCGGCTCATCGTGGTCTTCCAGCCCTACCGCCTCTACCGCACCCGCGACCTCCAGGCGGAGATCGCCGCCGCCCTCGGCATCGCCGACGAGCTGGTGCTGCTGGAGGTCTTCGGCCCCGGCGAGCTGCGCCAGCCCGGCGAGGGCTCGGCCGCGCTGCTGTCGGTGGTGCCGCTGCCGGCGGACCGGAAGGTCTTCGTCGAGGCGTGGGACGACGTGCCGGCCGAGGTGGCCCGCCGGGCCCGGCCCGGCGACGTGGTGGTGACCATGGGCGCGCCGCCGATCTCGCTCATGGGCGACCAGCTGCTCGACGCCCTGCTGGCCCGGTCCGGCGACGCCGCGGCGATCGGCACCGGCGTCGACCCGGACGGCGCGGCGGCCACGGCCGGATGAGCCCCGGCCCGGCCCGCGGCCGCACCCCCGGCCAGGACGGCGGGGCCGGGCGGCGCAACCCGGTCCGGCGGTGGCAGCTGGTCCGGGCCGGCGCGGACGCCGTACCCCCGTCCACCCGGCGCTTCATGGCCCGGGCCCGGCAGCGGCGGATGCGCGCGGCGCTGCCCTGGGCGGTCACCGTCGCCGTGCTGGCCGTCGCCGGGCTGGTCGCCTGGACCGTGTTGGGCACCGGCCTGTTCGGCGTGCGGGAGGTGCGGGTGGTCGGCGCCGAGCTGGTCACCCCCGTCGAGGTACGCGACGCCGCGGCCGTGCCCGACGAGGCTCCGCTGGCCCGGGTGGACCTGGCCGCGACCGCCCGCCGGGTCGGCCTGCTCGCCCCGGTGGAGCGGGCCACGGTGGAGCGGGACTGGCCGGGCGCCCTGGTGATCCGGGTGGTGGAGCGGACCCCGGTGGCCGCGGTGCCGCAGGGCGACCGGTGGGTCGTCGTCGACCGCGCGGGCGTGGTCTTCCGCAACCTCGACCAGGCCCCCGGCGGGCTGCCGGTCATCCAGGTCGGCAGGCCGGCCCCCGACGACCCGGGCACCCGCGCCGGGCTGGACGTGCTCGCCGCGCTCAGCCCGAAGCTGCGCGCCGAACTGGTCGCCGTGGACGTGGCCGGGCTGGCCCGGATCACCCTGCTGCTGCGCGGCGACCGGAAGGTGGTCTGGGGCGACGCGACCCGCAGCCCGGACAAGTCCACGGTGGCCACCGCCCTGCTCGGTCGGAAGGCCGACACGATCGACGTCAGCGCCCCGGACGTGGTCACCCTCCGGTGATCCGCCGGTCAGCGGACGTGAGCCCGCCCGCTCCACCCGCGACACGCCGGAAAGGTCCTTGGCTCAGCGCGCGGCGGCGCATACGTTGCCCCGAAGAGATCAGTGGTTGACATAGCTCTAAGCCTCTAGTAGAGGGTGAGGGTTTCAGCCGTCGGAATCGCTGGGAAATGATCCGCCGCTGGTCTGGCCAAGCCGTGTGGGGTCGGCCCATGCCAATCTCGAAGGGAAAGGACCGGAGATGACACCTCCGCACAACTACCTGGCGGTCATCAAGGTCGTCGGCATCGGGGGCGGTGGCGTGAACGCCGTCAACCGGATGATCGAGGTTGGGCTCAAGGGCGTCGAGTTCATCGCGATCAACACCGATGCGCAGGCGCTGCTGATGAGCGACGCCGACGTCAAGCTCGACGTCGGCCGGGAGCTGACCCGGGGGCTGGGCGCCGGCGCCAATCCGGACGTCGGCAAGAACGCCGCCGAGGACCACCGCGACGAGATCGAGGAGGTGCTCAAGGGCGCCGACATGGTCTTCGTGACCTGCGGCGAGGGCGGCGGCACCGGCACCGGCGGCGCGCCGGTGGTGGCGAACATCGCCCGCAAGCTCGGCGCGCTCACCATCGGCGTGGTCACCCGGCCGTTCTCCTTCGAGGGCAAGCGCCGCCAGGTGCAGGCCGAGGCGGGCATCGAGGAGCTGCGCAACCAGTGCGACACGCTCATCGTGATCCCGAACGACCGGCTGCTCGCGCTCGGCGACCGGAACATCTCCATGATGGACGCCTTCCGCACCGCGGACCAGGTGCTCCTCTCCGGTGTCCAGGGCATCACCGACCTGATCACCACGCCGGGTCTGATCAACCTCGACTTCGCCGACGTGAAGAGCGTCATGAGCGGCGCCGGCAGCGCGCTCATGGGCATCGGCAGCGCCCGCGGCGAGAACCGCGCCGTCGAGGCGGCCGAGGCCGCCATCTCCAGCCCGCTGCTGGAGCAGAGCATGGACGGCGCGCGGGGCGTGCTGCTCTCCATCGCCGGCGGCTCCGACCTGGGCCTGTTCGAGATCAACGACGCCGCCCAGCTGGTCACCGACGCGGCCCACCCGGAGGCCAACATCATCTTCGGCGCGGTCATCGACGACGCGCTCGGCGACGAGGTGCGGGTGACCGTGATCGCGGCGGGCTTCGACGGTGGCATGCCGGCGTACAAGGCGGCGGATGCGCCCCGCAAGAGCAACCAGAACCAGCCGTCGCCGCCGAACCCGCCGGTCACGCCGCCGGCCGCCGTGCCGGCCCCGCAGCAGTCGCCGCGCCGGGTGCTCTTCGACGACGTCGACGTGCCGGACTTCCTCAAGAACGGGTCCTGAGCCGCGCCGATGACCGATTCACCCACCACGGTGCGACCTGACCGTCGCGCCGAGCTCGCGGCCGGCCTCGCCCGGGTCCGGGCCCGTATCGCCGACGCCTGCGCCGCGGCCGGCCGGGACCGGGGCGAGGTCACCCTGGTCGCGGTCACCAAGACGTACCCGGCCGCCGACGTGGTCGCGCTGGCCGGGCTCGGGGTGACCGACGTGGGGGAGAACCGCGACCAGGAGGCGGCCCCGAAGGCCGTCGAGGCGGCCGCCGCCGGCGCCACGCCGCGCTGGCACTTCATCGGCCAGCTGCAGCGCAACAAGGCCCGTTCGGTGGTCCGCTACGCCGACGTGGTCCAGTCGGTCGACAGCGTGCGGCTGGCCGTGGCCCTGGACGGTGCCGCGGCCGCCGCCCGGGACCGGCCGCTGGACGTGCTGGTGCAGGTGAGCGTCGACGGCGACCCGGCCCGGGGCGGGGCGCTGCCGGACGCGGCCGACCCGGACCGCGGGCTCGGTGCGGTGGCCGCGGCGGTGGCCGGCGCCGGCGGGTTGCGGCTCGCCGGCCTCATGGCGGTCGCCCCGCTCGGCTGGGAGCCGGATCGGGCGTTCGCCCGCCTGGCCGAGGTGGTGGCGCGATTCCGCGTCGACCATCCCGAGGCCACGGTGCTCTCGGCGGGCATGAGCGGCGATCTGGAAATCGCGATCGAATACGGCGCGACACATGTCCGCGTCGGCAGCGCGTTGCTCGGAATGCGCTCCACGCTGCGGTAGCCTGACCGCGAAAGAAGCAAATTACATCAGTGTTGTTCAGGAACGGCGTTCCCGTAGCCGGGGGCCGTGGCGAGCGGACCGCGAATTCGCTCGCCGGGGGATTGCCGATCCGGTCCGGTGGGCAGTTGTCCACTCGTGATCAAGCGACACGGCACGGGGGCGCGTGCCGCACGGCGGACGGAAGGGCGCGGGGATGGGTGCACTGCGCAAGGCGGGGGTCTGGCTCGGTCTCGTCGAGGAGGACGATGAGCGGGCGTACGAGGACGGTGGCTACGACAAGGGTGGCTACCGCGAGTCGCGCTACCGGTCGAGCCGCTACTCGGAGGAGTTCGCCGACGACGAGGACGACGAGTCCGAGGAGCCGCCGGCGACCCGTGGCCGGGTCGGTGACCGCGGCCGGCTGAGCGAGCGCGCGTCGAGCCGCGCCGTCGACACCGACCGGACCGAGGTGGAGCGGCCGGAGCGGACCGAGCGGTCCAGCGTCCGGTCGATCACCCGTGCCGGCGCGGGGGAGACCTCCGGCGCGCTGACCTACCACACCCGCGACAACCTCGCCCTGGCGCCGCAGGCCCAGCCGCGCGAGCGGGCCGTGGCGCCCGAGGACGAGCAGCGCTACCAGATCACCACCCTGCACCCGACCACCTACCGGGAGGCGCGCACCATCGGTGAGCACTTCCGCGACGGCGTACCGGTGATCATCAACCTCACCGAGATGGACGAGGCGGACGCCCGCCGGCTGGTCGACTTCGCCGCCGGACTCGCGTTCGGCCTGCGGGGTACGATCGAGCGCGTGACCAACCGGGTGTTCCTGCTCTCACCGGCCAACGTCCAGGTCACCGCGGAGGACAAGGCCAAGATCGCTGAGGGCGGCTTCTTCAGCCTGAGCTAGCCCGCACGACCGAGGGACATCGCCTGCCGTGTTGTCGATCCTGTTCCAGGTGCTGTATCTGCTCCTGTATTTCTTCCTGCTCATCCTGTTGGCCCGATTTGTCCTTGGCGCTGTTCTGGCCTATGGTCGCCGCTGGCAACCGGGCCGGGGCGCATCGGCGGGACTGGAAGTCGTGTGGAGCGTCACTGATCCGCCCCTGCGCGCGTTGAGGCGTGTGATCCCACCGCTGCGAATTGGTACCGTGAGCATCGACCTGGCCTCCCTTGTGCTCCTGGTTATCCTGTTCGTGCTGATGGAGTTCGTGCTAGGGCAACTGATCAGAGCTTTCGCCTGACCAGACTGCTTTCGCGGCCGCAACTGACCCGAGGAGTTTCGATGCCGCTGACCCCGGCTGACGTCCACAACGTCGCCTTCAAAAAGCCGCCGATCGGCAAGCGGGGGTATGACGAGGAGGAGGTCGACGCCTTCCTGGACGAGGTCGAGCGCGAGCTCGCCCGTCTGATCGAGGAGAACAACGAGCTGCGCGCCCAGGTGGAGCGCGGCGGTCGGGGTGGCGCTCCCTCCGGCCCCGGCGGCGACGCCCGGCTCGCCGCGGAGCTCAACGACGTCAAGGCCCAGCTCGACCGGGTGCAGCGCGACAAGGCGGCCGCCGAGCAGGCGGCCCGGGCGATGCAGTCCGAGCTGGAGCAGGTCCGCGCCCAGGGTGGCCCGGCGACCTCCGCCGCCGACGGCGAGCAGCAGGCGCTGCGGGTGCTCATGATGGCCCAGCGCACCGCCGACGACCACGTGTCCGACGCCCGCCGCGAGGCCGACCAGCTGCTCTCCGAGGCCCGTTCCAAGGCCGAGGAGGTCACCCGCGAGGCCCGCGCCAAGGCCGACGCCCTCGAGCGGGACGCCCGCCAGCGGCACCAGGAGGCCATGGGCGGCCTGGACGCCAAGCGCACCGCGCTGCAGAAGCACATCGAGGAGCTCAAGCAGTTCGAGCGCGAGTACCGCACCCGCCTCAAGGCGTACCTGGAGAGCCAGCTGCGTGACCTCGACGGTCGCGGCCAGGGCCTCGAGGCCGAGATGACCCGCTCCGAGGGCAACCGTGCCGCGGGCGGCAGCAACGGCCTCGCCGCCGCCGGCCTCGCCGGCTCCTACGGTGGCGGCCGCGCGGGCTCGCTCGAGTCCGGCCGCTGATCCCGCCGTCGGTGGCCGTCCCCGGGGCGGCCACCGACCGCGCAGACCGACACGACGCGGCCGGGGGTGAGCCGTGATAGCCGCCAGCATCCTGCTCATCCTCGTCGCGGTCGTGCTCCTGGTGGCCGGGCTGGCCGGTGGGTCCAGCCCGCTGCTGATCACCTCCATCGCGGCCAGCCTGCTGGCCGCCGTCGCCCTCGTGGCGTTCGCCCGCCAGGCGGCCGCCGCCCGGGCCACGGCGGGCCGGGAGACCGGGCCGCGCCGCCGGACCGCGCCGACCGGCCCGTCCCCGGACGGGTCGGAAATTCCGGTCCCGCACGTTCCGTCGACGGTCGGCGCCGGTGGACCCGGGTGGCGGCAACCACCCGAGCCACCGGCAGCCGACCCGTTCGACCCGCCGGCCACCACGATCGATCCGGCGACCGCCGGGTTCGCCCCGCCGGCCGACCGGTTGGATCCGCCGCTCGCCCCGCCGGCCCGGCCCTACTCGCCGGCTGAGCCCTACTCACCGGCTGAGCCCTACTCGCCTCCCGCACCGCGCGGCCCGTCGGGCACCGAGACGGCGTTCGACGCCCCGGCGCCCACCTCGCCGGCGCCGGACGGCCCGTTCGAGGGGGACCCGCCCGCCGAGTTCCTCTCCCCCGGGGAGGTCGCCCAACTGGTCCGGCTCGACGGCGAGGTCCGGGTGGTCGACGGCCATCCCCGCTTCCACCTGCCCGGCTGCCCCCACCTGGTGGGCCGGGTCGACGAGCCGCTGCCGGTCGCCGAGGCGGTCGGGCTGGGCTTCACCCCGTGTGCCGGCTGCGCACCGGCCACCACCCTGCTCGCCGAGGCCCGGCCGCACTGATCATGGTGACCATGGACGACACGCTCACCGTCGCCGTACGGGTGAAACCCGGGGCCTCCCGCGCGCGGGTCGGCGGCCGGTTCGACGGCCCGCACGGGCCGGCCCTGGTCATCGCCGTGAACGCGCCCGCGGTGGACGGCCGGGCCACGGAGGCGGCCCGCCGGGCCCTGGCCGACGCGCTCGGCATCCGGCCGGCGGCGGTCTCCCTGCGGTCCGGCGCGGCCAGCCGGGACAAGCTCTTCCTGGTCGAGCACCCGGCCCCCGGGCTGCCCGACGTGCTCCGGCGTCTGCGCGACGGATCGGCCGGGTGAGGACCCTCCGGACCGGCCCCGCATGACGCCGGGGCTCGACGTCGCGCTCCTGGTCGGTGCGGGCGTCCTGCTCGTCGCCGTGGGGGCCGTGCGGTTCTCCACCCGGCTCGGCGTGCCGAGTCTCCTGGTCTACCTGGCGCTCGGGGTGGCCATCGGCGAAGCCGGCCTGGGCATCCGCTTCGACGACGTCGAGCTGACCCGGGTGCTCGGCTTCTGCGCGCTCATCGTGATCATCGCGGAGGGCGGGCTGAGCGCCCGGTGGAGCACCCTGCGGCCGGTGCTCGGTCTGGCCGCCGCGCTCTCCACGGTCGGCGTGGTGGTGAGCATCCTGGTCGTCGGCGCGGTGGTGCACCTGCTGCTCGGCCTCGACTGGCGGCTCGCGCTGCTCTACGGCGCGGTGCTCTCGTCCACCGACGCGGCGGCCGTCTTCGCCACCCTGCGCCGGCTGCGCCTGCCGCCCCGCCTGGTGGCCACGCTGGAGGCCGAGTCCGGGATCAACGACGCCCCCGTGGTCATCCTGGTGCTGTTGCTGTCCCGGGCCGGGGTGGAGGCCGCCCACCCGTGGTGGCAGGAGGTGCTCCTGGTCGCCTACGAGCTGGGCGCCGGCGCGGCGGTCGGGGTGGCCGCCGGGATCGCCGGCCGGTACGCGCTGCGCCGGGCCGCCCTGCCGTCCGCCGGCCTCTACCCGATCGCGGTGGTCGGCTTCACGGTGCTGGCGTACGCGGCCGGCTCGGTGCTGCACGCCTCGGGGTTCCTGGCCGTCTACGTGGCCGGCGTCCTGCTCGGCAACGCCCGGCTGCCGCACCGGCAGGCCATCCTGGGTTTCGCCGACGGGCTGGCCTGGCTGGCCCAGATCGGCCTGTTCGTGCTGCTCGGCCTGCTGGTGTCGCCGGGCCGGCTGGCCGCCGCGGTGCTGCCGGCCGTGGTGACCGGGCTGGCCCTGCTGCTGCTCGCCCGCCCGCTGTCGGTGGCGGTCTCCGCGCTGCCGTTCCGGTTCCGGCTGCGCGAGCAGCTCTTCCTGTCCTGGGCCGGGCTGCGCGGGGCGGTGCCGATCGTGCTGGCCACCATCCCGCTCTCGCTGCGGGTGCCGGGCGCCGACCGGCTCTTCGACGCGGTGTTCGTGCTGGTGGTGATCTTCACGCTGCTCCAGGCCGGGACCCTGGCGCCGGCGGCCCGCCGGCTCGGCGTGACCGCGCCGGCCGAGGCGGCGGAGATCCTGCTGGAGACGGCGCCGCTGGAGCGGATGCGGGCCGACCTGCTCCAGTTGGAGGTGCCGCCGGGCTCCCGGCTGGGCGGTGTGCACGTGGACGAGCTGCGGCTGCCGGTGGGCGCCTCGGTGACCCTGGTGCTGCGCGACGGGGTGGGTTTCGTGCCCGGCCCGGACACCCGGCTGAAGGTCGGGGACAGCCTGCTCATCGTGGCCACGGCGGAGGTGCGGGACGAGGCGGAGCGGCGGCTGCGGGCGGTGAGCCGGCGGGGTCGGCTGGCCCGGTGGTTTGGCGAGTACGGCGAGGACCGGACGACCTGATCTGCTAGCGTTCCTTTTGCCCCAATTGGTGGCTGTTCGGGGCTGAATCGCGGTGCGACGGTGCGGCACGTTGTCGGACGCCTGTACGTTCCGTATTCTTGCCACCCTCCGGAGTGCGCGGCCTTGTCGCCGCGCGCCCGTTCTGTACAGGGGGGACGCCGATGCCGGCCGTCCCCGCCCAGGCACGCTGACCGCCGCGGCACGCGGCTGAGGGAGCTGACGATGGCGAAGCCAGCCGACACCAGGACCGCCGGCCGCAAGCCGGTGGCGAAGGCCACCCGCAGCGCCGCGGAGACCGAGAAGATCCGGGCCGCCCTGGCGGCACGGCGGGACGAGCTCAACGCCGAGTACGATCAGACGCTGAGCGAGATCACCGAGCTGCAGCGCGACCGGCTGACCGACTCGGCCGGGGACGACCAGGCCGACACCGGCACCAAGACGTTCGAGCGCGAGCAGGAGATCTCACTCGCCAACAGCATCAAGGAGCGGATCACGCAGGTCGAGCGCGCGCTGGAGCGGCTCGACGAGGGTGGCTACGGCTGGTGCGAGCGGTGCGGCAACCCGATCCCGGTGGAGCGGCTCGCCGCCTTCCCGTCGGCCACTCTCTGCGTGAGCTGCAAGCAGCTGGAGGAGCGGCGCTGACGTCCGTTCCCCGGCGGCCGTACGGCAGACGGTGACCGCCACCGTCGCGAGCGTCGATGGGGAGCAGATGACCGCAGCACCGCCCGCCGGGTCCGGCACGGCCGACCCGGGCACCGGCACGCCCCGCCGCAAGGCGACCGGCCTGCTGCTCGGCGTGGCCCTGGCCTCGCTCGTCGCCGACCTGGTCACCAAGCAGCTCGCGCTCTCGGAGCTGACCGGGCGGGGGCCGGTGTCGCTGCTCGGCGGCGCGGTCTACCTCAGCCTGACCCGCAACAGCGGCGCCGCGTGGAGCATCGGCTCCGACCACACCTGGGTCTTCCCGCTGATCACCATCGGCGTGGTCGCCTGGATCGCCTGGATGGCGCTGCGGCTGCGGTCGCTGCCCTGGGCCGTGTCGCTCGGGCTGGTCCTGGGCGGGGCGCTGGGCAACCTCACCGACCGGATCTTCCGCGCCCCCGGGCACTTCGTCGGCCACGTGGTCGACATGGTCAGCCTCTTCGACCCGTACGGGCAGGTCTGGCCGGTGTTCAACCTGGCCGACAGCTCGCTGGTCTGCGGCGTGCTGCTGGCGGTGTTCCTGGAGCTGACCGGCCGGCAGCGGGACGGCTCCCGGGCCCCCGCCGAGCGGTCCGGCGACGAGGCCCCCGCCGAGCAGCGGGAGCGCGCGTGACCTCCGCCTTCGCCGCGGGCGGCGATCACCGGTCCCTCCCCGTCCCGGACGGGCTCGACGGTATGCGGCTGGACCAGGCCGTCTCCCGGCTCTTCGGGCTGTCGCGCACGGCCGCCGCGGCGCTCGTCGACGCCGGCGACGCGCTGGTCGACGGCGCGGTCCGGCCCAACTCGCACAAGGTCAAGGCGGGCTCCTGGCTGGAGGTCACGCTGCCCGCGCCGGCCGCCCCGCCGACCGTGGTGCCGCAGGCGGTGCCCGGCCTCACCGTGGTCTACGCCGACGACGACATCGTGGTGGTGGACAAGCCGGTCGGGGTGGCCGCCCACCCCAGCCCCGGCTGGACCGGCCCGACCGTGATCGGCGGGCTGGCCGGGATCGGCCACCGGATCTCCACGAGCGGCGCCGCCGAGCGGCAGGGCGTGGTGCACCGGCTCGACGTGGGCACCACCGGCGTCATGGTGGTGGCCAAGAGCGAGCAGGCGTACACCGCGTTGAAGCGGGCGTTCAAGTACCGCGAGGTGGAGAAGCGCTACCACGCCGTGGTGCAGGGCCACCCGGACCCGCTACGCGGCACCATCGACGCGCCGATCGACCGGCACCCGCACCACGACTACCGCTGGGCGGTGGTCTCCGGCGGCAAGCCGAGCATCACCCACTACGACACCCTCGAGGCGTTCCCCTCGGCCAGCCTGCTCGACGTGCGGCTGGAGACCGGGCGTACCCACCAGATCCGGGTGCACTTCTCCACGCTGCGGCACCCCTGCGTGGGCGACCTCACCTACGGCGCCGACCCGACCCTGTCCGCCCGGCTCGGCCTGAGCCGGCAGTGGCTGCACGCGCGCTCGCTGAGCTTCCTGCACCCGCGCACCGGTGACGAGGTCACGTTCGTCAGCGAATACCCGGACGACCTGGCCCGGGCGCTGGAGATCCTCCGCGACTGACCCGCCGATGAGCACCGACACCGAGCCGTCGCGCCGGTCGCGCTCCGCCGCGCTCACCTGGCTCGCCCTGGCCTGCGCGCTCGTGGTGCTGGTGGTCGCCCTCGCGCAGCGGGGGGACCGGCCGGTGGGGGACCGCACGGTGGGCGAGGTGACCCGGGTCGGGGTGGCCGACGGCGCCTCCGTCCCGGCCTACCTGCGCGCCGCCGGCGACGAACTGGCCCGCCTCGACGCCCCGGCGCCCGGCGGCTACGCCCTGGTCTCGTTCGCCGCGTACCTGACGCCGGCGCAGGTGGCGACCGCGCTGGGCGGCGCCCCGGTCTCCGCGGTGGTGGCCCGGGTGCCGGTGCCCGGGCGGCAGACCGAGATCGTCCGGATCGCCGCGCTGCGCCTGCCCGACGACGTGGTCGCCGGGATGGCCGAGGTGGCCGGGCGCAAGGACCGGGAGGCCGCCGACTACCGGGCGCGCGCCGCCGCCCCGGCCGCCACCGCCGATCCCGAGCTGCGCCGGGTGTACGACACCGGGGCCGCCGTGGCGGCGCGGGAGGCGGCCGGCTACCGGGCGGGCTGCGCGTGCGTCTACGCCGCCGTGGTCCGGGACGCCCCGGACGCCCTGCGGGCGCTGGCCGCCCGACCCGGCGTCCGCGCGGTCGACCCCGCCCCGGAGGTGACCCGGTTGGACCGGACGGTGTTCACCCCGCCGCTGCCGGAGCAGCGGGACGTGGCCCGACCGCCGGCCGACACCGGACTCGCGCCGAGCGCCGGTATGGGCGATTCGTCGGAAGCCGCACCGACGGTGACCGGATCCTCACCGACCGCCGGCCGGCCCGGCGCCGGAGCGGGACCGCCCAATCCCGCTCCCACCTCCTGAGACGTGCTGGTGGGCGGCGTCGGGGCCCGGCCAGCGGTGAGGAGGGCCACCGGGGGATGTGCCAAGCGGGGTGTGGTCCGAATAGGGTTTCGTTCGTAGCCTGTCAGGCGGAGATCGATGGGCTGGGGAGGGGCGAGGCCGTGGACGGCAGCGAGACCGGTTGGGGTCGGCAGGCTGAGCCCGCCCCACGGTGGCGGGCGCTGCTCGACCGGGCCCGGCTCGCCGGTCGCGGCGCCGAGCACCACGACGTCGACCACCGCGCCGAGGAGACCCCGGCGCCGCCCCCGGAGACGCTGCCCCGCCGCGCCGCCGGCACCGGTTGGACGGGCCGGGCGCAGGCCGTCGCCCGCCCCGCCGACCCGTCGTTCGGGGCCGAACCGGCCTACCGGGTCGAGGCGACCTACCGGGTGGAGCCGACCTACCGGGTCGACCCGCGCTACGGCGGCGAGCCGGCGTACCAGGCGGAGCCCGCCTACCGCGGCGAGCCGGCGTACCAGGCGGAGCCCGCCTACCGCGGCGAGCCGGCGTACCAGGCGGAGCCCGCCTACCGCGCCGAGCCGGAGCCGCGCGCCGAGCCGTCCTGGCGGGCCGAGCCGGTCCGCCCGCCGGAGCCGGGCTACCCCGAGCCTCCGCCGCGCGGCCGCGGCACCGCCTCGGTCGAGTCCCGGTACGCCCTGCTCGACGGCGGCTACCAGCCCGACCCGCCCCCGGCGGAGTCCCGCTACGCGTTACTGGACCGGGGCCGCTACCGCCCGGAGGCCCATCCCGTTCCCGAGCCGGCCCGCATCGAGCCGCCCCGGATCGAGCCGGCGCGGGTGGAGTGGCGCGCCCCGGAGCCGGAGACCGAGCTGGAGCGCGCGGCCGGGGTGCTCCGCCGCGAGCTGGGCGCGCCCCGGGTGCTCGCCTTCGCCAACCCCAAGGGCGGCGTGCACAAGACCACCGCCACCGTGCTCGCCGCGGCCACCGTGGGCAGCGTCCGCGGGCGCGGGGTGCTCGCCTGGGACGACAACGAGCTGCGCGGCACCCTCGGCCTGCGCGCCGGCAGCGCCCGGCACGCGCGCACCATCCGGCACCTGATCCACGACCTCGCGCAGATCGAGATCCTGGAGGGCGCCACCCTGCTGGAGCATCTCGACGACTACCTCCGGCACGCCTCCGACGGCTCGTACGACGTGCTGGCCGGCGAGGAGAGCCCGCGCTTCGCCCAGCGCCTGGACCAGTTCACCGTCAAACGGGTGCTGGAGCTGCTGCGCCGCACCCACGACGTGGTCTGCGTGGACACCGGCAACAACGTGGAGAGCCCCAACTGGCGCACCGTCATGCAGGCCGCCGACCAGCTCGTGGTGACCACCGTGCCCCGCGAGGACGCCGCGTTCAGCGCCGACTGGATGCTCGACCTGCTGCACGAGGAGGGCATGGGCGAGCTGGCCGACAACGCGGTCACCCTGATCTCCTGCCCCACCCCCGGTCGCACGCCGCTCCAGGACGACCTGGAGCGGCACTTCGCCACCCGCACCCGGTCGGTGGCCGTGGTGCCCTACGACCCGGCGCTGGAGACCGGCTCCTCGATCGAGTACCACCAGCTCCAGGCGGAGACCCGGCAGCGCTGGCTCACGGCCGCCTCGGTGATGCTGGAACCGTTCGCCCGCTGACCGCCACCGCCACCGCCACCGCCACCGCCGCCACCGCCGCCCCGCGCCGCCCCGCCGCCTGAGAGGATCACCGGGTGAGTCCGGACACCTCTGATCCCGAGCGGGTCGCCGACGGTCCCGGCGCGCCCGGCGCCGCCGCCCGCCCGCCCGCCGGCGCGGAGCACGCCCCGACCGGCGACACGGGAAGCTCCCCGACCGCCGGGACGGAGGGCCACCTGCCCGCCCGGTCCCCGGGCGAGAGCGAGCCGCCCGGCTGGCCCGGCGGCCTGCCGGTGCCCGCCGGCACCCCGGTGACCGCGCCCGGCGCGGACCCGCTCGCCGGCTATCCCGGCGTGGTCGGGGAGGTGCCCGGCGTGCCGGCCGCCACCCGGCGGGCCGGCGGCCGGGCCGCCGCCGTCGCGCTCGGCGCGGCGCTGCTGCTGACCGTGCTCGGGGCGCCCCTGGGCCTGCTCTGGGCGCTGGTGGCCCCCGGCACGCCGGTGCGGATGACCGCCGAGGGGGCCGTCTACGCCACCCCGCAACCGGAGCAGCCGATCGCCGCGGACGGCTGGTTCAGCCTGCTCGCGTTGGGCTTCGGGGTGCTCGCCGCGATCACCCTGTGGGTGGTGCTGCGCCGCCGGCGTGGCCCGGCCGGCCTGGTCGCCGGCACGCTCGGCGGGCTCGGCGCGGCGGTCGTGGCCTGGCAGGTGGGCCGCCGGATCGGGCTCGGCACCTTCCATCGGCTGCTGGACACCGCGCCGCCCGGCACCGACTTCACCAAGCCCGCCGACCTGCGCGCCGGCGGCATCGACTGGTACGGGCCGCTGCCCGTCCCGCACGGCAACCTGCTGCTCGCGGCGTTCGGCGCGGCCGTGACGTACACCCTGCTGGCCGGCTGGTCGCGGTGGCCGTCGCTGCGGCCGGAGCCGCAGTGGGACGGCGGCTGGGCGCCCGGCGGGCCGGGGATCAGTTCGGAGCCGGGGGACCAGCCAGCTCGCTGAGCGGCACCGGGACGGCCCGGACCTCGCGCAGCAGGGTGGTCTCCCGGTGCAGCAGCCGCAGCTCGGCCCGGAGCCGGCCGGCGGTGTCGTCGATGGCGAGCAGCCGCTGCCGGTCGTCGACGGTCAGCGCCGCGGTGGCCGCGACCAGGTGCGACAGCACCGTCGGGTCCTCGGGGAGCTGCTCGGAGATCTCCTGCGGGTCCGGCCGGACCAGGCTCAGGTACTGCCGGAAGACCGAGATCACCCGGGCGGCCAGCAGGTCGGCCACCTCGTCGGCGCCGGCCGGCTCGGGCAGCCACTCCACCTCGGCGGTCAGGTACGGCGCGGCGGCGTCGTCGACCTCGGCGATGCGGAACCGCCGCCGGCCCACGGTGACGATGTCGAACCCGCCGTCGGCCAGCTCGGTGACCTGCCGCAGCTCGGCGGTGCAGCCCACCTCGTGCAGCGTGACCTCGCCGCCGGCGGGGCCGGAGCGGTCCGGCGGCCCGGCCGGCGCGACCTCCCAGCCGGCCCGGATGGCCACCACCCCGAACTCGCGCGGCGCGCCCTCGGGCAGCCCGACGAGGTGGCGCACCAGCGCCCGGTAGCGCTCCTCGAAGATGTGCAGCGGGAGAACCAGCCCCGGGAACAGGACCGTCCCGAGCGGGAAAACCGGCAGCCGTGCGGTCACGTGATCGAGAGTATCCCGAGCGCGCCGCGGCGGCGTGTCCCGGCTCACCGTCCCGGCGTACGGGCGGCTCCGGTCGGCGCGCGGACGGGCGGCCTAGACTCGCAAGGGTGTTGAATCGGATCGACCTGCGCGGCGGCGCGCGCGACCCGCGCCGCCTGCTGCCCCGTGCCCAGCTCGACGTCTCCGTGGCCGTCGAGAGGATCCGCCCCCTCGTGGAGGCGGTCCGGGAGCATGGGTACCCGGCGATCCGGGAGGCGAGCGAACGGTTCGACGGGGTCTCTCCCGAGCGCCTGCGGGTGCCGGTCGAGGTGATCCGCGCCGCCGAGGACACCCTCGACCCGCAGGTCCGCGCCGCGCTGCTGGAGTCGATCACCCGGGCCCGCAAGGTCCACGCCGACCAGCGCCGCGTCGACCACACCACCCAGGTGGTGCCGGGCGGCACGGTGACCGAGCGCTGGGTGCCGGTCGACCGGGTGGGCCTCTACGTCCCCGGCGGGCTGGCCATGTACCCGTCGACCGTGGTGATGAACGTGGTCCCCGCCCAGGCGGCCGGGGTCCGCTCGCTGGTGGTGGTCAGCCCGCCGCAGAAGGACAACGGCGGCCTGCCCGACCAGCGGGTGCTCGCCGCCTGCGCGCTGCTCGGCGTCGACGAGGTCTACGCCGTCGGCGGCGCCCAGGCCGTGGCCATGCTGGCCTACGGGGCGACCGTCGACCCCGAGGGCGCCGAGCGCTGCGAGGCCGTCGACATGATCACCGGCCCCGGCAACATCTGGGTGACCGCCGCGAAGCGGCTGCTGCGCGGCGTGGTGGGCATCGACGCCGAGGCCGGCCCCACCGAGATCGCCATCCTGGCCGACGACACGGCCGACCCGGCGCACGTCGCCGCCGACCTGATCAGCCAGGCCGAGCACGACCCCCTCGCGGCCAGCGTGCTGGTCACCCCGTCGGTGGCGCTCGCCGACGCGGTCGACGCCGAGCTGGCCCGGCAGGTGCCGGCGGCCAAGCACGCCGAGCGGATCGGCACCGCCCTGCGCGGCGAGCAGAGCGGCGTCGTCCTCGTCGACGACCTGGAGGCCGGGCTGCGGGTGGTCGACGCGTACGCGGCCGAGCACCTGGAGATCCAGACCGTCGACGCGCGCGAGTGGGCGCTGCGGGTGCGCAACGCCGGGGCGATCTTCGTGGGCGCCTGGTCGCCGGTGTCGCTCGGCGACTACTGCGCCGGCTCCAACCACGTGCTGCCCACCGGCGGCTGCGCCCGGCACTCCTCCGGCCTGTCGGTGCAGTCCTTCCTGCGCGGCGTCCACCTGGTGGAATACACGCGGGACGCGTTGCGCGAGGTGGCCCCGCACGTGGTCACCCTGGCCGGCGTCGAGGACCTGCCGGCGCACGGCCAGGCGGTCAGCGTGCGCTTCCCGGGGGCGACCTCGTGACCACCCTCGACGACCTGCCGATCCGCGACGACCTGCGGGGCCTGACGCCGTACGGGGCGCCGCAGCTCGACGTGCCGGTGCGGCTGAACACCAACGAGAACTCCTACCCGGTGCCCGAGCCGGTGGTGGAGGCGATCGGCAAGGCCCTCTCCGCCGAGCTGCGCGACCTCAACCGCTATCCCGACCGGGACGCCGTGGCGCTCCGCGCCGACCTGGCGGAGTACCTGGGCCACGGGCTCACCGTCGACCAGGTGTGGGCGGCCAACGGCTCCAACGAGATCCAGCAGCAGCTGCTCCAGGCGTTCGGCGGCCCCGGACGCACCGCGCTCGGCTTCACGCCGGCGTACTCGATGCACCCGCTGCTGGCGCTCGGCACCGGCACCGGCTGGATCCCGGCCGCCCGCGACGCGGACTTCGGGCTGGCCGCCGCCGACGCCGTCGCCCAGGTCCGGGCGCACCGGCCCGACGTGGTCTTCCTCTGCTCGCCGAACAACCCGACCGGCACCGCGCTCGACCCGGCGGTGGTGGCCGCCGTGCTGGCCGAGGCGCCCGGCATGGTGGTCGTGGACGAGGCGTACGCCGAGTTCGCCCGGCCCGGCACGGTCAGCGCGCTCGCCGTGCTGCCCGGGCACCCCCGGCTGGTGGTGACCCGGACCATGAGCAAGGCGTTCGGCTTCGCCGGTGGCCGGCTCGGCTACCTGGCGGCCGACCCGGCCGTGGTGCGGGCCGTGCAGCTGGTCCGGCTGCCGTACCACCTCTCGGCGCTCACCCAGGCCGCCGCCCGCGCGGCGCTGGCCCACCGCGACGCCCTGCTCGGCACGGTCGCCGCGATCATGGAGCAGCGCGACCGGATCGTCGCCGAGCTGCGCGCCCGCGGGCGCCGGGTGGCCGACAGCGACGCCAACTTCGTGCTCTTCGAGGTCGGCGGCGACCAGGCCGCGGCGTGGCGCACCCTGCTCGACGCCGGCGTGCTGGTCCGCGACGTCGGCCTGCCCGGCTGGCTGCGGGTCACCGCCGGCACCCCCGCCGAGACCGACGCCTTTCTGTCTGCAATGGAGAAGCTGTCATGAGCCGGACCGCCCGGGTGGAGCGGATCACCAAGGAGACCAAGGTCCTCGTCGAGATCGACCTCGACGGCACCGGCAAGGCCGACATCGAGACCGGCGTCGGCTTCTACGACCACATGCTGAACCAGATCGCCCGGCACGGCGGCTTCGACCTGACCGTGCACACGGTCGGCGACCTGGAGATCGACGCCCACCACACCATGGAGGACACCGCGCTGGCCCTGGGCGCCGCGTTCGACCAGGCGCTGGGGGACAAGGCCGGCATCCGGCGGTACGGCTCGGCCACCGTCCCCATGGACGAGGTGCTGGTCCGGGCCGCCGTCGACCTCTCCGGGCGGCCGTACGTGGTGCACGACGAGCCGGCGCTCGCGCCGTACATCGGGCCGGTCTACCCGACGAGCATGACCCGGCACATCTGGGAGTCGTTCGGTCAGGCCGCCCGGGTCACGCTGCACGTGGACGTGCTGCGGGCGGCCCGGCCGGGCGGCAACCCGGACGCCCACCACGTGGTGGAGGCCCAGTTCAAGGCGGTCTCCCGCGCGCTGCGCGAGGCCACGTCGATCGACCCGCGGGCGGCCGGCGCGATTCCCAGCACGAAGGGAGCCCTCTGATGAGCGCGAGGAACGCAGCGCAGCGGAGTACCGCAGTCGTGAATGGAAGCCGGCTCTGATGGGGCGGGCACTGCCGACGCTGCTGCTGATCCTCGCCGGGGTGCTGGTCGGCGGCACCTGGTCGCTCTACAAGCAGGGCGCCGCCCGCCCCGCCGTGGTGGTCACCGGGCTGCTGGCCGTGCTGGCCACCGCCGGCGGGCTGCTCTGGCTGCTGCCGGGGGAGGGGTCGTGAGCAGGCGTGTCGTGGTGCTCGACTACGGCTCGGGCAACCTGCGCTCAGCCGAGCGCGCCCTGGAGCGGGCCGGCGCCGACGTCACCGTCACCGCCGACCTGAGCGCCGCCGCCGAGGCCGAGGGCCTGGTGGTGCCGGGTGTCGGCGCGTACGCGGCGTGCATGGCCGGGATCGAGGAGCTGGGCGCGGGGCCGGTCATCGCCGAGCGGGTGGCCGCCGGCCGCCCGGTGCTCGGCATCTGCGTGGGCATGCAGGTGCTCTTCGAGCACGGCGACGAGCACGGCGTGGTCACGAAGGGGCTCGGGCTGCTCCCCGGCGGGGTGACGAAGCTGCCCGCGCCGCGGCTGCCGCACATGGGCTGGAACACCGTGCACGCTCCGGCCGGCTCGGTGCTCTTCGCCGGCCTGCCGGCGGACGCCCGGTTCTACTTCGTCCACTCCTACGGGGTAACCGAACCGGCGGCGCTGGCCGCCGCCGGGGCCACCGTCACCACCGCCCACCACGGCACGGACTTCGTCGCCGGGGTCGAGCGCGGCGCGCTGTCGGCGGCCCAGTTCCACCCCGAGAAGTCCGCCGACACCGGGGCGGCCCTGCTGCGCAACTGGCTCGGCACACTGTGAGCGCGAGGAGTGAGCCGGGGTTGCGAGCCCCGCAGTCGCGAACGAACGGTGGCGCAGTGTGAGTAAGGAGCGGGCCCGCCGCCGGGAGGCCCGCCAGGCCGAGCTGGAGCGGGAACGCGTCGCGCGGGCCCGGAAGGTGGCGCGGCGGGAGCGGCGGCGCGTGGTCGCCCGCCGGTTCACGCCGAGGCTGCGGCGGGGCCGCACCGGCCGGCTGCGCCGGCACAGCCGCGGGGAGCGGGCGGCCATCGTGCTGCTCACCGGCGCGGCGGTGGCCGGTATCTGGAGTTTCGTCGACGACCTGGCGCTGCGGCTGGCGCTGGTCGTGTTGTTGCTGCTGGTCCTGCCCGCGGTCGTGGTGATCGCCCTGGACCGTCGTTCCTGATGCGAGGAGTAGATCGTTGAGCCTCACCCTGTTGCCCGCCGTGGACGTCGCCGACGGCCAGGCCGTCCGGCTCGTCCAGGGCGCCGCCGGCAGCGAGACCGCGTACGGCGACCCGCTGGAGGCCGCCCTCGCCTGGCAGGCCGACGGCGCGGAGTGGATCCACCTGGTCGACCTGGACGCCGCGTTCGGCCGGGGCACCAACGCCCACCTGCTGGCCGAGGTGGTCCGGCAGCTCGACGTGAAGGTCGAGCTGTCCGGCGGCATCCGTGACGACGAGTCGTTGCAGGCCGCCCTGGGCACCGGCGCGGCCCGGGTGAACATCGGCACCGCCGCGCTGGAGGACCCGGAGTGGTGCGACCGGGTCTGCGGCGAGTACGGCGACCGGGTGGCCATCGGGCTGGACGTGCGCGGCCGTACCCTCTCCGCGCGCGGCTGGACCCGCGACGGCGGTGACCTCTACGAGGTGCTGGCCCGGCTGGACAAGGCCGGCGCCTCCCGCTACGTGGTCACGGACATCACCAAGGACGGCACCATGCGCGGGCCCAACCTGGACCTGCTGCGCGAGGTCTGCTCCCGCACCGACGCCCCGGTGATCGCCTCCGGTGGCGTGTCCACGCTGGACGACCTGCGCGCGCTGGCCACCCTGGAGCCGGTGGGCGTGGAGGGCGTGATCGCGGGCAAGGCGCTCTACGCGGGGGCGTTCACCGTCGCCGAGGCGATGGCCACCCTGCGGGCCGGGGCGTGACGGCCGTCGCGGGTGAGGGCGCCCGGCCGGCGCCGGACGTGCCGGCCGGCGCGGCGGTCACCCGGCTGGGCTCGGGCGGGCCGTGGGAGGCGCTCTACGGCTACTGCCGGGTGGTGCGCGCCGGACAGCTGGCGATCACCGCCGGCTGCACCTCGACGGTGGACGGCCGGGTGGCCCACGTGGGCGACGCCGCGGCGCAGACCGCCCAGGCGATCCGGATCGGCCTGGACGCGCTCGCCGAGGTCGGCGCCGAGCCGGCCGACGTGGTGCGCACCCGGATGTACGTGACCGACCGGATGTACGCCGACGAGGTGGGCCGGGCGCACAACGCGGTGTTCGGCGCCGTCCGTCCGGTGGCCACCATGGTCGTGGTGGCCGGGCTGATCGACCCGGAGCACCTGGTCGAGGTCGAGCTGGAGGCCTGGCTCGGCGATCGCTGACGGCCTTCCCCGCGGTGTGGGGGCGGCCACTCCGCGGCCAGTTCGGTTGTGCACAACTCAATTGCGGGCTACGTTTTCGGGGTGACCGATGATCTGGTGCTGCGCCGGCAGGTGTGCTTCGCCCTCTACGCGGCGTCGCGCGCCCTCACCGACGTCTACCGGCCCATCCTCGACGAGCACGGCCTGACCTACCCGCAGTACCTGGTGCTGCTGGTCCTCTGGGAGCGCGGCGACGACGCCCCCACGGTCTCCGAGCTCGGCGCGCGGCTCCGGCTCGACTCCGGCACCCTCTCGCCGCTGCTCAAGCGGCTGGAGACGGCCGGCCTGGTGGTGCGTACCCGCTCGGCGGCCGACGAGCGCCGGGTCGAGGTGGGCCTCACCGCGCAGGGCCGGGCCCTGCGGGAGCGGATGGACGAGGTGCCGTGCCGGGTGGCCCGCGCCACCGGCCTCACCGAGGCCGAGCTGGTCGCCCTCCGCGACACCCTCACCCGGGTCACCGAGACGATCCACCGACAGAAGGAGCAGTGACCACCATGCAGGTGCTCTACACCGCGTCCGCGCAGGCCACCGGCGACGGCCGGGACGGCCACGTCCGCACCTCCGACGGCGGCCTCGACCTGGACCTGGCCGTCCCGAAGGAGATGGGCGGCGCCGGCGGCGCGACCAACCCGGAGCAGCTCTTCGCGGCCGGCTACGCCGCCTGCTTCCACTCCGCGCTGCGCCTGGTCGCCCGTAAGGCCCGGGCGGACCTCTCGAACTCGGTCGTCGAGGCCGAGGTGGGCATCGGCCCGAACGGCAGCGGCGGCTACGGCCTGGCCGTCACGCTGGTGGTCGACCTGCCCGTGGTCGAGCGGTCCGCCGCGCAGCAGCTCGTCGAGGCGGCCCACCAGGTCTGCCCGTACTCCAACGCGACCCGGGGCAACGTCGAGGTCACCCTGACCGTCCGGGACGCCCGATGACCGCCAACCGGGAGATCCACCTGGCGTCCCGCCCGCAGGGCTGGCCCACCGCCGACAACTTCCGCCTCGTCGAGACCGAGGTGCCCACCCCGGGGCCCGGCCAGCTCGTGGTCCGCAACCGGTTCATGTCGGTGGACCCGTACATGCGCGGGCGGATGAACGACGTCAAGTCGTACGTGCCGCCGTTCGCGCTCGACGCCCCGCTCGACGGCGGTGCGGTCGGCGAGGTGGTGGCGAGCGAGGCCGAGGGCTTCGCTCCCGGCGACACCGTGCTGCACGGCCTGGGCTGGCGGGAGTACGCGCTGGTCGACGCCCGGGGCGCCCGGAAGGTCGACCCGGACCTGGCGCCGGTCACCGCCTACCTGGGCGTGCTCGGCATGACCGGGCTGACCGCGTACGCCGGGCTGCTCGACGTGGCGGCCATGAAGCCGGGCGAGACGGTCTTCGTCTCCGGCGCGGCCGGCGCGGTCGGCAGCATGGTCGGGCAGATCGCCAAGCTGCGCGGCGCCGGCCGGGTCATCGGCAGCGCCGGCTCGCCGGCCAAGGTCGAGCGGCTGCGGGCGCTCGGCTTCGACGCCGCGTTCGACTACCACGACGGCCCGGTCCGCGACCAGCTCAGGGCCGCCGCGCCGGACGGCGTCGACGTCTACTTCGACAACGTCGGCGGCGAGCACCTGGAGGCCGCCATCGGCGCCATGAACCTGCACGGCCGGGCCGCCATCTGCGGCATGATCGCGCAGTACAACGCCACCGAGCCGCCCGCCGCACCGCGCAACCTGGCGCTGCTCATCGGCAAGCGGCTCACCCTGCGCGGCTTCCTGGTCGGCGACCACGGGCACCTGCGGGAGCAGTTCGTCCAGGAGATGGCCGGCTGGCTGCGGGACGGCCGGATCACCTACGACGAGACGGTGGTCGACGGCATCGAGCGGGCCCCGGAGGCCTTCCTCGGCCTGCTGCGCGGCGAGAACCTGGGCAAGATGCTCGTCCGTGTGTGACGCCGCACTCGTTCACGGCGGTCGGCCCGGTTGGGCCGGCCGCCGTGCCGTGCCGGTTGGATAGGCTCACGGCATGACGGTGGCGGTACGGGTGATCCCGTGTCTGGACGTGGACGCCGGGCGGGTGGTCAAGGGGGTCAACTTCCTCGACCTGCGCGACGCCGGCGACCCGGTCGAGCTGGCGGCCGCGTACGACCGGGCCGGCGCCGACGAGCTGACCTTCCTCGACGTCACCGCCTCCAGCAGCGACCGCGGCACCATGCTCGACGTGGTGCGGCGCACCGCCGAGTCGGTCTTCATCCCGCTCACCGTCGGCGGTGGCGTCCGCCAGGTCGCCGACGTCGACACCCTGCTGCGGGCCGGCGCGGACAAGGTCGGGGTGAACACCGCGGCCATCGCCCGCCCCGAGCTGATCGCCGAGATCGCCGACCGGTTCGGCCGCCAGGTGCTGGTGCTCTCCCTCGACGTACGCCGGGCGCCGGCCGGCGCCACGCCGAGCGGCTTCGAGGTGACCACGCACGGCGGGCGCCGGGGCGCCGGACTCGACGCGGTCGAGTGGGCGGCGCGCGGCGCCGAACTGGGCGCGGGGGAGATCCTGCTCAACTCGATGGACGCCGACGGCACCAAGGCCGGCTTCGACCTGCCGCTGATCGAGGCGGTCCGCGCGGTGGTTGACGTGCCGGTGATCGCCAGCGGCGGGGCGGGCGAGGTCGCCCACTTCCCGCCGGCCATCGGCGCGGGCGCCGACGCGGTGCTCGCGGCGAGCGTCTTCCACTTCGGCGAGCTGACCGTCGGCGAGGTCAAGGACGCCCTGCGCGGCGCGGGCCACCCGGTCCGCTGACGCCCGCCCGCCCGTCGGCTCGGCGGGGAGCCGCCGCCGGTCAGGGGCGGCCGGAGTGACCCTCGGGGGAGCGGCGGGGCATCGGGATCGAACGGACCACGTACTCCTGCACGGCGGCGGCGTGGTCGTCCTCGTCCAGCCGCCAGTCGGACTCGCCGGGCACGGGGCCGCGGCTCAGCACGCCCTGCACGGTGTCGACGGTGGTGCCCAGCCCGGCGCTGGGCCGGGTGCGCCAGAGCCGCTCGCCGTCCGGGGTCACCCGGAACCAGCCGTCGGTGACGCTGACCAGGCCCGCGTCGACGAGCCGGCGGACCGCGCCCTCCACCTCGTGCCGCTCGGGGATGGCCTGGTTGAGGTGGTCGGCTGTGGAGAGGACGTCGGCGAGGCGCACGCCCTCCGGGCGCCGGGTGTCGGCGGCCCGGCGGTGCCGACCGGCGCCGCTCGCGATGACCAGTGAGACGAAGATCCAGGCGTCGCTCCAACGCCAACCGTTCTCCCCCATGAACGAATGATGCCCGGCGACGGCGGCGGAGAAAACACCCGGTTTCGCGGCCGGACGTCGCCGCAGCTCAGCGACGTCCGGCGCGTCCCGTTCCGCTGCGGGCGGCGCGGCGGTGGTGACGCTGCGTGGTCGAAGGGCGGTTCAGGCTGCCTCGCCGGCCGCCCCCGGCGCGCAGGCGACCACCGGCTCGTCGGCCGGCCGGGCCGGCACCGCGAAGATCGGGATGAAGAACTGGGCGAGCGGCCCGATGGCCAGCGCGTACGCCACGGTGCCGAGGCCCACGGTGCCGCCGAGCAGCCAGCCCAGGCTCAGCACGGTCACCTCGATCACGGTCCGCACCAGCCGCAGGGAGTAGCGGGGCCGGCGGGCCGTGAAGCCGGTCATGAGGCCGTCGCGCGGGCCGGGGCCGAGCCCGGCGCCCAGGTAGAGGCCGGTGGCGGCGCCGTTGGCGACGATCCCGGAGACCAGCAGGGTGGCGCGGACCGGCAGGCCGTCGCCGGGCGGCAGCAGGGCCAGCGTGGCGTCGACGACCAGGCCGATCACCACGACGTTGCTGATGGTGCCGAGGCCGGGACGCTGCCGCAGCGGGATCCAGAGCAGCAGCACGAGCGCGCCGACCGCGATGGTGACCGTGCCGAAGGAGAGGTGGGTCTGTCGGGCGAGCCCCTGGTGGAACACGTCCCACGGGTCGAGCCCGAGGCCGGACCGGATCATCAGCGCCATGCTGATGCCGTAGAGGGCCAGCCCGGCGTAGAGCTGGACGAGCCGCCGGGTGGGCCGGTGCCGGAGATTGCCAATTGGTGCCATGCATGCCACCCTAGGGGCCAATCCTGCCCGCGACAGAGCCAATTCAGGAGGGGTGGCCATGACGAGTCAGGTGCGTGGCGTCCAATTGGCTCGGCTCCTCGGGCAGTGGCACGCCCTACCGGGCCGCCGGCGCAGCCCGGACTACGCCGCGCTCGCCGCCGCGGTCCGCGGGCTGCTCGCCGACGGCCGGCTCCCCCTCGGGGTACGCCTGCCGGCCGAGCGCGATCTGGCCGAGGCGCTGCGGATCAGCCGCACCACGGTCACCGCCGCCTACCGGGAGCTCCGGGAGACCGGCCACCTGGCCAGCCGGCGGGGCGCCGGGAGCTGGACCATGCTCCCGGGCACGCACCGGGTGGCCAGCACCGGGCTCTGGACCCCGCTCGACGACCGGGACATGATCGACCTGGGGGTGGCCGCGCTCTCCGCCCCGGCGCAGCTCGTGCCCGCGGCCCGGGCCGCCGCCGAGGACCTGCCCCGCTACCTCGGCGGGGCCGGCTACCACCCGACCGGCATCATCGAGCTGCGCGAGGCGGTGGCCCGCGCGTACACCGACCGGGGGCTGCCGACCAGCCCGGAACAGATCATGGTCACCAGCGGCACCCAGCACGCGCTGGACCTGGTGCTGCGGCTGGCCCTGTCGCCGGGCGGCGGGGTGCTGGTGGAGTCACCGACCTACCCGAACGCCCTCGCCGCGCTGTCGGCCCGGCGGGCCCGGATCACCACTCACGGTCTCGCCGCCGACGGCGACGGCTGGGACGCCGACCTGCTGCTGGGCAGCATCCGGCAGACCCGGCCGAAGCTGGCGTACGTGATCCCCGAGTTCCACAACCCGACCGGCCACCTCATGGCGACCGACCTGCGCGAGCGGCTGGTCGGCGCGGCGCACGCCGCCGGCACCGACCTCGTGGTGGACGAGTCGTTCGTGGACCTGCCGCTGGACGGCACCCCGCTGCCGCCGCCGGTGGCCACCTTCGACCGGCACTCCCGGGTCATCAGCATCGGCGGGATGAGCAAGCCGTACTGGGGTGGCCTGCGGATCGGCTGGGTCCGGGCGTCCGCCCCGCAGGTGCAGCGGCTGGCCGCCGCCCGGGTCGGCGTGGACATGGCCAGCCCGGTGCTCGACCAGCTCGTCGCGGTGCACCTGCTGGCCCAGGGGCCCAGCATCGTGGCCGCCCGGCGGATCCAGCTCGCCGCCCAGCGGGACGCCCTCGTCAAGGCGATGGCCGACCGCCTGCCCGACTGGCGGGTCACCGTGCCGCGCGGCGGGGTGACGCTCTGGGCGGAGCTGGACGGCCCGATCTCCAGCGCGCTGGCCCGGGCCGCCGAGGAGGTCGGCGTACGCCTGGCGCCCGGACCGCGGTTCGGCCTGGACGGCACCCTTGAGCGGTTCCTCCGGCTGCCCTTCACGCTGCCCACCGCGGACCTGGAGGAGGCCGTCGGCCGGCTCGCCGCGGTCCGCTACGACCTGGACCGCACCGGCCGTCCGCAGTGGCGGGAGCCCTCCGTCATCGCCTGACCGGACCTGGGGCGCGCCGGGCGTCCCGGGGACGGCGTCCCGGCCGCCCGGCTGCCAGACTGTCCGCCGTGACGGACGGAACGCGGCGCGGGCCGCGGATGCGGGTGATGACCGAGGGCGCCTCGGTCACCCCGCTGGAACTCTTCTTCGACCTGGTCTTCGTCTACGCGCTCACCCAGGTGACCGCGCTCATGGCGACCGACCTGACGTGGCCCGGCCTGGGTCGGGGCCTGCTGCTGCTGGCCCTGCTCTGGTGGTGCTGGTGCTGCTACGCCTGGCTCGGCAACACCGTCCGGGCCGACGAGGGCGTGGTCCGGGTGGTCCTCTTCGCGGTGATCGCCACCATGTTCGTGGTCGCCGCGACCATCCCCGAGGCGTTCGTCGACCTGCCCGGCGGGCTCTCCGGCCCGGTCGTCTTCGCCGCCTGCTACCTGGCCGTCCGGGTGCTGCACCTGACCCTCTACTGGTACGCCGCCCGCGGCGACGCCGGGCTGCGCCGGCAGCTGGTGCGGGCCGCCCTGCCGATGCTGGGCGGGGCGGTGCTGCTCTTCACCGCCGCGCTGCTGCCGCCGTACCTCACCGACGACCCGGGGCGCGTCGTCGCGTTGCGTACCGTCCTGTGGGTGTGCGCCCTCGCGGTCGACTACGGCGGCATCATGGCCATCGGCGCGGCGGGCTGGCAGATCCTCTCGGCCGCCCACTGGACGGAGCGGCACGGCCTCATCATCATCGTGGCGCTGGGGGAGTCCCTCGTCGCCATCGGCGTCGGGATCACCGCGCTGCCGATCTCCTGGCCGATCATCGTGGCCTCGTTCCTCGGCGTCACGGTGGCAGCGGCGCTGTGGTGGGCGTACTTCGACGTGGTGTCGATCGCCGCCGAGCGGGTGCTGGCGCGGGCGCGGGGCGCCGAACGGGCCGCGCTGGGCCGGGACTCCTACACCTACCTGCACCTGCCGATGGTCGCCGGGATCATCCTGCTCGCCCTCGGCTTCAAGAAGGTCCTGGCGTACGTCGGGGACGGCACCCACCACCGGCTCACCGACCCGCTGCACGGGCTGGGCCTGCTCGCCCTCTACGGCGGCGTGATCGTCTACCTGCTCGGGCACGTGGGCTTCCGGCTGCGCAACATGCGCTCGCTCAACTGGCCGCGGGTCGCCACCACCGTGCTGCTGGTGCTGCTCCTGCCGGTCGCCGACCACCTGCCCGCACTGGCCGCGCTGGGGCTGCTCGCCGTGGTCTGCGCCGGCATGGTGGGGGCCGAGGTGGTGCTCTTCGGCACGGCCCGCCGCGCCCTGCGCGACGAGTTCCTCACCGAGCACGGCGTCGGCGGCGAGCCCGGCCGGTAGGCACGTTCCGGTACGGATCGTCCGATCGGCACCGCGCGGGCCGGCGATTGCGGAGACTGCCCGCGTGGGGAACGGCGGAGGCACCCGGTGGTCGCGGGTGCTGTTGCCCGGCGCGCCCGGCTCCCGGACCACCCGCCTGGAACTCTTCTACGACCTGGTCTTCGTCTTCGCGTTCATCAACGTCACCACCCTGACCGCCACCATTCCCACGCCGGTGAACGTCTACCGCTGCCTGCTGGTGCTGGCCCTGCTCTGGTGGTCGTGGACCGGCTTCGCCCGGCTCGGCAACGCGGTCCGCGCCGACCAGGGCCTGCTGCCGGTGGTCGGCGTCGTCACGGTGGCCGCGACCTTCCTGCTGGTGCTCAGCGTGCCCAGCGCGTTCGTCGACCAGCCCGGTGGGCTGAACGGCCCGCTGGTCTTCGCGGGCTGCTACTTCGTGATCCGGATGGCCCAGCTCGCGGTCTTCGCCTGGCTCGACCGGTCGGATCGGGCCCGGCGCCGCGGGCTGTTGCTGCGCGCCCTGCTGCCGAGCCTCGCCACCGTGCTGCTGGTGGTCGCCGGCCTCGTGCCCGTGCGGTTCGCCGAACGGCCGTACGCCGTGGCGCTGCAACTGGCGCTGTGGACGGTGGCGCTGCTGGTCGAGTACGTCGGCGGGACGACCCTGGCCCGGCGGTGGTGGGTGGTGGTCTCTGCCGGGCACTGGGCGGAGCGGCACGCCCTCATGGTGCTGGTCGCGCTCGGAGAGTTGATCATCGCGCTCGGGCTCGGCCCGAAGACCGGGCTGCCGCTCACCGGCCCGGTGGCGGTCGCCGCCCTGCTCGGCGTCCTGGTCGTGGCGATGCTCTGGTGGGCGTACTTCGACACCCTGGCGTACGCGCTGGAGCAGGCGCTGCACCACGCGCGCGACCCGGACGCCCGGCGCCGGCTCTGCCGGGACGTCTACACGTTCCTGCACCTGCCGCTGCTCGCCGGCGTCATCCTCTTCGCCCTCGGCCTCAAGGACCTGCTGGCCGACGCGGCCAGCCCGGACACCCCGAGCTGGGGCCCGCCGCTGGGCGGCTTCTGGGTCGCCGTCCTCTACGGCGGGGTGGGCCTCTACCTGCTGAGCCTCGTCGCCTGCGCGCTGGTGGCGCTGCGGGAGGTGCGCTGGCCCCTGGTGATCACGGTCGCGGCGCTCGCCGTCGTCGCCCCGGTCGTCGCCCCGATCCCCGAGCTGGCGTCACTCATCGTGCTGGCGGTGCTCGTCACCGCCGGCGTGGCCGCGGAGACGTTCCAGGAGGACGGCCGGCGGCGCCGGATCCGGCAGCTCGCGCTGGAGGAGCAGCTCGCCGCGGAGGTGGACCAGAGCCACTGGCGCCAGCAGCACCTCTGAGCGGAAATCGGGGCGGCGGCCGTGCCCCGGGACGGAGGGGCACGGCCGCCGGCCGGTGCGGGACCCGCTACAGCTCGGCGAGGGTGCCCGCGTACATCTTGTCGATCTCGTCGGCGAAGTTGGTCTCCACGCTCCGGCGCTTGATCTTCAGCGACGGGGTGACCTCGCCGTCCTCGATGGTGAGGTCCCGGGGGAGGATGGTCACCTTCTTGATCGTCTCCCAGCGGTTCAGCTTGCCGTTCAGCTCGGCCACGTAGCCCTCGACCATGGCCTGGGCCTCCGGCGAGGTGACGATGGCGGTGTAGTCGCGGCCCTCCAGCGGCGTGCCGGCGGCCCACCCCTTGATCGCGTCCGGGTCGAGCGTGACCAGCATGGTGCAGTAGTTGCGGGCCTGCCCGATCACCACCGCCTGCGAGGTGTACGGGCAGACGGCCTTGAACATGCCCTCGATGTGCGACGGCGCGATGTACTTGCCGCCGGAGGTCTTGACCAGGTCCTTCTTCCGGTCGGTGATGCACAGGTAGCCGTCGTCGTCGAGCGTGCCGATGTCGCCGGTGCGGAAGAAGCCGTCCTCGGTGAACGCGGCGGCCGTCTCCTCCGGCAGGTTGTGGTAGCCGCGCATGACCGGCTTGCCCCGGACCAGGATCTCGCCGTCGGTGTCGATCCGGCACTCCAGGTCGCCCATGGCCCGGCCCACGCTGCCGATCCTCAGCCCGTCGGGCGGGTTCACGAACGCGCCGGCGCTGGTCTCGGTGAGCCCGTAGCCCTCGGAGATGGGCAGGTTGGCCGCGGCGAAGAAGGTGGAGATCTCCTTGCTCAGCGGGGCCGCGCCGGAAACCAGCACCCGCATCCGCCCGCCGAGCCGGGCCTGGAGCTTGCTGAACACCAGCTTCTCGGCCACCGCGTACTTCAGCTTCAGGCCGGCCGGCACCGGCTTGCCGGCCTGCTCCAGCGCGACCTTCTGCTTGCCCACCGCGACGCCCCAGGCGAAGATCTTCGCCTTCGCGCCGCCGGCGCCCTGGGCCGTGGTGACCGCCTTGTTGTAGACCTTCTCGAAGACCCGGGGCGCGCCGCACATGAGCGTCGGCCGGATCACCCCGAGCAGGTCGACCAGCTTGTCCACCCGGCCGTCGACGTAGGTGGGCAGGCCGACGTGGGTGGCGCCGCAGAGCAGCGTCTTGCCGAACGAGTGGGACAGCGGCAGCCACAGGTACTGCAGGTCGTCCGCGTGCAGCAGGCCCTGCTCGGCCTGGGCCACGCCCTCCCAGCACCAGCCGCCGTGCAGCAGCTCGACCCCCTTGGGCCGGCCGGTGGTGCCGGAGGTGTAGATCAGGGTGGCCAGGTGGTCGGGACCGATCCCGGCGACCAGCATGTCGATGAGGTCGGGCTCGTTCTCCAGCGCCCGGGCCCCCCGCTCCTCCAGCTCGGCCAGGGTGAGCTGCGGGACGGGGGCGGCCGGGTCGGGCGCGCCGTCGAAGAGCACCACGTGGGTCAGCGCCGGCACGGCGCTGCCGGCGATCTTCGCGGCCTGGGCCGGGTTCTCGGCGAAGAGCACCTTCGACCCGGAGTCGGCGATGATGTAGGTCGCGTCCTCCGGCTCGGTGGTCGGGTAGACGGTGGTGGTGGCCCCGCCGGCACACATGATCCCGAAGTCGGCGAGCACCCAGTCGAGGCGGGTGTTCGCCAGGATCGCCACCGGGTCCTCCAGGCCGACGCCGAGCCCGTGCAAACCGGCGGCGATCGCCTTGGCGCGCTGCCCGACCTGCTCCCACGTCAGCCAGACCGGTCCCGAGTCGTCCGGGGCGGGATGGGCGAACGCGTGGCGGTCGGGGGAGTCCGCCACACGCTTGAGGAACATGTCGGGTACGGAACGGTACGGTACATCGAGAGCCATCGCTGTAGCCGCCTTCAAGGGTGGAGGGACGTGACGGGGGTCACGCCCATTCTGCGGTTACCGAAGAGTATTGCCTCCACCCGGGCAGCGGCTAGCCCTGCTGGCCTGCGGCGACCGGCGTCCCGCGAGGTGGAACCCGGGGCTCAGGCGTACCGGGTGGCGGCGCGGGACCAGTCGTAGGTGGCCCGGATCCAGTTGCGCCGGGTGGCGAGGAAGGCCCGCACCCCGTCGTCGCCCGTGGCGGCCACCGCCGCGTCCCGCTCGGCGTACGCGGCCAGGCCCTCGTTGAACCGGGCGGCCGCCGCGCGCAGCGCCGCCTCCTCGCCCTGCCCCGTCTCGCCGGCGATCGTGGTGACCAGGTTGTGCGCGTCCGGGCCGGTCGCCCGCTCCTTGTCGTAGGAGAAGAGGTCGTTGCACCAGCAGACCAGGTCGGTGGCGAGCGCGTCCAGGTCGGCCAGCGCCGGCTCCGCCCGTCGGCCGGGGTCGGACCGCTCCGGTTGCGCCAGGTCCGTCAGCGTGAAGCTGGGCCGGACGCCCCCGGTGTGCCGGCGCATCTGCACGTACTCGGCCACCCCGGGCACCCGGCGGTGCTCGCGGTTGGCCGCCTCCCAGAGCAGCGCCAGCAGGTACTCCCGCAACTGGCTGACCAGGCTCAGCAGGAGGCCCGGCCGCTTCCGGTCGCGGACCCGCCGGCACAGGTCGTCCAGCGCCACGGCCAGCGGGCCGGCGTCGGCCGGGACCGGCGCGCCCGGGTCACCGTGCCGGTCGAGCACCTCCAGCAGGGCCGCCACGGTCGGGGCGAGCCGGGTCGGGCTGGTCCCCAGGCCGTCCTCGTCGCAGGCGTCGTCCATCACGAACAGCCAGCTGATCAGGTCGGCGAGCAGCCGCAGGTCGTCGACCGACGCGTCCGGGCAGGCCCGTCCGGCCAGTTCCACCGGGTGTGCGCCGCCCAGCCGGCGCAGCCCGTCGGGGGTGTCGATCAGGCCCAGGTCGCGTACCCACCCGGCGCTCTGTCCGGCGACCAGTTGGACGGCGGCGTGCCGGCGCGCCGGGAAGGGGGGTTCGTGCAGTGCCGAGAGCGCGAAGCCTCGCATCGTCTCCCCTGTCCGCCGCCTCGGGGTGGGGCGGCGGGACAGGAGCGTACGGCAGCGCGGATCGGCTTTCGTCGCTGGGCCGAAGCCGCACCACCGTTCCCCGGTGACCGGTTCGGCACACCGGGTCAGAAGCCGAGGCTGGCCGCCCGCAACCGCTCCGCCGGCTCGGCGGGGCCGTCCACCTGGACCCGGGCGACCCGCTGCCGACCGGAGACGAACAGCACCAGCTCGCCCGGTGCGCCCACCACGCGCAGCCGTTCGCCGCCGCGGCCGACGCTGCGCTCGCCGTAGCCCGGGGCCTGGATCAGCAGGTCGGCCGGGAAGCGCCGCAACGCCACCCGGGCCAGCACGGCGGCCTGCTTCCAGAGCGCCGCCTGCTGGCGGGCCGGCAGGTCGCGGGGCAGCCAGCCCGCCTGGGCCCGGCGCACGTCCTCGTGGTGGATGAAGAACTCCAGGCCGTTGACGAGCTCGTCGGTGAGCGGGTTGCTCACCGGGCTCCACAGCGGCGGGCGGCGGACCCGGGCCACCAGGTCCGCGTACGGGCCGGCGGCCACCCGCCGGCGGACCGTCTCGCCGTGCCCGCGCAGCGGCGGCAGCAGGATGCCGCCGGCCGCGTCCGGCCGGCGCTCCCGCACCAGCAGGTGCGCCGCCAGGTCGCGGGTGGTCCACCCCTCGTTGACCGTCGGCGCGTCCGGTCCCAGCTCCAGCATCAGGTCGGCGAGCGCCTCGCGCTCCGCCCGGGCGTACCGCGGCATGGGCTGATCGTAGGCCCGGCGGGGCCGGCCGGCGCGCCCGGCGCGGCCCGGGGCCGGCGTCCCACGTCGAGGGGTGGCCCGTCGCGCGGGCGTCCGCCCTGGTGGGCGGGGCCCGGGGGAAGGCGTGACGGTGGACATATCAGGGCCGGGTCGGCGGAGTCGGGGTCGAGCGGTAAGGATGAGGAGGGAAAACTGCGGCTTACGGCGGGGGACAGCGTGGCGAGCGGGACAAGTCGGGACGTCGTCGGCAGAGGGCTACGGGTGCTCGGCCGGGCCATCCGGGAGCAGCCGCGCATCTTCGCGGTGGCGGTCACCGGCAGCGTGCTCTTCGGTCTCATGGTGATCGCCAGCGCGTACGTCGTCGGCGCGGTGGTCGGCAAGGTGGTGGTCCCGGCGGTCGCCCGCGGCTCGGTGACCGACGGGGCCCTCGCGCTCGCCGCGGCCGCGCTGTTCGGGATCAGCGTGCTGCGGGTGGTCGGCATCTTCGGCCGCCGGCTCGGCGCCGGCTACATGCAGTACCGGCTCCAGGCCACCTACCGTCGCCGGGTCACCCGCCGGTACCTCGACCTGCCGCTGGCCTGGCACCACCGCAACTCCACCGGCACGCTGCTCTCCAACGCCAACTCGGACGTGGAGGCCGCCTGGTACCCGATCGCGCCGCTGCCCTTCGCCGTCGGCACCCTGGTCATGCTGGTCGGCGCCGTGGTCTCGCTCTTCCTCACCGACTGGGCCCTCGCGCTGGTCGGCCTCGCCGTCTTCCCGGCGCTGTTCGCGCTCAACGTCGTCTACTCCCGCCGGATGGCGCCCCGCCAGGCCCGGGCCCAGCGGCTGCGTGCCGAGGTCAGCGGCATCGCCCACGAGAGCTTCGACGGCGCCCTGGTGGTCAAGACGATGGGCCGGGAGGCCCAGGAGACCGCGCGGTTCGCGGCCCGGGCCGGTGACCTGCGCGACGCGCTGATCTCCGTGGGCAAGCTGCGCGGCGTCTTCGACCCGATGCTGGAGACGCTGCCCAGCCTCGGCACGCTCGCCGTGCTGGTGGTCGGCGCGATCCGGCTCCGGCAGGGCGCGATCACCGTGACCGAGCTGGTCAGCGTGGCCTTCCTCTTCACCGTGCTGGCCTTCCCGGTGCGGGCCATCGGCTGGGTGCTGGCCGAGCTGCCGCGCAGCGTCGCCGGCTGGGACCGCGTCCGCCGGGTCCTCGACGCCACCGGCGAGATGCCGTACGGCGAGGTGGTGCTCGACCCGGCCACGCCGGCGCCGGCCACCCTCGCCTTCCACGACGTGCACTTCGGGTACGAGCCGGCCGAGGCGCACCTGCCCGGCACCGAGGTGCTCGGCGAGGTCACCTTCACCGTGCCGGCCGGGAAGACGGTCGCCCTGGTCGGGCCCACCGGCGCCGGCAAGTCCACCATCGCCTCGCTGGCCGTGCGGCTGGTCGACCCGGCCAGCGGCACGGTCACCCTGGACGGGGTCGACGTGCGGGAGTTGACGGCCGCCTCGCTCGCCTCGACCGTCGCGCTGGTCGCCCAGGTGCCGTTCGTCTTCGACGACACCGTGCGGGCCAACATCACCCTGGACCGCCCCGGAATCGGCGACGAGGAGGTCTGGGCGGCGCTGCGGCTGGCCGAGGCGGACGGCTTCGTGGCCGCGCTGCCCGAGGGGCTGGACACCATGGTCGGCGAGCGCGGCACCTCGCTCTCCGGCGGGCAGCGGCAGCGGCTCACCCTGGCCCGGGCGCTCGCCGGCCGGCCCCGGCTGCTGGTGCTCGACGACGCCACCAGCGCCGTCGACCCCCGGGTGGAGGCGGCCATCCTGGCCGGGCTGCGCGCTCCGACGGACGGCGGGGCGCCGGCCTCGATCCTGGTGGTCGCCTACCGGCGGGCCACCATCGCGCTCGCCGACGAGGTGATCTACGTCGAGCACGGCCGGGTGGTGGCCCGCGGCACGCACACCGACCTGCTCGCCACCGTCCCCGGCTACGCCGACCTGGTCACCGCCTACGAGCAGGCGGAGCAGGAACGCGAGCAGACCCGCACGTACGACGAGGTCACCCCGCTGACCTCCGGCCTGGAAGTCGAGGTTGACCGGTGAGCGCGACTGTTGAGGCCGAGCGGCCGGCCGAGGCGACCGAGTCGACCTGGCGGACGCTGCGGCGCGGGCTGGCGCTCTCCCCGGAGCTGAAGACCGGGCTGGCCGGCACCCTGGCACTGGCCCTGGTCTACATGGTCGGCCGGGTCGCCGTGCCGGTGGCCGTGCAGCGCGGCATCGACCACGGCATCGTCGGCGGGCTCGACCTGGACGTCGTCACGCTGACCGTGGTGGTCACCGCCGCCGTGCTGCTGGTCACCACGACCTGCGGCTACCTGATGATGCGCCGGCTGTTCACGGTCAGCGAGACCGCGCTGGCCGGGGTGCGCACCCGGGCGTTCCGGCACGTGCACGACCTGTCCATGCTGCACCAGCAGTCCGAGCGGCGCGGCTCGCTGGTCTCCCGGGTCACCAGCGACGTCGACCAGATCACCCAGTTCCTCCAGTGGGGCGGCGTGATCCTCATCGTCAACCTGGGCCAGCTCGTGGTGACCACGGCCGTGATGCTCGCGTACTCCTGGCAGCTGACCCTCGTGGTGCTCGCGGCCTTCGCGCCCGCGGTGCTGGTCATCCGGCTGCTCCAGCGCCGGCTGGCCGGCGCCTACGGGGTGGTCCGGCAGCGGACGGGCACGCTGCTCGGCACCATCGGCGAGAGCGTGGTGGGCGCCCCGGTGATCCGGGCGTACGGGATCGCCGGGCGCACCGCCCGGCGCCTGGACACGGCGATCGAGGGGCAGCGGCAGGCCCAGCAGAAGGCCATCCGGATCAGCATCCTGGGCAGCTCCGTCGGCGAGCTGGCGGCCGGCCTGGCCCTCGCGGGCGTGGTGGTGGTCGGGGTGAACCTCGGCGTCGACCGCACCCTGTCCATCGGCCAGCTCACCGCCTTCCTGTTCCTGGTGACGCTCTTCATCCAGCCGGTGCAGATCGCCACCGAGGTGCTCAACGAGGCGCAGAACGCGATCGCCGGCTGGCGCCGGGTGCTCGACGTGCTGGACGTCGCGCCGGACGTGGCCGACCCGGGGGAGCAGGGCCGGGAGCTGCCGCCCGGCCCGCTGGACATCCGCTTCGCCGGGGTGACCTTCGCCTACCCGGGCGGGCCGCCGGTGCTGCACGACGTGACGCTGGAGATCCCAGCGAAGAGCCGGGTGGCCGTGGTCGGGGAGACCGGCAGCGGCAAGACCACCTTCGCCAAGCTGCTCACCCGGCTCATGGACCCCACCGAGGGTGCGGTGCTGCTCTCCGGCGTCTCGCTGCGCGACGTGCGTTTCGAGTCGCTGCGCTCCCGGGTCGTGATGGTGCCGCAGGACGGCTTCCTCTTCGACGCCACGGTCGGCGAGAACGTCCGCTTCGCCCGCCCGGACCTGACCGACGCCCAGCTCACGGCCGCCTTCTCGGAGCTGGGCCTGGCCGACTGGCTGGACGGGCTGCCGGCCGGGCTGGACACCCCGGTCGGCGAGCGCGGCGAGGCGCTCAGCGTCGGCGAGCGGCAGCTCGTCGCGCTGGCCCGGGCGTACGTGGCCGACCCCGACCTGCTGGTGCTGGACGAGGCGACGAGCGCCGTCGACCCGGCCACCGAGGTGCGCCTCCAGCGCACCCTGGACGCGGTCACCCGGGGCCGGACCACGCTCGCCATCGCCCACCGGCTCTCCACCGCCCAGGCCGCCGACGAGGTGATCGTGGTGGACCGGGGGCGGATCGTGCAGCGCGGCCCGCACGACGAGCTGCTGCGCGACCCGGAGTCGGTCTACGGCCTGCTCTTCGCCTCCTGGCTGGAGCAGACCCGGTAGACCGGCGCGCGACCGGCCCGGTCAGGCGGTGTCGAGCGGGCCGGTCAGGTAGCGCTGGACGGTGGGGCCGATCGTGGCGGCCAGCGTGTCCGGGGACGCGGAGGCGGCCGGTTCGAGGCGGATCACGTACCGCATCATGGCCAGGCCGGCGATCTGGGTGGCCACCAGCGCGCCCCGCAGCGGCGTCTCGGCCGGGTCGAGGTCGAGCTGCTCGACGACCCGGCGCAGCACCTGGGTGACCAGGAACTCGCGCAGCAGGCGGGCGGTCCACTGGTTGCTCACCGCCGAGCGGAGCAGGGCCACCGCGGCGGTGCCGACCGGGGAGTCCCAGACGGACAGGAAGGTGCGGACCAGCCGCTCGCCGACCTCGTCGCGGCCGCCGGCCAGCACGCGCGGCACCAGCTCCGCCGGGTCGACGGGGATCGCCACGGTGGCCCGGAACAGCTCCTCCTTGGTGCCGAAGTAGTGGTGCACCAGCGCCGGGTCCACCCCCGCGGCGGTGGCGATCGCCCGGATCGAGGCGGCGTCGAACCCCCGGTCGGCGAACGCCGCCCGGGCCGCCGTGAGGATGGCCTCCCGGGTGTCGGGGTTGCCGGGCCGCCGGCCGGTGCGCCGCGCCATCACCCGCTGCGCCGCCGCAGCGTCGCGGCGGCCAGCACCAGCGCCGCCACCGCCGCCCCGGCGACGATCGCCACGTCCCGCCACATCGTCCCGGTCGGGTCGGCGTGCGCGCCGACCTCCTGGAGCGCCTCGACGGCGTACGACAGGGGCAGCACGTCGCTGATCGCCTGGAGCCAGCCGGCCATCTCGCCGCGCGGCACGAACAGCCCGCAGAGCAGCACCTGCGGCAGCACCACCACGGGCATGAACTGCACGGCCTGGAACTCGGTGCGGGCGAAGGCGCTGCAGAACAGCCCGAGCGCGACGGCGAGCACGGCGTTGATCGCGGCGATCATGATCACGAACCCGATGCTGCCGGCGGTGGTCAGGTCGAACACCCAGTACGCCACGGCCGAGGCGACGGTGGCCTGGACCACGCCGGCCAGGCCGAACGCGATGCCGTAGCCGAAGAGCAGGTCGAGCTTGGCCAGCGGGGTGGTGAGCAGCCGTTCCAGCGTGCCGGTGGTGCGCTCCCGCAGCATGGCGATGCTGGTCACCAGGAACATGATGATGAACGGGAAGAAGCCCAGCATGATCAGGGCCACCCGGTCGAAGACCGTGGGCTGCCCCGGCGGGGTGGGCTGGTCGACGTACATGAAGTAGACGAGCGTGAGCAGCACGGTGGGGACCACGACGAGCAGCGCCACGGTCCGCCTGTCGTGCCGGAGCTGGCGCAGGATCCGCCCGGTGGTGGCGGCGAGGATGTGCGGGTTCATGCGTCGGCCTCCTGCTCGCTCGCCTTGATCAACCGGAGGAACGCCTCTTCCAGGTCGTCCACCCCGGTGGCGGCGCGGACCGCGGCCGGGGTGTCGTCGGCGACCAGGCGGCCGTCCCGGATGAGCAGCAGGCGGTCGCACCGGCCCGCCTCGTCCATCACGTGGCTGGACACCAGCAGCGTGGTGCCGGCGGCAGCCATGGCGTGGAACCGGGCCCACAGGTCGGCCCGGAGCACCGGGTCCTGGCCCACGGTCGGCTCGTCGAGGATGACCAGCTCGGGGTCGCCGACCAGGGCGCAGGCCAGCGAGGCGCGGCTGCGCTGGCCGCCGGAGAGGTTGCCGACCAGTTGGGTGGCCGCGCCGGCCAGCCCGACGTCGGCGACCGTCTGGTCGGCGTGGGCGTGGTCCCGCCCGTGGAGTGCGGCGAAGTACCGGGCGTTCTCCCGGACGGTCAGGTCCGCGTAGACGCTGGGCGCCTGGGTCAGGTAGCCGACCCGGCGGCGCAGCTCCGCCGCCCCGGCGGGTCGGCCCAGCACGGTCACCGTGCCCGAGTCGACCGTCTGCACCCCGACGATCGCCCGCATCAGGGTCGTCTTGCCGCTGCCGCTCGGCCCGAGCAGCCCGGTGACCGTGCCGCGGGGCACCGCGCAGGAGATGCCCTGGAGCACCCGCCGCCGGCCCCGCTCGACCACCAGGTCACGGACCGACACCGCGTCGTCCATGCCCGCCTCCAGAAAACTCATCAACTGTTGAACTCAACGCTAGATGAGTTACCGGCCCGCGCGCAAGGTTGACTTCGAGTGCGCTCGAACTGGAAGCCTTGGTGCGTGGACATCAGCACGCGGGAGATGAGCCTCACCGTCGGTGAGGCGGCGGAACGGGTCGGCCTCACCACCTACACACTTCGCTGGTACGAGCAGGAGGGGCTGGTCGCCCCGGTCGGCCGGGACTCCGGGGGCCGCCGGCGCTACACCGAGTCCGACGTCAACTGGCTGTTCCTGCTCACCCGGCTGCGCCGCACCGGCATGCCGGTGCGGGACATGCGGCGCTACGCCGAACTGGCCCGGCAGGGGGACCGCACGCTCGGCGCCCGGCGGGCGCTGTTCGAGGCGCACCGCACCCGGGTGCTGGCCCGGATGGCGGAGCTGGAGGACGACCTCAAGGTCCTCGACCACAAGATCGACGCGTACCGGCGGGCCGAGGAGGAACTGTCATGATCAAGCGACGGGTGGGCGCGACCGGTCCGGAGGTCTCGGCGATCGGGCTGGGCTGCATGGGCATGAGCTTCGCCTACGGCGCCGCCGACGACGCCGAGTCGACCCGGACCCTGCACCGGGCCCTCGACCTCGGGGTCAACCACCTCGACACCGCCGACATGTACGGCTTCGGGGCGAACGAGCGGCTGCTCGGCCCGGTGGTCCGGGAGCGCCGGGACGAGGTCTTCCTGGCCACCAAGTTCGGCAACCGCACCAGCGGCGACAGCTTCGGCGGCACCGGCAGCCCGGGCGCCTACGTGGACAGCAGCGCCGCCTGGGCGAAGCAGGCCTGCGACGCCTCGCTGGAGCGGCTCGGCATCGAGACCATCGACCTCTACTACCTGCACCGGCGCGACCCGGGCACCCCCATCGAGGAGACCGTCGGCGCGCTGGCCGAGCTGGTCCAGGCCGGCAAGGTGCGGCTCATCGGCCTCTCCGAGGTCAGCCCGGCGACCCTGCGGGCGGCGCACGCGGTGCACCCCGTCTCGGCCGTCCAGATGGAGTACTCCCTGTTCACCCGGGACGTCGAGGACGAGATGCTGGCCACCTGCCGGGAGCTGGGGGTGTCCCTCGTGGCGTACTCGCCGGTCGGGCGCGGGCTGCTCACCGGGGCCATCACCAGCCGCGAGCAGCTCGCCGACGACGACTGGCGGCGGACCGTGCCGCGCTTCGCCGACGGCAACCTCGACGCCAACGTGCGGCTCGCCGACGCGGTCCGCGAGGTGGCCGCCGAGATCGCCTGCACCCCGGCCCAGGCGGCGCTGGCCTGGCTGCTCGCCCAGGGCGACGACATCCTGCCGATCCCCGGCACCAGGCGGGTCCGCTACCTGACCGAGAACGCCGCGGCGGCCGACCTGCGGCTGAGCCCGGAACAGCAGGCCCGCCTCCGTGCCGCGGTGCCCGCCGGTTCCGTCGCGGGGGAAAGGTATACCGCGGCAGGAATGCGAACGGTCGGTCACTAGCTCCTCGCATCGGACACGGCGTCCGCCATCGGTCATTGCGCCGAAGATCGGGCGTCCGGCACCATGGCGCGGTGGGTCCCGCTTCGTTGTCCGAGACCGGCGGTGGCTCCAGGTCGCGGCGCGGCGCCGGACGCGCCGAGCCGGAGTGGTCGCAATTCCTCGACGACTGGGCCGCCCGCCTCCGGCAGGCCGCCGACCGTCCCGTCGTGGGGATCATGCTGCGGGGCAGCCATGCCCGGCGGGCCGCCACCGAGCACAGCGACGTCGACGTGGACGTGCTGGTCGCCACCGACGACGACGGACCCGCCGCCCCGGTTTCCGGTGCGGCGGGTTCGGCCCGCCCCGGCACCCCCTACGCGGCCCGCCGGGCGTACCTCGCCGAGTTCGACGGCCGGCTCGTGCACGTCTCGGTGGCCGCCCGGGACGTCCGCTCCTGGGTGCGCCGGCTCGGCCAGCCCGCCGACTGGGCGTTCGGGCTGCCGGTCACCGCGCCCGCCCGGCTGCTCTGGGCGGCGCCGGAGTGGCGGCGCCGGATCGACCTGCCGGTGCTCTGCCAGCCCGCCGACGAGCCCCGCCTCGAGGAGCTGATCGCCACCCTCGGCAAGGTGGCCGGCGCCCGCTGGGCCGGCGACCCGGTCGGGGTCCGACTCGCCGCCGCCGATCTGGCCCGGCTCTGCCCGTCGGTGCTGCGGCTGGCCAACCCGTCCGTCCGGGTGGCGTCCCGCCGGGCGGCCCTGGCCGCCGCGCTGGACCTGCCGGTCGCCCCGCCCGGCTACCGCGACGACATGCTGCGCTGCCTCGGGCTGCGCCCCGGCGACACCGCGGAGGTGGGCGCCGCCGCCGGCCGCCTGGTGACCGGGATCGTGCCGCTCGTCCGCCCGTACGCCGGGGAGATCGCCGCGGTCGGCGGCGCCGACCTGGCCGAGGCGCTGGTGGACGGCCGGTTGGACCGCTACCTCGGCCAACTGGCCCGGGCCCTGGACCGCCCCGCGCCCGCCTCCCGGGACACGTCGGCGGTGCCGGTGCCCCGTGCGGGAGAATGGGCAACCGTGCCCGCCTCTGACGCGCCGGTGACCGGCGCCCCCGCCAGCTCCGGCGGCGCCGCGGCCCCCGGCCCGGCCCGCCCCTCCCGGCTCGACCCGGCCATCGCGGCCCGGCTGCGCCGCACCCCCGACGGCCTGGTGGCCGCCGTCGTCCGCGCGCACGACTCCGGCGAGGTGCTCATGGTCGCCTGGATGGACGACGAGGCCCTGCACCGCACCCTGACCACCGGCCGGGCCACCTACTGGTCGCGCAGCCGGCAGGAGTACTGGGTCAAGGGGGCCACCTCCGGCCACCACCAGCACGTCCGCTCCGTCGCGGTCGACTGCGACGGCGACGCGCTGCTGGTCAGCGTCGACCAGGTCGGCGCGGCCTGCCACACCGGGCACCGCACCTGCTTCTTCACCGAACTGCCGGTCAGCTCCCCGGAGGCGACCTCATGACCGACGGCACGGTCAGCCCGGACCAGGGCACGTTCGCCGACCTGGCGGCCCGCTGGCGGGTCGTGCCGGTCACCCGTCGGCTGCTCGCCGACGCCGAGACCCCGGTGGGCGTCTACCGCAAGCTCGCCGGGGGCCCCGGCACGTTCCTGCTGGAATCCGCCGAGCAGGGCGTCGGCTCGGCCGGGATGGCCTGGTCGCGCTACTCCTTCATCGGGGTGCGCAGCAGCGCCACGCTGACCGAGCGGGACGGCACGGCGGCCTGGGCCGGCGAGCCGCCCGCCGGGGTGCCGACCGCCGGCGACCCGGTGACCGCGCTCCGGGAGACCGTCGCCGCGCTGGCCGGCCCGGCCTGGGACCCGGCCAGCGGCATGCCGCCGCTCACCGGGGGCATGGTGGGCTACCTCGGCTACGACCTGGTCCGCCGCTTCGAGCGGCTGCCCGAGCTGACCGAGGACGAGCTCGACGTGCCCGAGCTGGGCATGATGCTCGCCACCGACCTCGTGGTGCTCGACCACTACGACGGTTCGGCCATCCTGGTCGCCAACGCGGTGCTGCCCCCGCTCGACGCGCCCGACCGGGATTCCCTGGTGGCGGCCGCGTACCACCACGCGGTGGGCCGGCTGGACGCGATGACCACGGCGCTGTCCCGACCGATTCCGCCCATGATCTCGACGGTCGCCCGGCCCGGGGTGGGCGAGGTGCTCAGCCGGACGCCGGAGGGCGGCTACCCGAAGGCGGTGGAGGCGGCCAAGGAGGCGATCCGGGCCGGCGAGTGCTTCCAGATCGTGCTCAGCCAGCGCTTCGAGCGCCCCACGCACGCCGACCCGCTCGACGTCTACCGGGTGCTGCGCACCACCAACCCCAGCCCGTACATGTACCTGCTGCGGTTCGACGGCTTCGACATCGTCGGCTCCTCGCCGGAGGCGCACCTCAAGGTGAGCACCACGGCGGAGGGGCGGCGCCGCGCGCTGCTGCACCCGATCGCCGGCACCCGGCCGCGCGGCGGCTCCCCGGCGGCGGACGCCCGGCTCGCCGCCGAGCTGCTGGCCGACCCGAAGGAGCGCGCCGAGCACGTCATGCTGGTCGACCTGGGCCGCAACGACCTGGGCCGGGTCTGCCGGCCGGGCACCGTGGAGGTGCCGGAGTTCGCCACGATCGAGCGGTACAGCCACGTCATGCACATCGTCTCCACGGTCGTGGGCGAGCTGCGGGCGGACCGCACGGCCTTCGACGCGCTCGCCGCGACCTTCCCGGCCGGGACGCTCTCCGGCGCGCCGAAGGTGCGGGCCATGGAGATCATCGAGGAGCTGGAGCCGGTCCGGCGCGGCGTCTACGGCGGCACCGTCGGCTACTTCGGCTTCGGCGGCGACCTGGACATGGCGATCGCCATCCGCACCGCGCTGATCCGCGAGGGCCGCGCCTACGTGCAGGCCGGGGCCGGGGTGGTGGCCGATTCCGATCCCGCCGCCGAGGACCAGGAGACCCGGAACAAGGCGGCCGCGGTGCTCGCCGCGATCGCCGCCGCCGAGACGCTGCGGCCGGCGCGATGAGCGCGTCGACCGGCGCGCCCGCCGCCCGGGGCCGGCGCGCGCTGACGTACGCCGTGCTGCTCTGCCTGGCCGGCGCGGGCCTGGCGTTCTGGGCCGTGACCCGCACCTGGTCGGTCGAGCTGACCGCCCGCGGCTCGCTGCCGCCCACCCGGCACGCTCGCACCGGGACGGACCTGCTGCCCTGGGTGTCGGCGCTGGCCCTGGTCGGTCTGGCCGGCGGCGGCGCCGTGCTGGCCACCCGGGGGCGGGTACGACGGCTGCTGGGCGGCCTGCTGGCCCTGCTCGGCCTGGGCGTGGCGGCCGGCGGCGGCTACGGCCTGACCGAGGCCGGGGTGAGCCGGCAGTGGCCGGCGGTGGTGCTGCTGGGCGGGCTGGTCCTGGCGGCCGGCGGGCTGTTCACCGCGCTGCGCGGCGGCGGTTGGCCGGCGATGGGCGCCCGCTACGAGCGGCGGCCGGCCGAGCCGGCCGGCGCGGCCGGGCCGGCGGTCGAGCGCGGCACCCGGGACGCCTGGGAGGCGCTCGACCGGGGCGAGGACCCGACCGTGCGCTGACCGTCGGGTCAGCTCAACGACCGGCCGTCCCGAGATGCGGGTCGCGGGTCAGCGCACCGGCTGGGCGTCGGGAGGGTCCCTCGGGTCGCGGCGCTCCCGGGGTCAGCGCACCGGCTGGGCGTCGGGAGGGTCCCTCGGGTCGCGGCGCTCCCGGGGTCAGCGCACCGGCTGGGCGTCGCGCGCGTCGCGGCGCTCTCGGACCGCGGCGCGGGCCGCGGCCAGCTCGGCCACCAGGCGGTCCAGTTCCCGGCGCTGCGCGGCCCGGGCCCGGTCGGCGCAGACGGCCTCCCAGGCGTTGCCCCGGGCGGTGCGCGTCCGCCCGTCGCCGGCCATGGCTTCGAGGGTGTGCACGACGCCGACGGCGAGCGCCGCGACGTTCCGGGAGATGGTGGTGAATCCGAGGGTCTGGTTCGGACCGTTGGCGCTCATGGTCACCCCGCACGAGATCGTTGGCGACGGTCGGCAGCCGCCTCATCGAGTCTGCCCGAGGAAGATGCTGCCGGGCTCACGTTTCGCGTCCGTGAAACGCAGGTCAACTCTGCGGCAGCCGGTCCGACCTGGGCAGGGCCGTTCGTCCTTGAGCTTGCTCACAGCATCGACGGCCGCCGCTGGCCTGCGGGGGACGGGCCGCCATGGTGAGATGGGTCATGGGCGGCGGTCGATGTGGCGGCCGGGGGTGCGGGACGCGCCCGGGTGACGCCGGTCGATGGGCGCGGTGGCGCTGCGTGACACCGTGTTCACCCGAAGTCGGTCATCATGCCACAGCCCATTTCGTGAGGAGCGCCATACCCCCCGGCACTTGTCGCCAGGTGGCGCCCCCTAGCATCGGCCCATGACACCCGGAGAGGGGAGTCCGTTGGTGACTGCTGAGCATGCGCACGCGGAGGGGGACGAGGCCGGATCGGCGGCGTCCGCAAGCGTGCTCGACGAGATCCTGGCCGGCGTGCGCGAGGACGTGGCCCGGCGACAGGAGCAGGTTCCGCTGGAGCGGATCCGCGAGCTGGCCGCCGCCGCGCCGCCGCCGCTGGACGCGTACGCGGCGCTGCGCCGGCCCGGCGTGGCCGTGATCGCCGAGGTGAAGCGCTCGTCGCCGTCCAAGGGGCGGCTGGCCGAGATCGCCGACCCCGCCGACCTGGCCAGCGACTACGCGGCCGGCGGCGCCCGGGCGATCAGCGTGCTCACCGAGGGCCGCTGGTTCGGCGGGTCGCTAGACGACCTGGCCGCGGTCCGCGCCGCGGTGAACGTGCCGGTGCTGCGCAAGGACTTCGTGGTCTCCAGCTACCAGGTGCACGAGGCCCGCGCGCACGGCGCCGACCTGGTGCTGCTGATCGTCGCCGCGTTGGAGCAGAACGTGCTCGTCGGGCTGCTGGAGCGGATCGAGTCGCTGGGCATGTGCGCGCTCGTCGAGGTGCACAACGAGGAGGAGGCCGACCGGGCCATGGAGGCCGGCGCGCAGGTGATCGGGGTCAACGCCCGTGACCTGCGTACCCTGGAGGTCGACCGCTCGGTGTTCGAGCGGATCGCGCCCGGCCTGCCGAGCAGCGTCGTCAAGATCGCCGAGTCCGGCGTGCGCGGCCCGCACGACCTGATCCGCTACGCCTCGGCCGGCGCCGACGCGGTCCTGGTCGGCGAGGGCCTGGTCACCCAGAAGAGCCCCCGCGAGGCGGTCGCCGAGCTGGTCAACGCCGGCAACCACCCGGCCACGCCCCGCCCGGTGCGCTGACCCGCGCCGGGTCCCCAAACGCAGCGAGAGGACTCCCGCGATGAGCACTGACGCCGCGGCCCCGGCCGGCCGGCTCCCCGACGCCGCCGGTCACTTCGGCCGGTTCGGCGGCCGGTTCGTCCCCGAGGCCCTCGTCGCCGCGCTCGACGAACTGGACGCGGCGTACCGGAAGGCGATGACCGACGAGAGCTTCCTCGCCGAGTTCGACGCCCTCCTGCGCGACTACGCCGGCACCCCCTCGCTGCTCTACGAGGCCCGCCGGCTCTCCGCCGAGATCGGGGCCCGGGTCCTGCTCAAGCGGGAGGACCTCAACCACACCGGCGCGCACAAGGTGCGCAACGTGCTCGGCCAGGCGCTGCTCACCAAGCGGATGGGCAAGCAGCGGGTGATCGCGGAGACCGGCGCCGGCCAGCACGGCGTGGCCACCGCCACGGCGGCCGCCCTGTTCGACCTCGAGTGCGTGGTCTACATGGGCGAGGTGGACACCGAGCGGCAGGCGCTCAACGTGGCCCGGATGCGGATGCTCGGCGCCACCGTCGTCCCGGTCACCACCGGCTCGCGGACCCTCAAGGACGCGATGAACGAGGCCATGCGGGACTGGGTCGCCAACGTCGACACCACCCACTACCTGATCGGCACCGCCGCCGGCCCGCACCCGTTCCCCGAGATGGTCCGGGACTTCGTGCGCGGCATCGGCGTGGAGGCCCGCCAGCAGTGCCTCGACCTCACCGGCGCGCTGCCGGACGCCGTCGCGGCCTGCGTGGGTGGGGGCTCCAACGCGCTCGGCATCTTCCACGCCTTCGTGCCGGACACCGGGGTGCGGCTCTACGGCTTCGAGGCCGGCGGCGAGGGCGTGACGACCGGCCGGCACGCGGCCAGCATCACCGGTGGCTCGGCGGGCGTCCTGCACGGCACGCGGACGTACGTGCTCCAGAACTCCGACGGGCAGACGATCGAGTCGCACTCGATCTCGGCCGGCCTGGACTACCCGGGCGTCGGGCCGGAACACGCCTGGCTGCACGACAGCGGCCGGGCCACCTACCTGCCCGTCGATGACGCCGAGGCGATGGCCGCCTTCGAGCTGCTCTGCCGCACCGAGGGCATCATCCCGGCGATCGAGAGCTCGCACGCGCTCGCCGGGGCCCGCCGGATCGCCCCGCAGCTCGCCGCCGAGCTGGGCCGGGAGCCGGTCATCGTGGTCAACCTCTCCGGCCGGGGCGACAAGGACGTGCACACCGCCGGTGCCTACTTCGGCATCCTCGACAAGGAGTGAGAGCGTGAGCCGGATCGGGGTGGCCTTCGACAAGGCCCGGGCCGACGGGCGGGCGGTGCTGGTGGGCTGCATGCCGGCCGGCTTCCCGAGCGTCGAGGGCAGCATCGCCGCCATGACCGCCATGGTCGAGGCCGGCGTGGACGTCATCGAGGTGGAGATCCCCTACTCCGACCCGGTGATGGACGGCCCGGTCATCCAGAAGGCCAGCGACATCGCCCTGGCCGGCGGCGTACGCACCGCGGACACGCTGCGCATCATCGAGGCGGTCGCCGCGACCGGCGCGCCGGTGGTCACCATGACCTACTGGAACCCGATCGAGCAGTACGGCGTCGACGGGTTCGCCCGCGACCTGGCCGCGGCCGGTGGCACCGGCCTGATCACGCCGGACCTCATCCCGGAGGAGGCCGGCGAGTGGCTGGCCGCGTCCGAGGCGCACGGCCTGGACCGGACGTTCCTGGTCTCCCCGTCCTCCACCGATGCCCGGCTGAAGATGACCGCCGAGCACTGCCGCGGCTTCGTCTACGCCACCGCCATCATGGGCGTCACGGGGGCCCGGGCCCAGACCTCCGAGGCCGCCCCGGTGCTGGTGTCGCGGCTTCGTGAGGTGACCGACCTGCCGGTCGGCGTCGGGCTGGGCGTGGGCACCGGCGCGCAGGCCGCCACGGTGGCCGGGTACGCCGACGCGGTGATCGTCGGCAGCGCGCTGGTCCGCTGCGTGCTCGACGCGCCCGACCAGGCCGCCGGCCTCACGGCCCTGCGCGCCCTCAGCGCCGAACTCGCCGAAGGGGTCCGCAACCCGGCGCGCTGACGGCGGTCGTGTCGATCAGTCCGGCGGGCCGGCGTCACCGCAGGGTGCCCAGCTCGCCCCCGGCACGCTGTCCGGGCGGGGCCGCCGCGCCGGCCGGCCCGTCCCCGCCGCGCGTCGTCTCGCACAGCACGCCGGAGCGGCCGGCGAGGGCGTCGGCGACGGCGGCGCGGGTGGTCGGGGTGAGCGCCTCGGGCAGCGCGTCCGGCGGATGCCAGTCGAGCTGGCAGCCGCCCGCCGGGGCGCCGGCCGGCGCGTCCGCGGCCACCCGGGCCCGGAACACGTGCACCAGCACGTCCGGCAGGGCGCCGCAGCGGCCGGCCGGGGGCGGGGGAGCGGCCGGGTCGCCGAGCCGGTAGAGGCCGACGAGGTCGACGAGGTCGACCTCCCAGCCCGTCTCGGCGCGGATCTCCCGGCGCGCGGCCGCGGCCGGGCTCTCGTCGCGGCGCAGCCGCCCCCCGGGCAACGCCCAGCGCCGGCCGCCGCCGGACTGCCGGCAGAGCAGCACCCGGCCGGACCGGTCGGTGACGACCGCGGCGACCGCCCAGGTGAGCGCGCTCATGGACAAAGAGCCTACGACCGCGCAAACCAGAAGTCAGCCGACCCGCGAACCCGGCCGGACCGGGGTGCCGCGAGCACGGTCCGTCCCGGTACCGTGTGCACCCGTGACCCTCGCCCCGATGACCCCACTGGCGGCCCTGCCCAGCCCCAGCACCGCCGTCTGGCAGCTCGGCCCGGTTCCGATCCGGGCGTACGCGCTCTGCATCATCGTCGGCATCGTGGTGGCCTGCGTGGTCACCGAGTACCGGCTGCGCCGCCGCGGCGTCGCTCCGGGCGCCGTGCTCGACATCGCCGTCTGGGCGGTGCCCGCGGGCATCATCGGCGCCCGGATCTACCACGTGATCACCTCGCCGGAGAAATACTTCGGGGCCGACGGCCAGCCGCTCAAGGCGTTCGCCATCTGGGAGGGCGGCCTCGGCATCTGGGGCGCGGTGGCCGGTGGCGCGGTCGGCGCCTGGTTCGCCGCCCGGCAGCTGGGCATCCCGTTCGCCGTGGTCGCCGACGCGCTCGCCCCGGGGCTGCCGCTGGCCCAGGCGGTCGGCCGGTTCGGCAACTGGTTCAACAACGAGCTCTTCGGCGGGCGCACCAGCCTGCCCTGGGGTCTGCAGGTCCACGTCATGGACCCGGACAACCCGGGGCACGCGCTGCGCGACGACGCCGGCAAGCCGGTCCTCGAACCAGGGCTCTACCACCCGACGTTCCTCTACGAGGCGCTCTGGAACATCGGCGTCGCCGCGCTGGTCCTGGTCCTCGACCGCAAGCTGCGGCTGGGCCGGGGGCGGGCCTTCGCGCTCTACGTCATGGGCTACACGGCGGGCCGGTTCTGGATCGAGCTGATGCGCACCGACGAGGCCAACCACATCCTCGGCGTGCGGCTCAACGTGTGGACCGCCGCGCTGGTCTTCCTCGGCGCCCTCGTCTACTTCCTGCGGGTGCGCGGGCCCCGCGAATACCTGATCCCGGTCGGGGAGCCGGCCGCCCCGGTCCCGCCCGCCGGCGGCGACGTGTCGCAGGTCGACCTCTCCGCGCGGGAGGGCGGGGCGCGGCCGGTCGCGCCGGAGGGCTACCGGGTGGTGACCGAGGAGCAGTTCCGCGCGTACCGGGAGACCGGCGAGGTCCCCGCCGAGGAGCCGGCGGCGACCGGCGAGGCCGACGCGGACGAGGCCGCCGAGGGCGGTTCCGAGGAGGCCGCCACCGGTGCGGACGCCGCGGAGCGCGAGCCGGCGGACGGCCCCGCCGACGAGGCGCGACCCGACCCGGACCGGACGGACGAGGACCGGGCCGGCGCCGGTGGCGCCCGCCCCGCCGACCGGGACAGCTGAGCGGGGGAGTCATGCGGAGCGCGGTGGTGGTCGGCGCCGGCCTCGGCGGGCTGGCGACGGCCGGCGCGCTGGCCCGGTCGGGCTGGCGGGTCACCCTCCTCGAACGGGCCGACCGGGTCCGTCCCGAGGCGACCGCCGTGGTGCTCTGGCCCAACGGGGTACGCGCGCTGCGCGCCCTCGGCCTCGGCGCCGGGCTGGACGCGATCGCCACCCCGCTGCCCGACGGCGGCGTACGCCGCCCCGACGGGCACTGGCTGGTGCAGCCCCGGCCCACCCCGGCCGAGCGGATGCCGGTGGTGGTGCACCGGGAGGACCTGCACGACGCGCTGATCGCCGGGCTGGGCGACCAGGTGGAGCTGCGCACCGGCGTGACCGTGCGGACCGTGCGGGCGGCGCCCGGCGAGCGTCCCGCGGTCGGCGACGGCCGGCACACCGTCGAGGCGGACCTGGTGGTCGCGGCCGACGGCACGGACAGCGAGATCCGCCGGCAACTGGCCCCGGAGACCGCGGTGGTGAGCTCCGGCTGCGCCGCCTGGCGGGCCGTCATCCCCTGGTACCGGGCGCCGCAGCTCCCCGACGACCAGCCGGTGCACGGCGAGACGCTGGGCGCGGGCTACCGCTTCGTGGCCGCCTCGCTCGGCGACCGGGGCACGGCGGGCGCCTCCCGCCGGGGCGGCATCTACTGGGTGGCCACCGCGGCCGGGGCGCCCCGGCCCGAGCCGCCGGAGACCCAGCTCGCCCTGCTCAAGCGCTGGTACTCGGGCTGGCCCGCGCCGATCGGCGCGCTGCTGGACGCCACCGACCCCGCCGACGTGGTGCAGCAGGAGATCCGCGAGCTGCGCCCGCTGCCCCGGGCGTACGGCTTCCCGGCCGGTCCGGGCGGGGTGGTGCTGCTCGGCGACGCCGCGCACGCCATGCCGCCGCATCTCGGGCAGGGCGCCTGCCTGGCCTTCGAGGACGCGGCCACCCTGTCGGCGCTGCTGCGGGAGTCCCGTCTCCCGGACGCGGTGACCGCCTACGACCGGCTGCGCCGGCCGCGCGCGGCGACCATGGTGCGGCAGACCCGGCGGATGTCGGCCGTCCTCCAGACCCGGGGCCGGCTGGCGTTGCGCGCCCGCGACGCCGCCCTGGGCACGATCAGCCCACGGCTGCGCAACACGGCGGCGACCGCGGCCGCCTCCTGGCACCCGCCGGCCTGACCGCGCCCGCGGGGCAGGGCCTGCCGGGCGGAGCGAGCGAGGGTCAGCCGACCACGGCGGTGGGTTCGGCGATGCAGGCGGTCCCGACGCGGCGGAAGCCGACCCGCAGGTAGACCCGGGCGATCTCCTCGCTGCCGGCGGAGAGGAAGATCAGGTCGGTGCCGGCGGCGCGCAGCCGGTGGGCGAGGGTGGCGGTCACCGCCGCGCCGAGGCCGCGCCGGCGCGCGGCCGGCAGGGTGGCCACCCCGGCGATCTCCGCCACGTCGTCGACCCGCATGGCCATGCCGCTGGCCAGCGCCCCCTCGTCGGGGGTCTCGGCGAGCACCGAGATGCGCCGGCCGTCGGCGATGCGGACCGCCTCCTCGTCCAGCGCGGCCACGTCCAGCCGGGAGATCGCGGCGTCCCGCTCGGCCGGGCCGGCCTCGCCGCGTGCGGTGCCGCCGTGCGAGAAGCCGACCGCCGCGACGGCGCGGCGCAGCGCCACGTCCGCCGCGAAGCTGGGGTCGGCGGGGTCGAGGACCCGCACCGGTACGCCGCTGAGCGTCGCCGGGTCGGGCAGGCGCTCCGGCTCCAGCACCATGAGCGGCGCCTCCAGCACGCTCAGCCCGGCCGAGCGGGCCACCGCCAGCAGGTCCGGGGTGACCTCGTGCACCCACTCGAACGCCTCCGGCAGGCCCAGTTCCCGCTGCCGGGCCCGGACGGCGGTCACGTCGGCCAGCGAAGGCGACTCCGTGGCGTCCACCCGGGGGCGGGCGTAGAACGGCCAGCCGGCGCCGTCCCGGACGAACAGCACGAGGGAGCCGTGTTCCTCCGCCCGGGCCCCGTCCCGGGGCACGGCGTCGTAGAAACGCTCCAACCGGTCGAGCGCGTCAGTGCGTACGACATCCACCGCGCGAGACTACACGTCCCAGATTGTGGAAGTGTGATCAATCCGAACTGGCCTTGCGCCGGAAGCCCTAACGTAGACTCAATAAAACCCCCGAGGGCCGACGTCGTCCCCACCATGTTCCAACCTGAGTGACGACAGGAGGCCCGGTGGCCTTTCCGTACCCTCACAGCCCCCAGCCGGCCCCGCGGACGACGGGGCTCTACGACCCCGCGCACGAGCACGACGCCTGCGGTGTGGCCTTCGTGGCCGACCTGCACGGGCGCCGCTCCCACGAGGTCGTCGCGAACGGCCTCGGGGCGCTCTGCCGGCTGGACCACCGGGGCGCCCGGGGGGCGGAGCACAACACCGGCGACGGCGCGGGCATCATGATCCAGGTGCCGGACGCGTTCCTGCGTGCGGTCGTCGACTTCCCGCTGCCGCCCGTCGGCCAGTACGCCACCGGCCTGGTCTTCCTCCCCGACGACGACGCGGCCGAGGCCCGGGCCCGCCAGGTGGTGGAGAAGTACGCCCTGGTCGAGGGGGCCGACATCCTCGGCTGGCGCGAGGTGCCCACCGACCCGTCCGGCCTCGGCGAGACCGCCCTCGCGGCGATGCCCCGGGTCCGGCAGCTCTTCCTGGCCGCGCACCGGCTCACCGACGCGCCCGCCGGGCCGGCCGGCTCCCCGCTGACCGGGCTGGACCTGGACCGGGTGGCGTTCTGCCTGCGCAAGCAGGTCGAGCGGGAGACCGCCGAGCGGGGCGTGCCGGCCTACTTCCCGTCGCTGAGCGGCCGGACCATGGTCTGGAAGGGCATGCTCACCCCGGACCAGCTCCCGGCGTTCTACCCGGAGCTGACCGACGAGCGGGTGGTCAGCGCCATCGCGCTGGTGCACTCCCGGTTCTCCACCAACACGTTCCCGTCCTGGCCGCTGGCCCACCCGTACCGGTTCATCGCGCACAACGGCGAGATCAACACGATCCGCGGCAACCGGAACTGGATGCAGGCGCGGGAGGCGCTGCTGCGCAGCCCGAACCTGCCCGGCAACATCCGGCGGGTCTTCCCGGTCTGCACCCCGGCCGCCTCCGACTCGGCCAACTTCGACGAGGTTCTCGAACTGCTGCACCTGGCCGGGCGGAGCCTGCCGCACGCGGTGCTCATGATGATCCCCGAGGCGTGGGAGAACGACCCGGAGATGCGCGCCGACAAGCGCGACTTCTACCGGTTCCACGCCAGCCTCATGGAGCCGTGGGACGGCCCCGCCTCGGTCGCCTTCACCGACGGCGAGATCGTCGGCGCGGTGCTGGACCGCAACGGGCTGCGCCCGGGCCGCTGGTGGCACACCGCCGACGGGCTGGTGGTGCTGGGCAGCGAGGCGGGCGTGCTCGACCTCGACCCGGCCACCGTGGTCGCCAAGGGCCGGCTCCAGCCCGGCCGGATGTTCCTGGTCGACACGGTCAACGGCCGGATCGTCTCCGACGACGAGATCAAGACCGAGCTGGCCGCCGCCCGCCCGTACGGGGAGTGGCTGCACGCCGGCCTCATCGAGCTGGACGAGCTGCCCCCGCGCGAGCACATCGTCTACACCCACGACTCGGTACGCCGCCGCCAGCAGACCTTCGGCTACACCGAGGAGGAGCTGAAGATCCTGCTCGCCCCGATGGCCCGGGGCGGCGCCGAGCCGATCGGCTCGATGGGCACGGACACCCCGATCGCCCCGCTGTCCACCCGGCCGCGGCTGCTCTACGACTACTTCCACCAGCTCTTCGCCCAGGTCACCAACCCGCCGCTGGACGCCATCCGGGAGGAGCTGGTGACCAGCCTGTCGTCCACCATCGGGCCGGAGGGCAACCTGCTCGACCCGGGCCCGGCGAGCTGCCGGCAGATCGTGCTGCCCTACCCGGTGATCGACAACGACGAGCTGGCCAAGATCCTCTCCATCGACGAGGACGGCGACCTGCCCGGCTTCAAGGCGGTCCGGGTCTCCGGGCTCTACCGCGTCCGGGACGGCGGCGCCGGCATCAAGGCCCGGCTCACCGAGATCTGCCGGCACGTCTCCGAGGCGATCGAGGACGGCGTCCGCATCCTGGTGCTCTCCGACCGGGACTCCAACGCCGACCTGGCCCCGATCCCGTCGCTGCTGCTCACCGCCGCCGTGCACCAGCACCTGGTGCGGGAGCAGACCCGCACCCAGGTGGCGCTCATCGTCGAGTCCGGCGACTGCCGCGAGGTGCACCACGCCGCCGTGCTGATCGGCTACGGCGCCGCGGCGGTCAACCCGTACCTGGCCTTCGAGTCGGTCGAGGACATGATCTCCACGGGCGCGCTGGTCGGCGTGGACCCCGGCAAGGCGATCCGCAACTACGTCAAGGCGCTCGGCAAGGGCGTCCTGAAGATCATGTCGAAGATGGGGATCTCGACGGTCTCGTCGTACTGCGGCGCGCAGGTCTTCGAGGCGGTCGGCCTGGACACCCGCCTGGTCCAGCGCTACTTCCGGGGCACCCCGAGCACGATCAGCGGCATCGGGCTGGCCGAGATCCACGCCGAGGTGGCCGCCCGGCACGCCCTGGCCTGGCCGGCCCCGGGTGGGCGGGCCACCGACCGGCTGGAGGTCGGCGGCGAGTACCAGTGGCGCCGCGAGGGCGAGCTGCACCTGTTCAACCCGGAGACGGTGTTCCTGCTCCAGCACGCCACGCGCAGCCGCCAGTACGACGTCTTCCGGCAGTACACCGCCAAGGTCGACGAGCTGGCCGCGCGGGGCGGCTCGCTGCGCGGGCTGTTCAGCCTGCGTACCGGGGTGCGCCCGCCGGTGCCGCTGGACGAGGTCGAGCCGGCGACCGAGATCGTCAAGCGGTTCGCCACGGGCGCCATGTCGTACGGGTCGATCTCGGCGGAGGCGCACGAGACGCTGGCCATCGCGATGAACCGCCTCGGCGGCAAGTCGAACACCGGCGAGGGCGGCGAGGACGTCGACCGGCTGCACGACCCGCGGCGCCGCTCCGCGGTCAAGCAGATCGCCAGCGGCCGGTTCGGCGTGACCAGCGAATACCTGGTCAACGCCGACGACCTCCAGATCAAGATGGCCCAGGGCGCGAAGCCCGGCGAGGGCGGCCAGCTGCCCGGCAACAAGGTCTGGCCGTGGATCGCCCGGACCCGGCACGCCACCCCGGGCGTCGGCCTCATCTCGCCGCCGCCGCACCACGACATCTACTCGATCGAGGACCTGGCCCAGCTCGTCCACGACCTGAAGTGCGTCAACCCGGCCGCCCGGGTGCACGTCAAGCTGGTCAGCGAGGTCGGGGTGGGCACCGTGGCCGCGGGCGTGGCCAAGCTCAAGGCCGACGTCATCCTGATCTCCGGCCACGACGGCGGCACCGGCGCGTCCCCGCTCAACTCGCTCAAGCACGCCGGCACCCCCTGGGAGCTGGGGCTGGCCGAGGCGCAGCAGACGCTGCTGCTCAACAAGCTCCGGGACCGGGTCACCGTGCAGGTCGACGGCCAGCTCAAGACCGGCCGGGACGTGCTGGTCGCGGCGCTGCTCGGCGCCGAGGAGTTCGGCTTCGCCACCGCCCCGCTGATCGTCGAGGGCTGCGTGATGATGCGGGTCTGCCACCTGGACACCTGCCCGGTCGGCATCGCCACCCAGAACCCGGTGCTGCGCGAGCGCTTCACCGGCCGGCCCGAGTTCGTGGAGAACTTCTTCCTCTTCCTGGCCGAGGAGGTCCGCGGCTACCTGGCCGAGCTGGGCTTCCGCAGCATCGAGGAGGCGATCGGGCACACCGAGCTGCTCGACGTCACCCCGGCGATCGACCACTGGAAGGGCCACGGCCTCGACCTCAGCCGGGTGCTGGACCTGCCCGAGCTGCCCGAGGGCGCCGCCCGGCGCGGGATCCGGGCCCAGGACCACGGCCTGGAGCTGGCGCTGGACAACCAGCTCATCGCCCTGGCCGAGCCGGCGCTGCGCGACGGCACCCCGGTCCGGGTCGAGGTGGCCGTCCGCAACGAGCACCGCAGCGTGGGCGCGATGCTCGGCGGCGAGGTGACCCGCCGCTTCGGCGGGGCCGGGCTGCCCGACGACACCGTCGAGTTCCTGCTGCACGGCACCGCGGGCCAGTCGTTCGGGGCGTTCCTGCCGCGCGGGGTCACCCTGCGCCTGCACGGCGACGCCAACGACTACGTCGGCAAGGGCCTCTCCGGCGGGCGGCTGGTCGTCCGCCCGGACGCCGCCGCGCCGTTCGCCGGCGCGGACGCCGACCCGGGCCGGCGTGCCGAGGACCAGATCATCGCCGGCAACACGATCCTCTACGGGGCCACCGGCGGCGAGGTCTTCCTGCGCGGCCGGGTCGGCGAGCGGTTCGCGGTGCGCAACTCCGGCGCGGCGGCCGTCGTCGAGGGCGTCGGCGACCACGGGTGCGAGTACATGACCGGCGGCACGGTGGTGGTGCTCGGGCCGACCGGGCGCAACTTCGCGGCCGGCATGTCCGGCGGCACCGCGTTCGTGCACCGGCTGGACCGGCGGCTCGTCAACGCCGAGCTGGTCGACCTGTCGCCGCTGCGCGAGGAGGAGCGGGAGCGCCTGCACGAGCTGGTCCAGCGGCACTTCGCCGAGACTGACTCGGCGGTCGCCGAGGAGCTGCTCAAGCGCTGGCCGGAGGCGGTGGAGGAGTTCACCGCCGTGGTGCCCCGGGACTACCGCCGGGTGCTGGAGATCATGCGGGCCGCCGAAGCCGCCGGCCGTGACGTCGACGACGCGGTCATGAAAGAACTGACAGCGCCGGCTGAGCCGGCCCAACCGGCGCTGCCGGTGCCTCCCGCCCCGCGGGCGGTCGCCCAGGAGGTGGCTCGTGCCTGACCCGAACGGTTTCCTGCGCTACGACCGGCGGCTGCCCGCCCGCCGCCCGGTCCCGGTGCGGATCATGGACTGGCGGGAGGTCTACCCGCCGGCCGGCGAGGAGCTGATCCGCGAGCAGGCGACCCGCTGCATGGACTGCGGCATCCCGTTCTGCCACGACGGCTGCCCGCTCGGCAACCGGATCCCGGACTGGAATGACCTGGTCCGCACCGGCGGCTGGGACGCGGCGGTGGAGTCGCTGCACGCCACCAACAACTTCCCCGAGTTCACCGGCCGGCTCTGCCCGGCGCCCTGCGAGGCGGCCTGCGTGCTCGGGCTGGGCGGCCAGCAGCCGGTCACCATCAAGCAGGTCGAGGTGGAGATCGCCGACGCCGCGGTGGCCCGGGGCGGGCTCCGCCCGCAGCCCGTGCCGGCGCCGACCGGGCGGTCCGTCGCCGTGGTGGGCTCCGGCCCCGCCGGTCTCGCCGCCGCGCAGCAGCTCGCCCGGGCCGGCCACGCCGTCACCGTGTACGAGCGGGACGACGCGCTCGGCGGCCTGCTCCGCTACGGCATCCCCGACTTCAAGCTGGAGAAGCGGCACATCGACCGGCGGCTGGCGCAGCTCGCCGCCGAGGGGGTGCGCTTCCGCACCGGGGTGAACGTCGGCGTCGACGTCACCGCCGAGGAGTTGCGCGCCGAGCACGACGCGGTGCTGCTCGCCTGCGGCGCGCTGCAGGGCCGGGACACCCCGGAGACACCGGGGCGGGCGCTGCGCGGCGTACACCAGGCCATGGCGCATCTGGTGGCCGCGAACCGGGTGGTGGCCGCGGCCGGTGAGGGCAGGCCGGCCCTGGCCACGCTTCCCGACGGCACGCCGATCGACGCGGCCGGCAAGCACGTGGTGATCATCGGCGGTGGCGACACGGCCGCCGACTGCCTCGGTGTGGCCCACCGGCAGGGCGCGGCCGGCGTGCACCAGCTCGACCTCTACCCGGAGCCGCCGGCCGACCGGGACGCCGCCCGCGACCCGTGGCCCACCTGGCCGTGGGTGCTGCGCAGCTACCCGGCGCACGAGGAGGGCGGCGAGCGGGTCTTCGCCGTGGCGGTGCAGGAGTTCGTCGACGACGGCACCGGTCAGGTCCGGGCGGTCCGGATCGCCGAGGTGACCGTCGAGAAGGTCGACGGCCGCCGGATCGTCACGGCCCTGCCCGGCTCGGAGCGGGAGATCCCGGCCGACCTGGTGCTGCTCGCCATCGGCTTCGAGGGCACCGAGGAGCAGCCGCTGCTGGCCCAGTTCGGGGTGACCCGCAACGGCCGGGGCGCGGTCGACGCCCGCCCCGACTGGCAGGCCGGCGCCGACGGCGTGTTCGTGGCCGGGGACATGCACCGGGGCGCCTCGCTGATCGTCTGGGCCATCGCGGAGGGCCGGGCCGCCGCCGCGGCCGTCCACGCGTACCTGGGCGGGGTCGGGACCCTGCCCGCGCCGGTCGACCCGGGCCGGCAGCCGCTCGCCGCCCGCTGACGCGCGCGTCACGACACCCCGGTCCCCGGCGGACCGGGGTGTCGTGCCGTCCGGTTCGTGCCCGGCCGCCCGACCGTGCCGGTGAACCCTCTCACCAACTGTGGTCGGGAGGTTTGACCGCCGCCAGACTTGTGCGCTGGCCGGACCCGCGGGGTCCGGCTTCGTCGTGTCACCGTCTGGACGGGGAAACACTCATGGCCCTCGGCGCCACGTTCGCCGCGCTGCGCCACCGCAACTACCGGATCTGGGCCGCGGCCGGATTCGTGTCGGTCATCGGAACCTGGATGCAGGTCCTCGGCGTCAACTGGTTCGTGCTGGCCGAGACCGGATCGGCCACCTCGATGGGGTTCACCGTCCTGCTCCAGGCCCTGCCCACGCTGGTGCTCAGCGTCTGGGGTGGCGCGCTGGCCGACCGCGTGCCCGCCAAGCCGCTGCTGATCGGCGCCCAGGCCGCCCACGCGCTGCTCGCCGCCGGGCTGGCCGTGGCCGCCGTCACGGGCGCCGGCGGCCTCCCGGCCATCTACGTGATCTCGCTGGCCACCGGGGCCGTGTCGGCGATCGAGGGGCCGGTGATGGGCCGCTGGGCCTCCACCCTGGTCGACCGGGACAGCCTCGGCAACGCCCTGGCGCTCGGCTCGCTCACCAACTCCGCCGGGCGGATCCTCGGCATGAGCCTCGGCGCCGTCGTGGTCGCCGCCGTCGGCCCCGCGCTGCTCTTCGCCGCGAACGCCGCCAGCTTCGTCGCGGTCGTCGTGGCGCTGTTCGCCGTACGCGAGGGGGAGCGGCACGCCGGTGCGACCGCGCCGGCCGACGCGGCGCCGGCCGACGGCGGCATCCGGGCCGGTTTCCGCTACCTGCTCGGCCAGCCGGTGGTGCTGGTGGCCCTGGCGCTCTCCTTCGTGCTGGGCAGCCTGGGCCGCAACTACCAGGTCACCATGGCCGCGATGAGCGACGGGCCGCTGCACGGCGGGGCGTCCGGCTACGGCTTCCTCTCCACGGTCTTCGCCGTCGGCACGGTGCTCGGCGCCCTGTTCGCGGCCCGCCGCGCGGAACTCGGTTACGCGGTGCTGGTCGGTGCCGGCCTGCTGGCCAGCGGGCTCCAGATCGTCGCCGGGCTGGCCCCGGGCACGCTGAGCTTCGCCGCGGTGATCCTGCCGGTGGCGGCCGCGGCGGTGGTCATCGACACCACGGTCGGCGCCCGGGCCCAGCTCGACACCGACTACGCGATGCGCGGGCGGGTGCTGGCCGCTCTCGCGGTCACCGGCTCGGTGTCGGCGGCCGTGGGCGCGCCGCTGCTCGGCTGGCTCGCCGAGCACGCCGGCCCCCGGCAGACCCTGGTGCTGGCCGGCACGGTCACCGCCGTCGCCACCGCCGCGGCCGGGGTGGCCCTGGACCGGCTCCGCGAGCGCAAGCTGGCGCACCGGCTCACCCGGGTGCTGGCGGTGCCCGCCGCCCGCCCGGTCCGCCGGGTCGCCGCCACCGCCGCCCGGGTCGTCCGCCCGGCCGACGCCGGTCTGGCCGCCGCGACCGCCGTGGCGCTGCCCCGGCCCACCGTGCTGGCCGGCGCGTCACCGGTGGCGCTCCCGGGCGCGCGTCGCGGCGCCGCCCGGCTCCGGTCGGGCCGGGCCGCCCGCGCGGCTCAGGACTGCGCGGGCTGCGCCCCGCACCGGGGCCGCCGCCGCTCCCGGTGGACCGGGCTGCGGACGCCGTTCGCGCACCGCGACGGCTGCCCCGCCGCCTGACCCGCCGGCGCCCGGCCGGGTGAGCGAGGTCATGCCGCCGTCGGGCCCCGCGGGGCCCGACGGCGCGAAGATCGTCACTACGCTGCGGGCATGGACGTCGAGGTACGCCTCCGGCGCATCCGCCGGTGGCTCTGGGTCGTGGTGGTGGGTCTGTTCCTCAGCGGGGTGACCGCGTTCCCGCTGGAGCCGGAGGTGCGCTGGCTGCTCCGGGCGCTCGACCCGCTCGCCGGGCAGTTCCCGGCGCTGGTCGCGTGGATCGAGCGGGTCCACACCGGACTGGTCGAGACCGGCGAGCGCTACCCCTTCATGCTCTACGGCACCGACTGGCTCGCCTTCGCGCACCTGGTGCTCGCGGTGGCGTTCTGGGGTCCGCTGCGCGACCCGGTGCGCAACGTCTGGGTGGTGCAGGTCGGCATGATCGCCTGCGCCGGGATCGTGCCGCTGGCGCTGATCTGCGGGCCGGTGCGCGACATCCCCTGGTTCTGGACCCTGGTCGACCTCTCCTTCGCGGTGGGCGCGTTCCCGCCGCTGTGGTTGGCGTACCGGCACATCCGGGCGATCGAGGCGGCGACCCCGGCCCCGGCTGCCCCGGTGGCGGCCTGACCGGCCGGGGCCCGCCCCCGGGGTGGTGGAGCGGGCCCCGGCCGGTGCCGGTCAGCGATCCAGCAGCTGGTGGGCGGCCCGGATCGCGGTCCACGACTTCGGCTGGGCCGGAGCCACCGCGACCCGTGCGGCGGCGGCCGGCTCCGGGCGCCCGGCGGTGAACAGCCAGGTGGTGAAGACCGCGTCGAGGTCCCGGCCGGAGATCCGTTCGGCGAGTGCCTGGAACTGGGCGACGGTGCCGTTGCCGTAGCGGTGCTCGGCGGTCCAGGCCGGCAGGATCCGGAAGAACGCCTCGTCGCCGACGGCCAGCCGGAACTGGTGCAGCGCCATGGCCCCCCGGTCGTAGACCGCGTCGGCGAAGATGTCGCCGGCGCCCGGGTCACCGGGGAGGACCTGCCAGAACTCCGAGTCGGCCGGGTAGGAGGCGTAGGTGAAGTCGAACAGCTCCTGGGCGGTGCCCTCGCCCTGCTCCTCCGACCAGAGCCACTCGGCGTACGAGGCGAAGCCCTCGTTCAGCCAGATGTGCCGCCAGTCGGCCACCGAGACCGAGTCGCCGAACCACTGGTGGGCGTTCTCGTGCACCACCACGTACGTGTTGGAGCCGCGCCGCCAGAAGCCGGGGCCGTAGACCGGCCGGCTCTGCGTCTCCAGGGCGAAGCCGAAGCCGTCGATCGGGCCGGCCACGCCGCCCTGCGCCTCGAACGGGTACGGCCCGAACACGCCGCTCTCCCAGTCCACCACCTCGGCGGTGCGCTCGATGCTGGCCCGGGCGGCCGGCGCGCGCTCGCCCAGCGTGGTGCTGTACGCGTTGACCACCGGCTGCCCGTTCGGCGCGGTGTCGGTGACGATGTCGTACTGCCCGATGGCCAGGAACGCCTGGTACGTGGCGCCGGGCTTGACGCTGCGCCAGCTCCACCGGGTGCGGTTGCCGGCCTCGGGCAGCGGGGCGCGGGGCTGGACCCCGTTGCTGACCACCTCGACGCCGGTCGGCACCGAGACGGAGATGTCCCAGGTGGCCTTGTCGGTCGGGTGGTCGTTGCTCGGGTACCACCACCAGGCCGACTCGGGCTCGTTGACGGCGAGCGCGCCGTCGGCGACCCGGGTCCAGCCCGTGTAGCCCTGGACCAGGGTCTCCGACGGGACGCCGGCGTATTTCACCACGACGGTGAGCTGCTGTCCCTTGAGGATCGGCCGGGGCGGGGTGACCACCAGCTCGTGCGCGCCCTCCCGGGCGAAGCCGGCCGACCAGCCGTTGACCCGGACCGACTCGACGTCGAGGGCGAAGTCGAGGTTGAACCGGGACAGGTCCTGGGTGGCGGTGGCGAGGACCGTGGTGGTGCCGCTGAGCCGGTCGGTGGCCGGTTCGTAGCGCAGCCGGATGTCGTAGTGGCCGACGTCGTAGCCGCCGTTGCCGTAGTCGGGGAAGTAGCTGTCGCCGAGCCCGGGGCTGCCCGGGGTCGGGGTCGCCGCCGCGGGCTTCTTCGGCCGGCCCCAGCCCGGTAGGGCGGCCTGGCCGGGGGCGCCGGTCACGACGGTGCCGGCGGTGGTGACGGTCAGGGCGGCGATGGCCGCCGTGAGAGCGCGTCGCACGGGGTGGACTCCCTCCATCGGGGTGTACGCACCGCCAACCTAATCGACGGTTGTGAACGCGTCTGCCCCCGATCGTGGGCGGCCGCTATTCAATTTATGGCAATGTTTCGATAGGATTACCGACTAGTAACAAGCGCCACCCTCTGGCCACGCGCGCGGTCAACGGGCTCCACCACCCCTGTCCCGTGGAGGTCCTGTGATGTCCCGTCGCGTCCACACCGCCCTGTCCGCGCTGCTCGCGGCCGTCCTCGGCGCCGTGCTCGTCCCCGGCGTCGCCAAGGCGGCAACCGTCAACTACGTCGCCCTGGGCGACTCCTACTCCTCCGGCGTCGGGGCCGGCCCGTACGACCTCTCGACCTGCCTGCGCAGCCAGAAGTCGTACGCCCCGCTCTGGGCCGCCGCGCACGCGGTCACCAGCTTCCGGTTCCCGGCCTGCGGCGGCGCGGTCACCGCCGACGTCATCAACAGCCAGGTGAACTCGCTGAGCACCGGCACCACCCTGGTCACCGTCACCATCGGCGGCAACGACGCCGGCTTCGCCGACGTCATCACCAGTTGCCGGTTCGGCAGCACCTCGTCCTGCGAGAGCGCCGTCAACGACTCCCGGGCCTTCGCCACCAGCACCCTGCCCGGCCGGCTCGACAACACCTACGCCGCCATCCGGAACCGGGCGCCCAACGCCCGGCTGGTGGTGCTCGGCTACCCGCGGCTGTTCGAGACGAACTACTGCGGCCTGCTGGCCATGAGCACCTACAAGCGGACCATCCTCAACCAGGCCGCCGACCTGCTCGCCACGGTGATCGCCGACCGGGCCCGGGCGGCCGGGGCCACCTTCGTCGACGCCCGGCCGTACTTCGCCGGCCACGGCGTCTGCGCCGCCGACCCGTGGATCAACGACGTGAGCGGGCTCGTCGAGGCGTACCACCCGGACGCCGACGGCTACCGCTACGGCTACCTGGCCGCGCTGACGGCCGCCATCGGCTGACCCGACGCGACGGCGGCCGGCGGTCCGCGATGGACCGCCGGCCGCCTGCCGCTGCCGGTCAGCGCGCCGGCACCAGCTCGCCGGTCAGCTCCGGCTCGGTGCCGCGCACCGTCGGCCCGGTGTGCCGCCCCCGCGCCGCCCGCCGGCCCGACGGCACGGCCAGGGCGGCCAGCGCCGCGGCGAGGGAGATGCCGGTGAGCAGCAGGAAGCCCATGGTGAACCCGGCCTCGCGGGGCAGCCCGCTCGCCTGCGGGTGCGCGGTGATCACGGTGCTCGCCACCGCGGCGCCGATCGCGCCGCCGATGGTGCGGATGTTGGCGTTCATGCCGGTCGCCACGCCGGTCTGCCGGGCCGGCACGTTGGCCACGATGAGGTTGGCCATCGAGGCGAAGGCCAGCCCGATGCCGAGCCCCACGAGGCCCCCGGCCACGCCGATCTCCCAGCGGGTGTCGTGCGCGACGGTCAGCATGGCGGCGGCGAGCACGTTGAACACGGCGCCCGTGGCCAGTTGCGCCTTGGCGCTGAACCGGGCCGCCAGCCGGCCGGCGACGAGGCCGGCCACGAACATGCCGACCAGCATGGGCAGCATGAGCAGCCCGGCCTGGGTGATGCTCGCGCCGAAGCCGTACCCGGCGCTGGTCGGGATCTGCACGAACTGCGGCAGGAAGGCGTAGACGGCGAACATCGAGGCGCCGTAGAGCAGGGCGACCAGGTTGGTCGTCCAGACCGCCGGCAGGCGCATCATCCGCATGTCGATGAGCGGGTTCGCCGAGCGCGCCTCGGCCACCAGCCAGCCGGCCAGGAGCACGCCGGCGAGCACCAGCAGGCCGGTCACCCGGCCGGAGGTCCAGCCCCAGGCCGCGCCCTTGCTGACCGGCAGCAGCAGCGCCACGAGCCACCCGGAGAGGAGCAGGGTGGCCGCCCAGTTGACCCGGCCGGGGGTACGCACCGGCGACTCCGGCACGAACCGGTGCGCCGCGAGCGCGGTGAGGCCGACGACGACCATCGGGATCCAGAACAGCCAGCGGTAGCCCAGGGTGGCGACGATGGGCCCGGCCAGCACGACGCCGAGGCCGCCGCCGGCGGCGACGATCGCCGAGATGGCCGCGACGGCCGAGCTGACCCGGGCGGCGGGGAACTCGTCGCGGATGATGCCGAAGGAGAGCGGGAAGACGGCGCCGCCGATGCCCTGGACGACCCGGGCGACGATGAGCATGCCGATGTTGGGCGCGACGGCCGCCAGCAGGCAGCCCAGCGCGAGCGCGGCGAGGGAGACGACCAGGGTCCGCTCCTTGCCGACCATGTCGCCGATCCGGCCGAGGACCGGCGTGAAGATCGACGCGGACAGCAGGTAGGCGGTCAGCACCCACGTCACGGTGTTCTGCGAGGTGTGCAGGTCGTGCTGGATGGTGGGCAGCACCGGGGTGATCAGCGACTGGAGCATCGCGAAGAAGCCGGCGCCGGCCGCGAGGACGAGGAAGGTCAACCGGCGCGAGTCGCGCCGGACGGTGTCGATCACGGAAATGGCTCCCGTTCGTGGGGCGAGGTGTTCCGGGCGGGCCGCTCGCGCGGATCGGCGACGGTGGCGGCCACAGGGGGTGGCTCAGCGGTTCGCGGGCATGGTGGGACCTCCCGGGTCCGATGTCTGGTTCGCCGGTCGCGGTGGGTGGGATCGGCGGGGAAGGCCGGAGTAAACTATCCGGAGGCAAGGCTCCGGTCAGTTCCGGAGGGGTGCCTCCACTAACGTAGCGGAGGGATGCCTCCGCTTGCAAGGGGAGAGGGGTGACGCCCGTCATGGCCAGCGCCGACCAGCTGGGCGAGGTCTTCGCCCGCCGCCCGAAGCGGGCCGACGCCCGGCGGAACTACGACGCGCTGATCGCCGCCGCCCAGGAGGTGTTCGGCGAGAGCGGCGCCGGCGCCTCCCTGGAGGAGATCGCCCGGCGGGCCGGGGTGGGCATCGGCACGCTCTACCGGAACTTCCCGAAGCGCCGCGACCTGTTCGAGGCGGTCTACGTCGAGGAGGTGCGGGCGCTCAGCGCGTCCGCCGCCGACCTGGCCGGCCTCCCGCCGTGGGACGCCCTGGTCGCCTGGCTGCACCGGTTCGTCGCCTACGTCGGCACGAAGCGGGCCCTCGCCGAGGAGTTGGTGCACGACTCCGAGGTCTTCCGCAGCTGCCGCACCGAGATCTACGCCGCCGGCGAGCCGTTGCTGCGCCGCGCGCAGGAGGCCGGGGTGGCCCGGCCGGACGCCACCTTCGACGACGTGGTGCGGCTGGTCAGCGGGATCATGGCGTACCAGTTCTTCGAGCCGGCCCAGCGCGACCGGGTGCTGGGCATCGCCCTGGACGGCCTGCGCCTCCCGGCCGCGCCCCGCTGACAACGCAGACGGCCGGCGGCCCCCGTGGAGCCGCCGGCCGTCACCGTCGGGTCAGGACGCGTCGACGTCCGCGTTGCTCGGCCGGCCCCACGGGCCGGTGATCGCGAAGACGTAGCCCGGCGACTGGATGTTGGCGAACAGGATCTTCCCGTCCGCGCTGAACGTCGGGCCGGTGAACTCGCTGTCGTTGAGCTCGTTGCGGGCCAGCGGGTACGCCTTGCCCTGCGCGGTCACCCCGACCAGGTGCGACACGCCCTCGCCGTCCTCGGCCAGGATCACGCCGCCGTACGGGGAGACGGTGATGTTGTCCGGGCCGTCGTAGTTGCCGTTGTCCGCCTCCGGCTCGGTGTTCACGCCGAAGATGGTCTTCAGCGTCACCGTCTCGGTGCGCGGGTCGTAGAACCAGACCTGGCCGTCGTGCTCGTGGACGCTGCCGTCGTCGTGCCGGGCGTAGCTGGCCACGAAGTACGCGCCGCCGTCGGCCCACCAGGCGCCCTCCAGCTTGCGGCTGCGGGTCACCTCGGCGTCGGTGAACTGCTTGCGCACCGAGACCGTCTTCGCGTCGCGGTCCGGCACCTCCACCCACTCCACCCTGTAGCGGGTGCCCGGGGTGGTGGCCTCGGAGAGGTCGGCCACGTGCTGGCTGCCCCGGAAGCAGGTCATCGCCTGGAGGCTGCCGGCGGTGTCGCCGTCGGGCCGCTGGGCGAGCGCGCGCAGCGCGCCCTTGCCGGCCCGGAAACCGGCCGGCGGGGTCCAGCGGAAGTAGAGGCCGTTCGGGCCGCTCGCGTCCTCGGTCAGGTAGATGGCGTGGGTGTACGGGTCCACGGCCACCGCCTCGTGGGAGTAGCGGCCGAGGAACTTCAGCGCCACCGGGTTCTGGTTGGCGGCCCGGTCGTGCGGGTCGACCTCGAAGACGTACCCGTGGTCCTTCAGGTACTTGCCGCCGGCCTTCTGCTCGGTCTCCTCGCAGGTCAGCCAGGTGCCCCACGGGGTGATGCCGCCCGCGCAGTTGTTGTGCGTGCCGGCCACGCTGACGTACTCGCGCAGCCGCCGGCCCTGCCCGTCCACCTCGATGGTGGTGGTGCCGCCCCGGGCACCCGGGTCGTAGGTCAGCCCGGCCAGCGCCGGCACCGGGAACGGCTCGCTGCCGCCGATCTCGTGGTTGTTCACCAGCACCGACCCGTTGGGGCCGAGGAAGCAGCCGGTGCCGTCCGCGTCGCTCGGGGTGGCCTGCCCGGACTCCAGCAGGGTCACGCCCGCCTGGGCGACGATGGTGTACGAGAAGCCGGGCGGCAGGGCCAGCAGGCCGGCCGGGTCCGGGACGAGGTCGCCGTAGCCGACCGCCGGGCGGGTCGCGGCCCGCGCCGCCGCCGGGCCGGCGATGGCTTCCAGGTTGCCGGCCACCACGATGCCGAGGCCGGCGGCCGCGCCACCGTGCAGCACGGCCCGTCGGGAGATGGGGGAGGAGGTCACGTCGTCGCCTTCCTGTTCACAGCGTTGCTCAGGGCAGAGGCAAGTCGGGCCGGGGGAACGGCGTCCGGTGGGAACGGCCACCGTGGGATGAACAGTGGACCAACGTCCGGTGCGCGCCGCGTACTGTGCCGGGCCCGCGCGCGTCCGTTAGGGTTCCCCTCGATCGGTACGGCGGCGTCGGAGGGCGGACGGTGGGCAGGCTCGCGACGGCGTACCGGCAGGCGGTCGCCCTGCACCGGGAGGCCCTGCGCCGCTGGGAGGCCGCCCGGCGCGCGCTGGCCGCCGCCGGCCCGGCACCCGTGGGCAGCCCCGAACTGGTCGCGCGGCTGGCCCGGCTGGGTGACGAGCTGGCCGGCCCGGTGCCCGGCACCGCCCGCGCCGCCACCCACCCCGTTCCGGTACGCCTCGGCGAGGCGACCACCGTGGACGGCGGCTTCCCGGTGCTGGTGCCGCTGGGCGCGGGCGCCCACCTCGCGGTCGACACCGACGCCCGGGACACCCGGGTCGGCGAGCTGCTGCGGGCGCTCGTGGTGCGGCTGCTGGCCGCCGCGCCCGCCGGCACGGTCCGGGTGGCCGGCATCGACCCGGCCGCCTTCGGCGCCACCTTCCTGCCGCTGCGCCCGCTGCTCGACGCCGGCGTGCTGGCCCCGGCGGCCACCACGGTCGCGGAGACGGCCGCCCTGCTGGACGCGGCGGAACGGCACGCCCGCGACGCCCAGGCGGCCGCGCCCGAGGACCGGGAGCTGCTGCTGCTGGTCGCCGCGTCCGCCCCGCCGCCCCGGGAGCTGGCCCGGCTCGCCGCGTTCACCCACGCCGGGCCCGCCGCGGCGGTCTGCGTGCTGCTGGCCGGCCACCCGGCGGCCGGTCCGGGCGAGGCCCCGCCGCTGGGCGCCACCACCCAGCTCCGGCTCAACGAGCGGTACGCCCTGGTCGGCGACCCGCCCGGCCGGCCGTTCAGCGCCGACGGCAGCGGGCTGGCCGCACCCGTGGTGCTCGACGGCGACCCGTCCCACGCCACCGTGACCGCGCTGGCCGGGCAGCTCGCCCGGGCCACCCGGCGGGCCACCGAGGTCACCTTCGCCGACCTGCTGCCGGCCCGGCGCTGGGCCGAGTCGTCCGGCCCCGGGCTGCGGACCGTGCTCGGCCGCGCCGTGCGGGGGGTCCGGCTCGGCGCGTCCGACGCCGTCGGCGGAGCCGCCGGCCGGGAACCGGTCACCGTGGCCTTCGACGACGCCACACCGCACTGGCTGGTCGGCGGGCGCACCGGCGCCGGCAAGACCGTGTTCCTGCTCGACGTGCTCTACGGCCTGGCCGCCCGCTACTCGCCGGCCGAACTCCAACTCCTCCTGCTCGACTTCAAGGAGGGGGTCAGCTTCACCGAGTTCGTGCCCACCGAGCGGGACCCGTCCTGGCTGCCGCACGCCCGCGCCGTCGGCATCGAGTCCGACCGCGAGTACGGCGTGGCCGTGCTCCGCGAGCTGCGCGCCGACCTGACCCGCCGCGCCGACCTGCTCAAGCGGCACGGCGTCAGCAAGCTCGCCGACCTGCCGCCGAACGCCCGGCCGCCCCGGATCGTCACGGTGGTCGACGAGTTCCACGTCCTGTTCGCCGGCAACGACCCGCTCGCCCGGCAGGCCGTCGACCTGATCGAGGAGCTGGCCCGCAAGGGCCGCTCGTACGGCCTGCACCTGGTGCTGGCCAGCCAGAGCACCACCGGCATCGAGGCCCTCTACGGCCGGGCCGAGGCGATCTTCGGCCAGTTCCCGCTGCGGGTCGCGCTGCCCGGCGGGGGCGGGGTGCTCGATCCGCTCAACGACGCCGCGAAGGCGCTGACCGTGGGCACGGCCGTGGTCAATACCGCCGGCGGCACGGCCGGCGCGGACACCGAGGTCCGCTTCCCCGACGCGCACGCCGCCGCGGCCGACCTCGCCGCCCTGCGCCACGAGCTGTTCGCCGCCCGCCCCGCCGGCGCCCGTCCACCCGCCGTCTTCCGCGGGTACGAGACCCCGCGGCTCGCCGACGACCCCACCTGGGCCGGCCTGGCCCCCGGCGACGAGCCGCCGCTCGCCCTCGTCGGCCGCACCGTCGACGTGGCCGGCAGCCCGGCCGGGTTCCGCCTCGACGACAGCCCGGGCCGGCACCTGGCGGTGGTCGGCACCGCCGCGAGCGGCGTGGACGTGCTCCGGTCGGCCGCCCTCAGCCTGGCCCGGCAGCACGCACCCGGCACGGCCCGCTTCCTGTTCGTCCCCCTGGCGCCCGGGACCACGGAGACCGCCGACGACCTGGCCATGACCCTCGCGGCCGCCGGCCACCCGGTCCGCCGCCTCGACGCGGCGGCACTGCGCGCCCACCTCGCCGAGCTGGCCGACGTGTCCACTCCGGCCCCCGCCCGCACCTACCTGGTGGTGTTCGGGATGGACGCCGCCGCCGGGGCGCTCGCGGCGAGCGACCCGGTGACGTTCCGTTCCGGCTACGACGACCTGCGGGCGGTGCTGCGCCACGGTCCCGGGCACGGGGTGCACCTGCTCGGCTGGTGGCGAGGGCTGCGCCGGCTCACGGAGGACGTCGGCGGCAGCCAGAACCGCGACGACGTGGCCTGCCTCGTGGCGCTCAACGTGCCCGCCGCCGACCTCGGGCTGCACCTGGGCGTGCACGACCTCGCCTACGCCCCGCGCGACGGCCGGGCCCTGCTGGTCGACCGGCACGAGCACCGCACCGCCCTGGTGGTGCCCTTCGTCGGCGACGGAGACGAGTCGTGACCGGATTCGACGAGTACGCGGCCCTGCTCCGGGAGCTGTCCACCCGGCAGCGGGGCGGGGAGCGGGCGGTCGCCGCCGAGGCGGAACGGCGGCGTGCCCTCCAGTCCACCGTGGACCAGCTCGGTCGGCGGCTCGCCGCCCAGGGGCAGCGCCTCGACCAGCTCGGCCAGGCCATCAACCTGCCGATGCGGTCGGTCCCGGCCGAGGCCCCGAGCGCTGCTGCGGTCCCCGTGGGCGCCCCGCCCGCATCGGGTTCGATCGCGCCCGCCCAGGGATCGAAGGGGCCCGCCGCAGGTGCGACCGCGCCTGTCGGCGGAACGGCCGCGCCGGTGCCGGCCGGCGCGGAGGCGCCCGGAACCGGGGGCGGGGCCACCGGCGGCGCAGCCGCCGCGCCGGGGCGGCCGGGGGTCGGGGCGTATCCCGAGGGGGCCGTGCCGGGGCCCCGGGTGGGTGACCCGGCGGCGGAGCTGGCCGCGGCCGGGCAGCTTGCCGACGAGGCCGACCGGCACGGGCGGCAGGCCGAGGCGCTGGCGCAGCGGCCCGTGCTGCTGCCCACCTGGTCGGCGCCGGCTCGGGCGGTCGCCGTCTACACCGCCTGCGCGCTGGCCGGCTCCCTGCTCATGCTGGTGGCGCTGATCGGCTCGCCGCTGCCGGCCACCGGGCTGGACCTGGTGGCCGCCGTCTCGTGCGCCGGCGTGCCGCTGCTGTCCTTCCTGGCCGGACATCTGGTGCTGGGGCGCTGGGGCCGCCCGGTGATCGGCGGCGAGACCCCGCCGGGGCGGTACGTGCCGCTCGGCTTCGTCATCTGCGCGCTGGTCGCGCCGTCGCTGTTCTGCGTCTACCTGGTGCTGTTCCGGCTGCTGAGCTGATCAGGGGGCGGCGCGGACGCGCGCGTGGCGGACCAGTTGGGCGAAGCGCACGTCCGGGCACGGCCAGTCCTCGCCGCAGCCGCAGAGCCAGCGGGTCACCTTCCGGGGCGGATGCGCGAAGAGGATGTCGTCGGCGTCGTCCAGATCCTGCCGGGACACGAAGGTCCGGCCCGTCTGACCGGTCGCCGGCGGGTCTTCGGGCTTGTCCATGATGGTCTCCTTGCCGGTCGGGAAGGGGCCAGGCGCGAGGGGAACTGCGGGCACGCCACGGGCACGCCCGGCCGTCCAGGGGGACCGGCCGACCGGGCGCTCTGCGCGGTGGGAACGACCAACTCGGGTTTGCAGACCTGGGAGCCGGTCGATTCGAACTTTACACAACTAGTCACTTAAAGCAAGCGCGACATCACCTTACTTGTCATGAGAAGTGGCCCGTGATCGAATGGCGGTGCAGACCTGGGAGTACAGATGCCCGTCAAACCCAAGTGGGAACAGCTCGCCGACCACATCCGAAGCCAGATCGAGTCCGGTGACCTCGCGCCCGGCGATCAGTTGCCGTCCACGGCGCAGCTCAAGGCACAGCACGGCGTGTCAGCGACGGTCGTGCGCCAGGCGATCCTGGTCCTGCAGACGCAGGGATGGGTTCAGGGCGTGCACGGTCTGGGTGTGTTCGTGGCGGAGCGCTGATGCCGACCGGTCGAGCCCGGCGACGTGGGGAGGGCGCGTGAGCGCAGCGGACATCATCGCGAGGCTGGCGGCGGCCGCGCAGAAGCTGGACGAGGCGAAGGCCAGGACGGCCGCCGCGGCCCAGGACGCCGCCGAGGCCCGGGCCCTCGTCGCCGGCGCGCTGGAGGGCGTGGCGGCCGGACCGTTGCTCAACATGATCGACGCCTACCGGCAGGCGCTCAGCCAGGCCGCCCAGGGCGGCGAGCCGGCCCGCCAGCACGTCCAGGAGACGATCGCGAAGGTCCAGGCGCTGGGCAGCTGAGCCCCCACCCCGGCCCGCGGGATCGCGCGCGGACAGGCGTCAGGGGTCGGTCAGGACGAGCCAGTCGTCGTCGCGCCGGCCGACGGTGACGTCCGGCGGCCAGACGTGGGTGACGGAGGCTGACGCGCGGGCCTGGTCGACCATCGGCCGGCGGGCCAGTGTCGCCCCCTCGAAGTGGACCCGGCCGTGGAACACGGCCCGCCCGAAGTTGGCCGCCCCCTCGAAGCGGGCCCCCTCGAACCAGGCCTCCGCGCCGAACTCGGTCCAGCGGAACAGCGCCATGTCGGCGAACCGGGTGCGGTGGAAGCCCGCGTACCCCGCGAAGGTGGCGTGCTCCATGGACAGCCCACCCTCGAACACCGCCTCCCGGAAGGTGGCGCTGCCGGCGAACCGGGCCCGGTCGAAGCTGCTCGGCTGCCGCAGCGTGGCGCCACGGAAGGAGACCTCCGCGAAGCTGGCTCCCCGGCAGGACAGCGCGCCGAGGTCGGCGCGGTCGAAGCTCACCCGGCCGGTGCAGCGGGCGTCGTCCAGCACGACCTCGGCGTCGCCGGTGAGGTCGTCGAACACCACGTCCGCGAACTCGGCGGCCAGCCGCAGCCGCCCGTGCGCGACCGCCCCGGCGAAGCTCGTGGTGCCGGTGCAGACCGCGCCGGTGAGGTCCAGGTCCATCAGGGTGCAGCCGGCGGCGTCGAAGTCGTCCAGCCGGGCGCCGGTCAGGTCCAGCGCGATGCCGGGCCACCAGCCGTCCCCGTCCGCGCGGAGGTGGCGGGCGAGCATCCGCTGCGCGGTACGGCGCACCTCGGTCTCGCGCGGGTCGTCGGGCGGGGGCATCCGGAGGTACGCGCAGAGCACCGCCACGATGGTCGGCCGCTGCTCCGGGTTGTCCTGGCCGAGCCGTTCCAGGGCGTGCAGGCCGCCGAGGCGTACCGCCGGGTTGTCGCTGCCGACCAGCTCGATGGCCCGGACGTACAGCTCCGTGAGGCGCCGCTCGGCGGCGTCGTGTTCGGCGGCCGCGGCCTGCCGCTCCTGGTGCCGCTGGCCGGCGTCGGCGACCGCCTCGGCGTGTTCCTGCACGCGGTCGCGGTGCGCCTGGTCGCGGGCGGCGACGGCCTCCTGGTGCCGCTGTCCCCGCTCGTTGATCCACTGTCGACGGGCGGCGAGCAGCAGCGCCAGCCCGCCGCCGGTGCCGGCGACCACGGTGAGACCGGTGCGGATGGCGTCGACGCGCAGCGTGGCACGGGTGTCGGGTTGGGTGGCGCGGTCGGCCTCGGCGAGCAGCCGGTCCAGCACCAGCCAGCCGAGCAGGACGGCGACCAGCAGCCCGAGCAGCGCCAGCCACCAGGGCATCACCCGGAGCGGCTTCTCCGGCGGCGGTGGGGCGGACACGGCGCCCAGCATGCCATCCCGCGACCACCCTGGCCGCTGTCCGATACGCCGATTTGTGCTCCCAGCGGCACAACTGGTTACCCGCGCGTAACTTTCCATTGACGTGTGTGAAATCGGACACGCATCATCGTTCCCACGATCGATCGGATCCCCCCACCCGTCCTCCCGGTTCGCCGGGGCCTCCCACCGGAGGTGCAGTCCATGCTGCTCCGAACGATCCTGGCCGCCACCGCGGCCGTCACCGTCCTGCTCGTCCCGGCCACCGCCGCCCACGCCGAGCCCACTTCCACCGCAGCCACCACCAGCACGGCCGAGGCCACCACGGCCGAAGCCGCCGCCGGGGCCAACCCGGTCATCGTGGTCGGCGGCCTGATCGGGGTCTCCATCGCGTACGAGCCGATCGCCGCCCGGCTGCGCGCCGACGGCTACCGAGTCTCCATCTACCAGTTGCCGGGTCTCGGCTTCGGCGACATCCGCGAGTCCGCCCGCGCCCTGTCGTCCTACGTGGACCAGGTCCGCGCCGCCACCGGCGCGGCGAAGGTCGACATCGTCACCCACTCCGAGGGCGGCCTGGTCTCCCGCTGGTACGTGAAGTTCCTCGGCGGCGCCGACAAGGTCGACCGCTACGTGAGCCTGGGCAGCCCCCAGCAGGGCACCTACGCCGCCAACATCCTCAACTTCCTGGGGCTGGGCAGCTGCGCGGGCATCGTCGCCTGCCAGCAGATGTCCGTCGGGTCCGGCTTCCTCACCGACCTCAACGGCGGCGACGACACCCCGGGCGCGGTCCGCTGGACCACCGTCCGCACCTGGCAGGACGAGCTGGTCCTGCCGGTGGACAACGCCGCCCTCGGCGACGGCGCCACCAACGTCCTGGTGCAGGCGTGGTGCCCGCTGCGGATCGTCGGCCACCTGGGCCTGATCCTCGACGGCACCACCTACAGCGTCGTGCGGCAGGTGCTCGCCGGCGCCGCGATCCGGCCCAACTGCTTCGCCCTCTGAACCCGTGTCCGGGCTCGACGGTCGCGCGCGCGGCCGTCGAGCCCGGACACGGGGGCGGCTCAGGCGGCCTTCGCGAGCGCCTCGAACTCGTCGTCGCTGAGCCGCACCTCGGCGGCCGCGACGTTCTCCTCCAGGTGCGCCACGGAGGACGTACCCGGAATGGGGAGCATGACCGGCGACCGGCGCAACAGCCAGGCGAGGGCGAGCTGCGCGGGCGTCGCGCCGTGCTCGGTGGAGATCGCGTCGAGCGGGCCGCCCGGCCGCGCCAGGTTGCCGGTGGCGATCGGGAACCAGGGGATGAACGCCAGGTCGTTGCGCTCGCAGTGCTCCAGCACGTCCTCGGCGCTGCGGTCGGCCAGGTTGTAGAGGTTCTGCACCGAGACGATCGGGGTGATCCGCCGGGCCGCCTCGATCTGCGCGACGGTCACCTCGGAGAGCCCGATGTGCCGCACCTTCCCCTCCTGCTTGAGCAGCGCCAGCTCGCCGATCTGGTCCTCCAGCGGCACCTTCTCGTCGATCCGGTGCAGCTGGTAGAGCGGGATGCAGTCCAGGCCCAGGTGGCGCAGGCTCAGCTCGCACTGCTGGCGCAGGTACTCGGGGCGGCCCACCGGCCGCCAGTCGCCCGGACCGGAGCGGGTCAGCCCGGCCTTGGTCGCGATGACCAGGTCGTCGGCGTACGGGTGCAGCGCCTCCTTGATCAGCAGCTCGCTGACGAAGGGGCCGTAGGAGTCGGCGGTGTCGATGAAGGTCACGCCCAGCTCGTACGCCCGGCGCAGCACCCGCACCGCCTCGGCCGGGTCCTTCGGATCACCCCACACCCCGGGCCCGGTGATCTGCATGGCCCCGTAGCCGAGCCGGTCGACCTGGAGGTCCCCGCCGATCCGGTAGGTGCCCGAGTCCTTCGCGGGCCGGGTGCTGGTCGTCATGGCGGTCCTCCTGTGCGTCGTCGTCGGCGGCGGTCACCGCCCCGCGACCGGGACTCTTTCCCGCGAATCGCCGTCGCCAACGTCCCGCGTCGTGTGTTTCCGCCCGCACCGGTTCCGCGGCGCCGGCGGTCCACCGCCGGACGAACGGCCCAGCGGGTCGGCAACCCGGCCGGCCGGGCCGGCAGTTGCGGCGAGCGGCCCCGGCGGCGCCGACCGCCGTGCGACGCTGGGCGGGACGGTGGTCTGGAGGTGCGCATGGCCGCGACGCCACGGCTCGACTTGGCGCTCGACACGTACGAGTGCATCGTGCTCTACCCGGGACCGTCGGGCCGGGCGCTGCCCGAGGAGACCGTGCAACGGCTCCAGGCCGAGCACATCCAGCACATGCAGGCGCTGCAACGGCGGGGCATCGTCCTGGTCGACGGCTCGGTGGACGGCCCGGCCCGCGAACCGGACCCGCCGATCGGGTTCGGGCTGGCCCGCACCGGCTCGGTCGACGACGTCCGCAGCGTGATGGAGGCCGACCCGGCCGTGCAGGCCGGGCTCTACCGGGTCGAGGTGCTCACCTTCCTCTGCCCGGCCGGCTCGCTGGAGTTCCCCCTCGTCAAGGCGCAGGGCTGACCGTCGTCCGGGCGACCGGGTGGTCCACCCGCCCGGTGCGCGGCCACGCCCCGCTTCTCGGCGGTGCCGACCGTGCCCCCGGCCACGCCGCCCGCGCCCGGGTTCGCACGGGCGACACCGGCACCCGGGTGGCGCCGGTGGATCTCCGGGAGCGCTCCGCCGAGGGATGAACGCGAGCGGTACGATTTCCGCCGCGCGGTCGCCGATGCCCGCCACACACGACGTCCCCGGTGCGGTGCCACACCGCCCGCCGGCGCGGGTATCGCGCGTCGTTGGACACTGTTCCGCAGTCCGAAAGGGGTCGGCCGGTAGGTCGACCCGGAGGAGAGACTAGCCTGATGGGCGTGACACGCCGCGCGAAGATCGTCTGTACTCTCGGCCCCGCCACCTCGTCCCCCGAGCGCATCCGGGGCCTCGTCGAGGCGGGCATGAACGTGGCGAGGCTCAACTTCAGCCACGGCAGTCACGAGGACCACGAAGCGGTCTACCGGCTGGTCCGGGAGGCGGCCGACGCGGCCGGGCAGCCGGTCGCCGTGCTCGCCGACCTCCAGGGTCCCAAGATCCGCCTCGGCAAGTTCGCCGACGGCCCGCACGAGTGGCGCACCGGCGACTCGGTGGTCATCACCGGCGACGACGTCGTCGGCACCAAGGAGCGGGTCTCCTGCACCTACCGCAAGCTGCCGCAGGAGGTGAAGCCGGGCGACCGGCTGCTGATCGACGACGGCCGGGTCGCGGTCGAGGTCAGCGACGTCACGGGCAACGACATCCGCGTCCTGGTCACCGAGGGCGGCCCGGTCTCCAACAACAAGGGCGTCTCGCTGCCGAACGTGGCGGTCAGCGTCCCGGCCCTGTCGGACAAGGACGCCGAGGACCTGCGCTTCGCCCTCGGCCTGGGCGTCGACCTCGTCGCGCTCTCCTTCGTCCGCTCGCCCGAGGACATCAAGCTCGTCCACTCGATCATGGCCGAGGAGGGCGTCGTCCGCCCGGTGCTGGCCAAGGTCGAGAAGCCCGAGGCGGTCGACCACCTCGAAGCGATCGTGCTGGCGTTCGACGGCGTCATGGTGGCCCGCGGCGACCTCGGCGTCGAACTGCCGCTGGACCAGGTGCCCCTGGTGCAGAAGCGCGCCGTGCAGCTCTGCCGGGAGAACGCCAAGCCGGTCATCGTGGCCACCCAGATGCTCGACTCCATGATCGAGAACTCGCGCCCCACCCGCGCCGAGGCCTCCGACGTGGCCAACGCGGTGCTCGACGGCGCGGACGCCGTGATGCTCTCCGGCGAGACCAGCGTCGGCAAGTATCCGGTGCTCACGGTCAGCACCATGGCGAAGATCATCACGACCACCGAGGCCGGCTCGATCGGCGTGCCGCGGCTGCAGCATGACCCGCGTACCCACGGTGGCGCGCTCACCGTGGCCGCCTCCTCGATCGCCCGGGCCATCGGCGCCAAGGCCATGGTCGCCTTCTCGCAGACCGGCGACACCGTCAAGCGGCTGGCCCGGCTGCACTGCGACCTGCCGCTGCTGGCCTTCACCCCGGTGCCCGAGGTGCGCAACCAGCTGGCCCTCTCCTGGGGCGTGGAGACCTTCCTCATGCCGTTCGTCGAGCACACCGACGACATGTTCCGCCAGGTCGACCAGGCGCTGCTCGGCCTCAACCGGGCCAACCCCGGCGACTACGTGGTGATCGTGGCGGGCAGCCCGCCCGGCACCCCCGGCTCCACCAACACCCTGCGCGTGCACCAGCTCGGGTCGCTGGTGGACGCTGCGTCCGCGCGGGCCCTGCAGTGACGGAGCGTCCGGCGGCGAACGGGCAGGCCGCGGTCGACCAGCTCCTGGAGGTGCTGGACCTCGACCACACCGGCGAGATGACCTTCCGGGGGATGAGCCCGCCGGTGGGCCCCCAGCGGGTGTACGGCGGCCAGGTCGCCGGCCAGGCCCTGGTCGCCGCTGGGCGCACCGTCGACCCGGAGCGGTTCGTGCACTCCCTGCACGGCTACTTCGTCCGCCCCGGCGACCCCGCCGAGCCCATCGAATACCAGGTGGAGAACGTCCGGGACGGCCGCTCGTTCTCGGTGCGCCGCTCCGTGGCGCTCCAGCACGACAAGCCGATCTTCTTCATGTCGGCCTCGTTCCAGCGGCAGGAGGAGGGGCTGGACCACCACGCGCCGATCCCGCCCGACGTGCCCGCCCCGGACCAGGTCCCGACCATGACCGACCGGCTCTCCCGCTACCCGGAGCGGCTCGGCATCTGGGGCCAGATCCCGCGCCCCATCGACGTCCGCTACGTCGGCGAGCCCGGCTGGGTACGCCCCGGCGACCGGCCCGCCGAACCGCACCAGCGGGTCTGGATGCGCATCGACGGCAAGCTCCCCGACGATCCGCTGCTGCACGCCTGTGCCCTCACGTACGCCTCCGACCTGACGCTGCTCGACTCGGTGCTGTCGGTGCACGGCGAGGTGTGGGGGCCCGGGGGAGTGGTGGGCGCGAGCCTCGACCACGCGCTGTGGTTCCACCGGTCGTTCCGCGCCGACGAGTGGTTCCTCTACGACTGCTGGAGCCCGTCCGCGTCCGGCGCCCGGGGCCTGGCCACCGGCCGGATGTTCACCACCGACGGCCGGCACATCGCCAGCGCCGTGCAGGAGGGTCTGCTGCGCCGCGTCGGCGCGTGACCGGGCAACCGTGACCGTTCGGCCGAGGGTCGGGAGTCCGGGCGGCTGACCAGGCGACTAACCTTGCCGGCATGCGCCTCTCCGCACGGGTCGACTACGCCCTCCGCGCGGCCGCCGAACTGGCCTCGGTCGCCGACGGCGCGACAGCCGGGCGGAGCCGGCCGGTGACCGCCGAGCAGATCGCCCGCGCCCAGGACATCCCGCCGAAGTTCCTGGAGAGCATCCTGCTCCAGCTGCGCCGGGGCGGCATCGTGCACGCCCAGCGCGGGCCCGAGGGCGGCTACTGGCTGGCCCGCCCCGCGTCGGAGATCTCCCTGGCCGAGGTGATCCGGGTCATCGACGGCCCCCTCGCCCACGTACGCGGCCAGCGCCCCGAGCAGCTCGGCTACCAGGGCGCCGCCCGCGCCCTCCAGGACGTGTGGATCGCGCTGCGGGCCAGCGAGCGGGAGATCCTCGAACTGGTCACCATCGCCGACGTGGCCGGCGGCAGCCTGCCCGGCCGGGTCAACGAGCTGGCCGCCGACCCCCGGGCCTGGAGCTGACGCTCCCCTCGGTGTCCCGGCGCCGCCGTCCCGCGCGCCCGCCGCGCCGTCCGGCGCGTCCCATCAACCGGATGGAGGACTTGACCTAGAGCGCCTCCGTGCCGCATTGTCGACCAAGTCGATAGGAGATGCCGAAAAGTCAGGGGGCGCTCGTGCGCAAGCTGCTGGTCCTCGCCCTCGTCGGGCTCGCCGCGCAACTGGTCGACGGCGCGCTCGGCATGGCGTACGGGCTGACCTCCTCGACCCTGCTGCTCTTCGCCGGGGTGGCGCCGGCCGCCGCCTCCGCCTCGGTGCACCTGGCCGAGATCGGCACCACCCTCGCCGCCGGCGTCTCGCACTGGCGGTTCGGCAACGTCGACTGGCGGGTGGTGAGCCGGATCGCGCTGCCCGGCGCGGTCGGCTCGTTCGCCGGCGCCACCTTCCTCAGCTCCATCTCCACCGAGTCGGCCGCGCCCTGGATGGCCGCCATCCTGTTCACCCTCGGCGCCTACCTGCTGGTCCGGTTCTCCCGGCCACTGCGCGCCGCCCGGGCCGCCGGCCGGCTGCGCAGCCGCTTCCTGGCCCCGCTCGGCCTGTTCGCCGGCTTCGTCGACGCCACGGGTGGGGGCGGCTGGGGCCCGGTCGCCACCCCGGCGCTGCTGGTCTCCGGCCGGATGGAGCCGCGCAAGGTGATCGGCTCGGTGGACACCTCCGAGTTCCTGGTGGCCGGCGCGGCCAGCATCGGCTTCCTGATCGGCCTCGGCTCCGACGGCTTCCTGCTGCCCACCGTGGCCGCCCTGCTGATCGGCGGCCTGATCGCCGCGCCGATCGCCGCCTGGCTGGTCCGCATCGTCCCCGCCCAACTGCTCGGCGCCGTCATCGGCGGCGTGATCGTGCTGACCAACACCCGCACCCTGCTGCGCGCCGGCGAACTGGGCGGCCCGGTCCCGGCCCTGGTGTACTCGGTGCTCGGCGCCGGCTGGCTGGTCGCCCTGGTGCTGGCGGCGCGGGCGCTGCGCCGCACCCGCCGGGCCCGCGCCGTCGCCGAGGCCGCCCTCGCCACCCAGCCCACCACCCCGACCACCCCCGCGGCCGCCCCGGCCGCCGTCGCCGCTGCTCCCGCCGCCGAGGTCGCCCCCGCCGCGGAGGAGCCCCGCCGGCTCGCCGCCGCCGTCGAGGGCTGACCCCCTCGGCCCACCCGGCCTCCCCGACCCGCGATCTTGCACTTTGTGCCCGCCTGCTGAGGCTTTCGCCCCATCTGCCGGGGCAGTAACTGCAAGATCGCGGGGGAGGGCGGCGTCACGGCCCCGGGTCCGTGGCGAGGGAGTGGGCGGGGGCGGTTGTGCGGCGGGAAAGCGTTGTCCTACCCCGACGGGGCGTGGAGCCAGTCACCGACGTCGATCTCGTCACGTCAGCGCGGCGTACCCCTCTCCGCCGGCCCGGGGCGCTGCGCATCTACGGCACGCCCACCCCGACCGGCCTGCGCCTGCCGACGCTCATGCACGACCCGCAGTACCGGGTCGCCGTCGCCTGGCAGAACACCGCCTACAACCAGCCGCCGCACCCGGGTTTCCACCTCGGTGACGGCATGAGCACCCCGCCCGCGCCGAACATCTACCTGCGCTGAGCGGTGGAAAGGCACCGGGTCGCCGGCCGCGGAACCCGCTCCGCCGGCGACCCGGTGCACCACACCGCGGCATTCCCGACCCGTCCCGACCGGGAATGCCGTACCACCACCGGAACCAAAGTTAGGCGGTCCGCGCGACGGTCGGGTGACGTGGCTATGACGAGCGTGTTTCAGCCCTTCCGGCGCAGGCCACCGGCCACCTTCTCGGCGATCAGCTCGAACGAGCGGACCCGGTCGGCCACGTCGTAGACCATCGTGGTCAGCATCAGCTCGTCGGCGTCGGTGCGCTCCAGCAGCGCGCCGAGCTGCCGGGCCACCGTCTCCGGCGAACCGGTCGCCTGCCCGTCGCGGCGCTGCGCCACGAACTCGCGCTCCAGCTCCGAGTACGGGTAGGCCGCCGCCTCCTCGGGGCTGACCAGCGGCTCCGGCCGCCCCGACCGCAGCTTCAGGAAGGACAACCCGGCCGGACCCGCCAGCCACTCGGCCCGCTCGTCGGTCTCCGCGCACACCGCGTTGACCGCCACCATGGCGTACGGCTGCTCCAGCCACTGCGACGGCCGGAAGCTCTGCCGATAGAGCTGGAGCGCCGGGATGGTGTTCTGCGCGCTGAAGTGGTGCGCGAACGAGAACGGCAGCCCGAGCAGCCCGGCCAGCTGGGCGCTGAACCCGCTCGACCCGAGCAGCCACACCTCCGGCGACTGCCCGTTGCCGGGGGTCGCCGTGATCGGGCCCGGCTCCGCGCCGCTGAAGTAGTTCATGAGGTCGGCCAGCTCCCGCGGGAAGTGCTCCGCCGACAGCCCCTCCATGGTCCGGCGCAGCGCCAGCGCGGTCACCTGGTCGGTGCCCGGCGCGCGCCCGATGCCCAGGTCGATCCGGCCCGGGTGCAGCGCCTCCAGCGTGCCGAACTGCTCGGCCACCACCAGCGGGGCGTGGTTGGGCAGCATCACGCCACCGGAACCCAGCCGGATCGTGGAGGTGTGCGCGGCCAGGTGCGCCAGCAGCACCGCCGGCGCGGAACTGGCGATCGCCGGCATGTTGTGGTGCTCGGCCACCCAGAACCGGCGGTAGCCCAGCTCCTCGGTGCGGCGGGCCAGCTCGGTCGTGTGCCGCAGCGCCTCGCCGGCGCTGCCGGTGGCGGCCACCGGAGCAAGATCAAGAACAGACAGGGGTACGTCGATCACGACTTGATCAACCCGCCGCGCGCCGGATTTGTTCCCCCGGGTGGCTCAGCCCATACCGCGCGCCTGCTCGAAGATCAGACTCGTCTGGGTGTGCTGCACCGCCGGATCCACCGCCAGATGGTCCAGCACGAAGTCCCGCAGCGCGTCGCCCGACGCCGCCCGCACGTGCAGCACGTAGTCCTCCGCGCCCGCCACGTGGAACACCGACACCACCCCCGGCAGCCGCACCGACCGGGCCCGGAACGCGTCCACGGCCGCCCGCTCGTGCGCCGCCAGCCGCACCGACACCAGCGCCTGCAACGGCAGCCCCACGGCCGCCGGGTCCACCTCCGCGTGGAACCCCCGGATCGCCCCGCACTCGCGCAGGGCCCGGGTCCGCGTCAGGCACGTCGACGGCGCCACCCCCACCCGCTCGGCGAGGGCGTTGTTCGGCAGCCGCCCGTCCGCCGCCAGCTCGGCCAGGATCGCGCGGTCGGTGTCGTCCAGCGCCGCGAAGGGCCGTACATCATTCGGTGCGACAGGCATGCGACCATCCTTCCCCGAACTTCCCACACCCGGAAGGGGTCAGCGCAGAATCATCTTCGCTCCTCTTGCCCGACAGCGCGCTCATGTTCGACGCTTCCGGCATGACCGCCGTGGACACCGCAGCCGTGCACGCCGGACGCGAGGACCTCGCGGCTCTCGGCGTCCACGTGCCGCCCATCGACTTCTCCACCACCAACCCGCTGCCCTCCGTGGCCGGCGGCGGCGACGACTACGAGACCCTCGCCACCGGCGGCACCCTCCCCGCCGGCGGCAGCGCCGTCTACCAGCGGCTCTGGAACCCCACCGTCGCCCGCTTCGAAACCGCCCTCGCCCAACTCGAAGGCACCGCCGAAGCCGTCGCCTTCGCCAGCGGCATGGCCGCCCTCACCGCCACCCTGCTCGCCGCCACCCGCGACGGCAGGCGCCACGTCGTCGCCGTCCGCCCCCTCTACGGCGGCACCGACCACGTGCTCGCCACCGGCCTGCTCGGCACCGAGGTCACCTGGGCCCGGCCCCACGAGGTCGCCGCCGCCGTCCGCCCCGACACCGCCCTGGTCGTCGTCGAGACCCCGGCCAACCCCACCCTCGACCTGGTCGACATCGCCGCCCTCGCCACCGCCGCCGGCCACGCGCCGCTGCTCGTCGACAACACCGTCGCCACCCCCGTGCTCCAGCAGCCCGCCCGGCACGGCGCCGCCCTCGTGCTGCACAGCGCCACCAAGAGCATCGGCGGCCACGGCGACGTCCTCGCCGGCGTCGTCGCCTGCGCCCCCGACTGGGCCGCCCGCCTGCGCCAGGTCCGCGCCGTCACCGGCGCCGTCCTGCACCCGCTCGGCGCCTACCTCCTGCACCGCGGCCTCCAGACCCTGCCGCTGCGGGTCCGCGCCCAGCAGGCCGGCGCCGAGAAACTCGCCGCCTGGCTCTCCGACCACCCCGCCGTCGCCCGGGTGCACCACCCCAGCGTCGGCGACCCGGCCGGGCTCGTCGGCCGGCAGATGTCCGGCCCCGGCAGCCTGCTCGCCTTCGAGGTACGCGGCGGCGCCCCCGCCGCGGCCGCCGTCGCCGGCGCCTGCCGGCTCATCACCCACGCCGTGTCGCTCGGCGGCGTCGACACGCTGATCCAGCACCCGGCCTCGCTCACCCACCGGCCGGTCGAAGGCGACGCCAAGCCGTGCGGCGGGCTGCTGCGCCTGTCCGTCGGGCTGGAGGACCCGGAGGACCTGCGCGCCGACCTGGCACAGGCGCTCGCGGTGCTCTGACGAGGGTCAGGTCTTCGGGCCGACGTGGCGGTCCAGCGCCGCCACGGCGCCCCGCCGCGCCACCGACAGCGAGTTGCGCCGGTTCATCCGCCAGGCGATGCCCAGCAGGTCCAGGGCCCACTGGCAGAGGCCCATGATGTCCGCCGACTCGTTGGTGAACATGTAGCGCGGGTAGACGTACTCCTTGCCGCGCACCACGACCCGGTTGGCGAACCGGCAACCGTCGGAGTGGAACAGGCCGCGCAGGAAGTCGCCGGGGTGGGCCTCGACGATGGTCCGCTGCCAGTCGGCCAGGACGATTGGCCGCTCGTGCTTCTTGCCGGGCCCGTGCTGGGGAAACAGGCACGGCCAGTGCTTGCCGTAGCTCTGGACATTGACGCAGCCCTGTTGCGGGACGCGCTGCACCTTCTCCGCCATGACCCGCCGCATGGCGGCGTCGCACGCGTCGATCAGGCCTGGCCAGCTGTTGCTGCAGGAGACTCGCAGCACCGGCACGCGCGTCGTGGTCACAAGATGCCCGTCGCCCAGATACAGGCCGAGTAAGTAGGCATACGCCGTGGAATCTGTCGGATGGTCGATGTCCGGGCGGCAGCGGAAACATCGCAGCGCAGTGCCCTGCTGCTTCGCGTCCGGTCGGACCTTGCACCACTCTCTGACGGTGGGATATGAGACCCCGACGGCGCGGGCAGCCTCGGCGACGGTCGCCCCGCCAAGGTAGAGCTGCCGTGCGCGGGCACGTATTTCGGGTGAGTGCACACGGACATTCTCGAACGCCCGTACGACACTTTCGGTGCCCCCGGTGGGACTCGAACCCACACTGTCGGAGGTTTGAGCTCCGTCTCTCTTCCGGTTGGAGTACAGGGGCGTTCCGTAATCCGGCTTCGACAGACTACCCATTAGGCTATGGGCGACGACACCCGGCACGGCGGTGTCGGGTTCGAACTGGTGGGAGTGGCTCGTGGCCGAGACGCCGACGGATGCCGAGCGCAAGCGCGTTCTGATCGCCGAGGACGAGGCGCTCATCCGGCTGGACCTGGCCGAGATGCTGGTGGAAGAGGGCTACGAGGTGGTCGGCGAGGCCGGTGACGGCGAAACCGCCGTCAAGCTCGCCGAGGAGTTGAAGCCGGACCTGGTCATCCTCGACATCAAGATGCCGATCATGGACGGGCTGGCCGCCGCCGAGCGGATCGCCGGCGCCCGGATCGCCCCGGTCATCATCCTGACCGCGTTCAGCCAGCGTGACCTGGTGGAGCGGGCCCGCGCGGCCGGCGCGATGGCCTACCTGGTCAAGCCGTTCCAGAAGAGCGACCTCGTGCCGGCCGTGGAGATCGCGCTGTCGCGCTACTCCGAGATCGCCGCGCTGGAGGCCGAGGTCGCGGGCCTCACCGACCGGCTGGAGATCCGCAAGACCGTCGAGCGGGCCAAGGGCGCGCTCATGACGACGTACGGGATGACCGAGCCGCAGGCGTTCAAGTGGATCCAGCGCACCGCCATGGACCACCGGATGACCATGAAGGAGGTCGCCGAGCGGATCCTCGCCGAGACCGCCGGCGGCGAGGTGGCCCAGCCGGCCTCCTGATTCCGGCCCGGGGACATCGAAAGGCGCGCGGCTAGCCGGGTTCCCGGTGTCGGCCCCGGTCGATACGATCGCCGCCATGCGGCGTCCGCTGGCGGTGCTCGGCCTGCTCGTGGTGCTGCTCGCTGCCTGCCGTTCGTCCGGCCGGGCCGAGCCCGCGCCCGCCCCCGAGCCCGAGCCGCTGCGGCCGGCCTGGCAGCCGGTCAGCCTGCCGATGCCGTCCGGCCTGTCCGGCCGGTTGGCGCTGCGCGACGTGGCGTCCTGCGCCGGCCGCTGGTTCGTGGTGGGCGCGGTGGTGGACGCCGCAGGGGTGACGCACCCGGCGGCCTGGTCGAGCGCCGACGCGGCCACCTGGACGCCGCTGCGGCCGGTGCCGCGCAGCCCCTACGGGGTGGAGAACGTGTTGACGGCGGCGGGCTGCCGGGACGGCCGGCTGGGCGCGGTGGGCGGCAAGAGCGGCGGGGTGCACGGCAATCCGCGGATCAGCACCTGGCGGCAGGTGGCGGCCGGTTCGCTGGTCGAGGTGCCGGCCGAGTTCGAGGTGTTCGGTGGCGCGGACGCGGTGAACGTGGGCCGGATCGCGGGCGGGCCGCGCGGCTGGCTGCTCTCGGGCAACCGGGCGACCGGCGCGGCGGCCTGGGTGTCGCCGGACGGGTCGGAGTTCCGGTTGGTGAGCGCGGTGCCGGGGCTGGCCGCGGACGCGACGGGCCGGCCCTGGGTGGCGGACGGCGCGGCGACGGCGTCGGGATGGCTCATGGTGGGCTCGGTGCTGGCGTCGGGGCGTACCGGATCCCGGGCCGTGGTGTGGACCTCGGCGGACGGGTCGGCCTGGCGGCGCGCGGTGCTGCCGGGCGGTGGCGCGGACGAGGACCTTCAGCGGGTGGTGCGGGCGGGGGACCGGATGGTGGCGGTCGGCCGGCGCGGCGAGGGTCTGGGCGCCTGGCGGGGTGAGGGCGACGCCTGGCGGCCGGGTGGGGGTCTGGGCGGCGCGGGCACGGACCGGCCGGGCCGGGTGTGGGGGCTGGCCGCGCGGGGCGACGGCGTGTGGGCGGTGGTGGCCGGGTCGGCGGAGCGTGCGGGTTGGTTCTCGACGGACGGTGTGCGGTGGTCGCCGGTGGCGTTGCCGGTGGCGGTGCCGGCGGGGAGCGACCGGACGGTGGCGGTGACCGCAGCGGGTGAGGGGGCGCTGCTGCTGGTGGACGGCGGCGCGGGGGCGCGGGTGTGGGCGTCGCGCGGGCCGTGGGGGCCCGGGTGAGCCTCCCACCAGCGTGTTTCCGCTCGGTGTCGGATGTCCGATTTTCCCGCCACGCGGACCCGTGTGTTACAGCACTTCTGTGAATCCGGCCACTCAACGTAACGGTTAGGTCAACCCCGCTTCCCAGGTCTACCTTCGCGGCCCGCTGGTGGGATAACGTCCCGGCCCAGACCGGGATCGCGGTCGGTCCGGGCCACCCCTGCAAGGTCCAATTCGCGGTGGGTGGTTTCCGGGCCATCGGACGGAGGAGGGTACGAGCCGTGAGGCAGAAGCTCGCACGGGTGCTGGGTGGCGTGGCCATCGGCGCGCTCGTTTTCAGTGGCGCGGCCTGCAAGGCTGACAGTGGTAGTGAGGCGGGTGGCAGCAAGGCCGCCTGCGACCTGAAGATCGGCTTCTTCGGCCCGCTGACCGGTGACGCCGCGGGTCTCGGTATCCACATGCGCAACGGCACCAAGCTGGCCATCGACCAGTACAACAAGGACAACGCGGACTGCAAGGTCCAGATCTCCGAGTACGACTCGCAGGGCGACCCGGCCAAGGCGCCGTCCCTGGCGCAGCAGGCGGTCGGCGACAGCAAGGTCGTCGGCATCATCGGCCCGGCGTTCTCCGGTGAGTCCGAGGTGGCGGACCCGATCTTCGACGAGGCCGGCCTGCCGATCATCACCCCGTCGGCGACCCGCCCGAGCCTCAGCACCAAGAACTGGAAGATCTTCCACCGGGGCGTCGGTAACGACACCTCGCAGGGCCCGGCCGCCGGTCGGTACATCAAGAACGTCCTGAAGGCCGACAAGGTCTACGTGGTCGACGACCAGTCGGCGTACGGCCAGGGCCTGGTGGACGAGGTGAAGAAGGTCATCGGCTCGGTCGCGGGCGAGGACAAGATCCAGGTCAAGCAGACCAACTTCTCCGCCGTCGTCACCAAGATCCAGAGCAGCGGTGCGAACGTCCTCTTCTTCGGTGGCTACTACACCGAGGCCGGCCTGCTGCTCAAGCAGCTCAAGGGCGCGGGCTGGAAGGGCACGATGGTCGCCGGTGACGGTGTCAACGACGCCAACTTCATCAAGGTCGCCGGCGAGCAGGTCGCCGAGGGCACCATCCTGACCTGCCCGTGCGCCCCGGCCACCGCGGCCAAGGGCTCCTTCGTGACCGACTACAAGGCGGCCTTCGACAACGCCGAGCCGGGCACCTACGCCGACGTGTCGTACGACATCACGAAGATCATGCTTGAGGGCATCAAGGCCGGCAAGGGTACCCGCGCCGACCTGCTGAGCTTCATCAACTCCTACAACGGCACCGGCGGCGCCACCGGCGTCACCTACAAGTTCGAGTCCAACGGCGAGCTGGACCCGGCCCAGGTGCTGGTCTGGGCGTTCAAGGTGAACGCGGGCAAGGTCGTCCCCGACATCGAGATCCCCAAGTCCTGACCGGTTCGTCCGGTCCCGGCACGGGACACCAGGCGTGCGGCCGGGAGTACTTCCTCCCGGCCGCACCGCTTGGCCGCACAGTTGGAGCCCCCACTTGAACTTCGATGAGCTCTTCGGAAACTTCCCGGCGCTGACCATCACCGGCCTGGAGCAGGGCGCGATCTACGCGCTCATCGCCCTCGGCTACACCCTGGTGTACGGCGTTCTGCGCCTGATCAACTTTGCTCACTCCGAGGTCTTCATGGTCGGTACCTTCACCGCCATGTGGACCTGGCAGGCCCTCGGGTACGACCAGAACGCGGCCGCCCCGGCCCTCGGCCCGCTGATCCTGGCGCTGGTTGCCGGTCTCGTGGTCGCGATGGCCGCCTCGGCCGTCACTGCGGTCACGGTCGAACTGGTCGCCTACCGGCCGCTGCGCCGCCGCAACGCGCCGCCGCTGGCCTTCCTCATCACCGCGATCGGCGCGTCGTTCGTGCTCGCCGAGTCGTTCGGCATCGGCACCCGCCGGGCCCCGTTCGGCATGGCGGAACTGGTCCCGTCGAAGACGGTCTTCACCATCTTCGGCGCCGCGGTGACCAACAGACAGCTGCTCATCCTCGGCGTCACACTGATCATGATGATCGCGCTGGACCAGTTCGTGAACCGCAGCCGGCTGGGCCGCGGCATCCGGGCGGTCGCCCAGGACGCGGACACCGCCGCGCTGATGGGTGTCAACAAGAACCGGGTCATCCTGCTGGTGTTCGTGCTCGGCGGCCTGATGGCCGGCGTGGGCGCCCTGCTGTGGGACATCCGGTTCGGCTACACCAAGTTCAACGTCGGCTTCCTGATCGGGCTCAAGGCCTTCTCGGCCGCGGTGCTCGGCGGCATCGGCAACCTGCGCGGCGCGCTGCTGGGCGGCCTGCTGCTCGGCGTGGTGGAGAACTACGCGGCCGGCCTCTTCGGCGGCGAGTGGAAGGACTTCACCGGCTTCGTGCTGCTGATCGTGCTGCTGATGTTCCGGCCGACCGGTCTGCTCGGCGAATCTCTCGGGAGGGCGCGCGCATGACCGCCACCGTGGACAAGAAGAAGGCCGGGGGCATCAAGACCCGCTGGGCGGCCATGCCGAAGCAGGTGCGCTGGGCGGCGATCGCCGCGCTGATCGTCCTGCTCTACATCCTGCCCAACAAGTGGTTCTACGAGTACCTCGGCTTCCCCATCGGCAGCGACTACTTCGCCTTCTACACCACCCGTTCGGACTTCGCCGGCGTGCTCTTCGACACCGCGGTGTTCGTCCTGCTGGCCGTCGGGCTCAACGTGGTGGTCGGTTTCGCCGGCCTGCTCGACCTGGGCTACTTCGGCTTCTACGCGCTCGGCGCGTACACCGTGGCGCTGCTCACCTCGCCGGAGAGTCGGTTCGGCACGAACTGGCCGTGGCTGGCGGCGGTGCCGCTGGCGGTGATGGTGGCGATGGTCTCCGGCGTGATCCTGGGTGGCCCGACGCTGCGTCTGCGCGGTGACTACCTGGCGATCGTGACCCTCGGCTTCGCCGAGATGATCCGGCTCTACGCGGCCCGCCAGGACGGCATCGCCCAGGGCCAGCGGGGCATTCCCGCGATCCCCCACCCGCCGGGCACCGGCACGGACGGCAAGCCGCTGTTCGGGGTGGTGGACGCCCGGCCGTACTACTGGCTGATGCTGACGCTCATCCTGATCGTGCTGGTGCTGATCCGGAACCTGGCCAACAGCCGGGTCGGCCGGGCCTGGGTGGCGATCCGCGAGGACGAGGACGCCGCCGAGATCATGGGCGTGCCGACGTTCAAGTACAAGCTGTGGGCGTTCGCCATCGGCGCGGCCGTGGCCGGCCTGACCGGCGCGGTCTTCGCCGGCAAGCAGACGTTCATCAACTCCGACCAGTTCGTGCTGGAGAGCTCCATCCTGGTGCTCGCCGCGGTGATCCTCGGCGGCGCCGGCAACATCAAGGGCGCCATCGTCGGCGGCGCGGTCACCTGGTACCTGCCGGAGTGGCTGCGCGGCGTCGGCGACCTCATCGGGGTGGAGTTCGACGCCGCCGAGTACCGGATCCTGGTCTTCGGCCTGGTGGTCATCGTCATGATGATCTTCCGGCCGCAGGGTCTGGTGCCCAACCGGCGGCGGGCGGCGGAGTTCGCCGACCGGCGCAAGGAAGCGGTTCCCCAGGAGACGGTGCCCAATGAGTGAGCCGCAGATGCACAGCGAGCGGGACGAGACCAGCGAGCGGGACATCGCCGACGACGGTCGCAGCACGGTCGGCAGCCCGCCGGAGAAGGGCGCGGACACGCCGGTCGAGCCCACGCCGGGCGAGACCGCCGCGGCCGGGCGGGAGCCACTGCTGGAGGTCGACCACGTCACCCTCCGCTTCGGCGGTGTGGTCGCCCTCAACGACGTCGCCTTCACCCTGTACAAGGGCGAGATCCTCGGCCTGATCGGTCCGAACGGCGCCGGCAAGACGACCTGCTTCAACGCGATGACCGGCGTCTACCGGCCCACCGAGGGCGAGATCCGGTTCGCCGGGCAGCGGGTCAACGGCAAGCGCCGGAGCTGGATCACCAAGGCCGGCATCGCCCGGACGTTCCAGAACATCCGGCTCTTCCCGGAGATGACCGCGCTGGAGAACGTGATGGTGGGCGCGGACGCCCACCACAAGACCAGCGTGATCTCCGCGATGCTGCGGCTGCCGCGGCACTGGCGGGAGGAGCGGCAGGGCCGCGAGAAGGCGCACGAGCTGCTGCGCTTCGTCGGCATCGAACGTCGCGCCGGGGACCTGGCCCGCAACCTCTCGTACGGCGAGCAGCGCCGGCTGGAGATCGCCCGGGCCCTGGCCACCGATCCGACCCTGCTCTGCCTGGACGAGCCGGCCGCCGGCTTCACCCCGGCGGAGAAGGAGGAACTGCTCGGCCTGATCCGGAAGATCCGCGACAATGGCACGACGATCCTGCTGATCGAGCACGACATGCGACTCGTCATGGGCGTGACCGACCGCATCGTGGTGCTGGAGTTCGGCAAGAAGATCGCCGAGGGCCTGCCGGCCGAGGTCCGGGAGGACCCGAAGGTGATCGCCGCGTACCTGGGGGTGCCGACCGATGCTGCTTGAGATCAACGACCTGACCCTGCTGTACGGGCGGATCCAGGCGCTGCACGGGATCAGCCTGACGGTCAACGAGGGCGAGGTGGTGGCTCTGATCGGCGCGAACGGCGCCGGCAAGACCACCACCATGCGGGCCATCTCCGGGCTGCGCCCGGTGGCGTCCGGCTCGATCGTCTTCGACGGCACCGACGTCACCCGGATGCGGGCCGACCTGCGGGTGGTCCGGGGCATCGGGCAGGCGCCCGAGGGCCGGGGCGTGTTCCCCGGGATGACCGTCGTGGAGAACCTGGAGATGGGCGCGTACACGCGCAAGGACCGGTCGGGCATCGCCGAGGACATGAAGATGGTCATGGACCTCTTCCCCCGGCTGCACGAGCGGCGCAAGCAGGCCGGTGGCACCCTCTCCGGCGGCGAGCAGCAGATGCTGGCGGTGGGCCGGGCCCTGATGGCCCGCCCGAAGCTGCTGCTGCTCGACGAGCCCTCGATGGGGCTCGCGCCGATGCTGATCCAGCAGATCTTCGAGATCATCACCCGGATCAACGAGCAGGGCACCACCATCCTCCTGGTGGAGCAGAACGCCCAGCAGGCGCTCTCCCGCGCCCACCGGGGCTACGTGCTGGAGACCGGCCGGATCGTCAAGGAGGGCACCGGCCGGGACCTGCTGCACGACCCGGCGGTCAAGGAGGCGTACCTCGGCGTCGCCTGAGTCGTACCCGCCGGCGGCCGGCCGTCCCCACCCGGGGCGGCCGGCCGCCGCTTTTCGCGGTGCCGCGGTCCGCCGGGATGTCGGGCCCACGGGCTAGAGTCGCTGCCGTGACAGCTACGACGCCGCGCCTGCTCCTCGTCGACGGACACTCCCTGGCATACCGGGCGTTCTTCGCCCTGCCGGTGGAGAACTTCTCCACCACCACGGGGCAGCCGACCAACGCCGTCTACGGCTTCACCTCGATGCTGATCAACGTGCTCCGCGACGAGCAGCCCAGCCACATCGTGGTCGCCTTCGACGTCTCCCGCCGCTCCTTCCGCACCGAGAAATACGCGGAGTACAAGGCCGGCCGCAGCGAGACCCCGACCGACTTCAAGGGCCAGGTCAGCCTCGTCAAGGAGGTCCTCGCGGCGCTGCGCATCCCGGTCGTGGAGAAGGAGGGCTACGAGGCCGACGACGTCATCGCCACCCTCGCCTGCCAGGCCCGCGACCAGGGCATGGACGTGCTGATCACCACCGGCGACCGGGACGCGTTCCAGCTCGTCGGCGACCAGGTCACGGTGCTCTACCCGCGCAAGGGCGTCTCCGACCTGGCCCGGATGGACCCGGCCGCGGTCGAGGCGAAGTACGGCGTGGGTCCCGGCCGCTACCGGGACCTGGCCGCCCTGGTCGGCGAGACCAGCGACAACCTGCCCGGCGTCCCGGGCGTCGGCCCGAAGACCGCCGCCAAGTGGATCAACCTCTACGACGGGGTCGAGGGCGTCGTGGCCCGGGCCGACGAGATCAAGGGCAAGGCCGGCGACAGCCTGCGCGAGCGGCTCGCCGACGTGATCCGCAACTACGAGATCAACTGCCTGGTCACCGACCTGGAGCTGCCGGTGCGCCCGGAGGACGCCCGCTGGCAGGGCTGGGACCGGGAGGCCGTGCACCAGGTCTTCGACACCCTCCAGTTCCGCATCCTGCGCGACCGGCTCTACCAGTACCTGGAGGCCGTCGAGCCGGAGGCCGAGGCCGGCTTCGAGCTGGCCGGTCAGGTGCTCACCGAGCCCGGCGCGCTCGCCGGCTGGCTGGCCACGCACGCCCCGGCCGGCGCCCCGGTCGGCCTGGCGGTCAAGCTCGACACCGGCCCCAACCGGCGGCACACCGCCGCCGTGACCGGGATGGCGCTGGCCACCGCCGGTGGCGCGGCCGCCTGGTTCGACCCGGCCACGCTCGACCCGAAGGACGAGGGCGCCCTGGCCGGCTGGCTCGCCGACGAGGCCCGCCCCAAGGTGCTGCACGACAGCAAGCCGGCGGTGCTGGCCTTCGCCGCGCACGGCTGGGACCTGCAGGGCATCTCCCGCGACACCCAGATCGCCGCCTACCTGGCCCGCCCCGACCAGCGCTCCTACGACCTCACCGACCTGGCGCTGCGCTACCTGCACCGGGAGCTGCGGGTCGACGCGCCGGAGAGCGGCCAGCTCACCCTCGACGGGCTGGGCGACGACGGCGCGGCCGAGCAGAACCTCATGCTCCAGGCCCGGGCCACCCTCGACCTGGCCGACGCGATCGACGCCGAGCTGTCCCGCGACGGCGAGCAGTCCGCCCGGCTGATGGCCGGCGTCGAGCTGCCGCTCATGCGGGTGCTCGCCACCATGGAGCGCACCGGCATCGCCGCCGACACCCACTACCTGTCGGAGCTTGAGGCACACTTCGCCGCCGAGGTGAAGGCCGCCGCCCAGGGCGCGTACGCGGCGGTCGGGCGGGAGTTCAACCTGGGCTCGCCCAAGCAGCTCCAGGAGATCCTCTTCGGTGAGCTGGGCCTGCCCAAGACCAAGAAGATCAAGACCGGCTACACCACCGACGCCGACGCCCTCCAGTGGCTCTACGCGCAGAACCCGCACCCGGTGCTGGAACACCTGCTGCGCCACCGTGACGTCGCCAAGCTCAAGACGACCGTCGACGGGCTGCTCAAGTCGGTCTCCGACGACGGCCGGATCCACACCACGTTCAACCAGACGGTGGCGGCCACCGGCCGGCTCTCCTCGACCGAGCCCAACCTCCAGAACATCCCGATCCGCACGGAGGAGGGGCGGCGGATCCGGCGCGCCTTCGTGGTCGGCGAGGGCTACGAGTGCCTGCTCACCGCCGACTACAGCCAGATCGAGATGCGGATCATGGCGCACCTGTCCTCCGACGACGCGCTGATCGAGGCGTTCAACTCCGGGCACGACTTCCACGCCGCCACCGCCTCCTCGGTCTTCACCGTCGAGGTCGACCAGGTCACGGCCGACCAGCGCCGCAAGATCAAGGCGATGAACTACGGCCTGGCGTACGGGCTCAGCGCGTTCGGCCTGTCCCAGCAGCTCGGCATCAGCGCCGAGGAGGCCCGCGGCCTGATGGAGAACTACTTCGCCGGGTTCGGCGGGGTGCGCGACTACCTCCAGGAGGTGGTGGCCCGGGCCCGGCAGGACGGCTACACCTCCACCATCCTGGGCCGCCGCCGCTACCTGCCCGACCTGGTCAGCGACAACCGGCAGCGCCGGGAGATGGCCGAGCGGATGGCCCTCAACGCCCCCATCCAGGGCTCCGCGGCCGACATCATCAAGGTCGCCATGCTGCACGTCGACAGCGCGCTGCGCGACGCCGGGCTGCGTTCCCGGATGCTCCTCCAGGTGCACGACGAGCTGGTCTTCGAGGTCGCCCCCGGCGAGCGGGAGGCCCTGGAGGCGCTGGTCCGCAAGGAGATGGGGGAGGCGTACCCGCTCTCCGTGCCGCTGGAGGTCTCCGTGGGCGAGGGCCGCGACTGGAACAGCGCCGACCACTGACCGGAGCACCGAATCGTGGACACGGTGCCCGCGCCGGTGACCACCACGGTCCGCTGCTGTTCGTCGTTCATGCCGCCGATCGTCCGACCCTGCCGTCAGTGGCAGGGTCAAGCGCCCGGGTCAGCGGCCCGGCCCGCGGCGTTCCTTCGGCGGGGCGCCGTGCCGCTGCAGAGCCTTCCGGGACGGGCCGCCCGGCGGCGGGAGCGGCGCCTTGACCGGGTCGTGGCCCCAGTTCATCAGCGAGTACCGCCAGCGGGTGCGGCGCACGTCGCCGCTCGGCCGCTGGGCCATGTGCCGCCGGACGTACCCGACGACCTTGCGCATGTGCTTGTAGTCGGCGGCGGTGAGCTGGTCGCGCTTGCTGCGCAGCAGGTCGATGATCCTCCGGCCCGACTCGTGGCCCACCGACTCGCCGCCGGCGGTGCCCTTTCGCCAGCCCACGTGCTTCGACTCGTCGGTCTCCAGCCACTTCTGGAGCTCGCCCGGCTTCATGTTCACCGCGTCGGTGAACTCCCGGTACGTCTGCTGCGGGTCATCACTTCGGCTCATGACGCAGCACCTCCGGTCGATGGGCGACGTCCCGGCCCGAGTCGTCGTTGCGGATCCGGTACTGGGGATCCTCCGGCGTGGCGTTCACGGCGTGCCCGCGGATGTGCGTCCGGTCGATCAGCTTCTCCTTGACCACGCCGTACGCCCGACCGCTGTGGCTGGCCCAGGAGACGTGGTCGCCCCGGCGGAACTCCTCCTTCTCGGCCATGCGCGCGGTTACCCGGGGTCGGCGGCCGGAAACGACGCCTCAGTCGGCGGCAGGCTTCTCCGCGACGAAGATGGCGGTGCCGGGGAAGAGCCGGCCGCGCAGCGGGCTCCACTGCCCCCAGATCCCCTCGTGTCCCGCCGGCCACTCCGGCTCCACGAGGTCCACCAGCCGGAAGCCGGCGCCCACCAGCTCCCGGATCCGGTCGCCGAGGGTGCGGTGCTGTTCGACGTACGTGGCCACCCCGTGCTCGTCCTGCTCGACGTAGGGGGAGCGGTCGAAGTACGAGTGCACGGCGGTGAGCCCGCCCTCGCCCGGGTCGTCCAGGAAGATCCAGCGCATCGGGTGGGTGACCGAGAAGACCCAGCGGCCGCCCGGGCGCAGCACCCGGGCCACCTCCCGCATGGCCGCCGCCGAGTCGTCCACGAACGGGATCGCGCCGAACGCCGTGCAGACCGTGTCGAAGGCCGCGTCGGCGAACGGCAGGGCGAGCGCGTCGGCCTGCACGAGCGGCACGCGTACGCCGGTCCGGGCGGCGGCCTCGGCGGCGTGCCGCAACATGCCGGCGGAGAGGTCCAGGGCGACCGGCCGGGCGCCCTGCGCGGCGAGCCAGCGGGCGGCGGCGGCCGCCCCGCAGCCGAGTTCCAGGATCCGGCGGCCGGCCACCTCGCCGAGCAGCCGGGCGTCGGCCTCGCGCAGCCCCTCGGGGCACCAGACGAAGTCCACCTCGCCCAGGAACGCGCCGTGCTCTGCCTGGTAGGCGTCGGCGTCGGTGTCCCACCAGCCCCGGTTGGCCCGGCGGACCTCGGCCGCGCCCACCCGGCGCCGGGTCACCCTGTCGTCGTCCACCCGCTCACGCTAGGCCCCCGGGCGCCGTGCACGGGGGCCGGGCGGCCGTGTGACGGGTGGGGAAGGTGTGACGGACGAGACACCTGTCGCACCTTACCGCGCGAAATCTCCGCTTTCGCAGCTGGCGAGGCTGAGGAGACCTGGGAGGGCTTGCACGCTGTGGTAATGCAGCGGGTAGGCTAGACGATGCGCTCGCGGATCGTGTGCCTCGGCAGGGAGCAGGTGTGCGGTCACCGGAGCCACTAATGATCTTCTCATGGCGATCGTTCGGTGTGCCCGGCGACGAATCCGCTGGCGCGGACAGGTCACCGCGACGCCCACGCCTGCTGTGACAACCCATCCGACCGGAGCAACCGCCCACATGACGAGCAGCATCGAGGCCCCCTCGAGCGCCAACAAGGTCACGCACGACGATCTCGGTTCTGAGGAAGCTTTCCTCGCCGCGATCGACGAGACCATCAAGTACTTCAACGACGGCGACATTGTCGAAGGCACCGTCGTCAAGGTCGATCGGGACGAGGTCCTTCTCGACATCGGCTACAAGACCGAGGGTGTCATCCCCTCTCGGGAGTTGTCGATCAAGCACGACGTGGACCCCGCCGAGGTCGTCTCGGTCGGCGACCACATCGAGGCCCTTGTCCTCCAGAAGGAGGACAAGGAGGGGCGTCTGATCCTCTCCAAGAAGCGGGCGCAGTACGAGCGGGCCTGGGGCACGATCGAGAAGATCAAGGACGAGGACGGTGTCGTCCGCGGCTCGGTCATCGAGGTCGTCAAGGGTGGTCTCATCCTCGACATCGGGCTGCGCGGCTTCCTGCCCGCCTCGCTCGTCGAGATGCGGCGGGTCCGCGACCTGCAGCCGTACGTCGGTCGCGAGCTCGAGGCCAAGATCATCGAGCTGGACAAGAACCGCAACAACGTGGTGCTGTCCCGCCGGGCGTGGCTGGAGCAGACGCAGTCCGAGGTGCGCACCGAGTTCCTCAACAAGCTGCAGAAGGGCCAGGTCCGCAAGGGCGTCGTGTCCTCGATCGTCAACTTCGGCGCGTTCGTCGACCTGGGCGGCGTGGACGGCCTGGTGCACGTCTCCGAGCTCTCCTGGAAGCACATCGACCACCCGTCCGAGGTCGTCGAGGTGGGCCAGGAGGTCGAGGTCGAGGTCCTGGACGTCGACCTGGACCGCGAGCGGGTCTCGCTGTCGCTGAAGGCGACCCAGGAGGACCCGTGGCGGCAGTTCGCCCGCACCCACGCGATCCAGCAGATCGTGCCGGGTAAGGTCACCAAGCTCGTGCCGTTCGGCGCCTTCGTCCGCGTGGACGACGGCATCGAGGGCCTGGTCCACATCTCCGAGCTGGCCGAGCGCCACGTGGAGATCCCGGAGCAGGTCGTGCAGGTCGGCTCCGAGGTCATGGTCAAGGTCATCGACATCGACCTGGAGCGGCGCCGGATCTCGCTGTCGCTCAAGCAGGCCAACGAGGGCTTCGTCGAGGGCGAGGAGCACTTCGACCCGACCCTCTACGGCATGGCCGCGACCTACGACGAGCAGGGCAACTACATCTACCCGGAGGGCTTCGACCCGGAGACGGGCGAGTGGCTCGAGGGCTACGACAAGCAGCGCGAGACCTGGGAGCAGCAGTACGCCGAGGCGCGCCAGCGCTGGGAGGCCCACACCAAGCAGGTGCAGACCTCCCGCGCCGCCGACGCCGAGGCCGCTGCCAACCCGGCTCCGGCCGTCACCGGCGGCACCACCACCTCGACCACGGCCCCGAGCCGTCAGGCCGAGGAGCCGGCCGGCACGCTGGCCACCGACGAGGCGCTCGCCGCGCTGCGGGAGAAGCTCGCCGGCGGCAAGTGACCCGGTGACGAGCCCAGCTCGGCGCGGCCGAGCCTGGCGAAGTCGCTGACGACGAGGGGCCCCGTCCCCGCGATCCGGTACCACCGGGTCGCCGGGGGCGGGGCCTTCGCCGTGTCCGGGGCAAGTTGGCACCGGAAACGGTGATCGGGTTGACTGTCCCGGTGCTGAAGGTGGGGTTGACCGGCGGGATCGGGTCGGGCAAGAGCGCGGTGTCCAGCCGGCTGGCGGCGCTCGGCGCGGTGATCGTCGACGCGGACCGGATCGCCCGCGAGGTGGTCGCGCCGGGCAGCGAGGGCCTCGCCGAGATCGTGGCGGCCTTCTCCGACCGGGTCCTCGACGCCGACGGGGCGCTGGACCGGGCCGCCCTGGGGGCCGTGGTCTTCGGCGACGAGGACGCCCGCCGCCGGCTGGAGGCGATCACCCACCCGCGGGTCCGCGCCCGCACCGCCGCGCTGATGGCCGCGGCGCCCCCCGACGCCATCGTGGTCAACGACGTGCCGCTGCTGGTCGAGGTGGGGCTCGCGCCCACGTACCACCTGGTGCTCGTGGTGCAGGCGGCGGTGACCACCCGGCTCGAGCGGCTGGCCCGCGACCGCGGCATGGACCGGGCGGAGGCCGAACGGCGGATCGCCGCGCAGGCCGACGACGCCCGCCGGCAGGCGGCGGCCGACGTCCTGCTCGACAACGACGGCACCCTCGCCGACCTGCACGCCGCCGTGGACACCCTCTGGCACGAGCGCCTGCGACCCTACGAGCGCAACGTCCGCGAACGCCGCGCCGTCCGGCCCGAGCAGGTGGTGCTCACCGAACCCGACCCGACCTGGCCCCAGCAGTACGCCCGGCTGGCCGCCCGGATCCGCCACGCGGCCGGCGCCGACCTGCGGGTGGATCACATCGGCTCCACCGCGGTGCCCGGGCTGGCCGCCAAGGACGTCATCGACATCCAGGTCACCGTGCCGTCGCTGGCCGACGCGGACGGGCCGCTCGCCGACCGGCTCGCCGAGGCCGGCTTCCCCCGGCTGGCCGGCGACTGGTGGGACAACCCCCGCCCGCCCGGCAGCCCCCTCTGGGAGAAGCGCCTGCACGGCAGCGCCGACCCGGGCCGCCCCGTGCACCTGCACCTGCGGGTGGCCGACTCGCCCGGCTGGCGCTACGCCCTGCTGATGCGCGACCACCTGCGCGCCGACCCCGGGCAGCGGGCCGCGTACCTCCAGTTGAAGCGGGAGCTGGCCGCCTCCGCGCCGGACAGCGCCACGTACGGGACGCTGAAGGACCCCTGGTTCGACGAGGAGCACCTGCGGGCCGAGGAGTGGGCCGCGCAGACCGGTTGGCGGCCGTGAGCCCGCTCAGCGGCGTTTCGCCGGCTTCCTGACGGCACGCTCGGCGCCGGGCAGCGCCGGCACCCGCCCCGGGGCGAGGTCCAGCTGCACCCAGACGCCCCGCGCGGTCCGCAGCTCCAACCGGCGCGGCAGCCCGCTCCGGTCGATCCACCAGCGCAGCACGCCGCGTACCTCGATGACGTCCACGGTCCGGTCCGCCACCCGGTCGTCCCGGACCCGGACGGCCGCGGTGGCCGGCACGGCGGTCGCCACGCCCCGCAACGCCTCGTCGACCAGCCGCTCCACGTCGTCGCCCGGCGGCCGCCCGGCCGCCCGGACCAGCCCGTCCGGCGCCGGCAGCGGCGGGGCCGCCGCGCCGCCCGCCGGCACCACGAGCCGGGCCACGCTGCCCGGCCGCGCCCGCACCAGCGTGCGCCGTCCCGGGTCGTCGGCCTCCACGACCGAGAGGTACGCGGCAGAGCCCGCCCAGCTCAGCCAGCCGCTGCCGCGCAGGTCGCCGGACGGGGCGGTCACGGTCAGCGTGGCGCCGCCGGCCGCGCGCAGCCGGTCGGGCAGCTCGGCCAACCGGTCGGCCTCGCCGTCGGAGAGCGCCCGGGGCAGCCCGGGACGCCCGCCGAGCGCGTCCACCGGGCGCAGTGTGGGGCGGTCGCTGCGGGCCAGTTCCACGGTGACCGGGGTGCCGTCCGGCAGCCAGCCGGCCAGCCGGTGCAGCCGGGCGTCCCGGTCGACCCAGAGCCGGGGTCGCCGGTCCGGCGCCGACCCGGCCCCCTGGAGCGCGGGAAGAGGAGCCTGGAGGACATCCACCGGGACGCCGCCGACGGTCTCCCCGCGCAGCCAGCGCGCCTCGGGGGTGAGCGGGTCGACCTGAGCCGCGCCGAGCCCGAGCAGCAGGTCCCGCACCGCGGGCAGGCCGCTCCCGGCCGGCAGCTCCCGCAGCCGCCACCGGTCGTCCGGCGGCACCAGCGGCGGGGGCGCCGGGGTCGGCGTCGCGGCGGGATCGGGCCGGACCAGCAGCGTCGACGCGGTCCCCTGGACCAGCCCCCGCTCGGTGCCCGCCCCGGGACCGCCGACGTCCAGGTAGACCAGTGGCCGGGCCCAGTCGACCCAGCCGACCAGCTCGGTACGGCCACCGCCCGCACCCAGCGTGACCCGTACGCCGGCGCGCACGTCCCGCTGGTTGGTGACCCGCAGGGCGGCCAGCCGCTCCGCCTCGGCCACGGTGAGGGGACGGGCCGTCTCGGCGGGCTCGACCGGCTCGGGCGACCAGCTCAGCAGGCCGGCGACCAGGGCGGCCGCCGAGGCCGTGGCGGCCGCCGCGAGCGCGACCAGGGCGGCGCGGCGGCGGGTCGGTTGCTCGGGTGGATCGTCCGTCCCGTCCAGTTCGGGGTCGGCGGACGGCTCGCTCGGGCGACGCCCGACCCTCGGATCGGCGAGGGTTCGGCGGACGGTGGGGCCGACGGGTTGGCTCGCGGTCGTGGCGGCGCGGCGGTGGCGGTGGCCGCGGCCCGGCTCGCGGGGGAGGGCCGTGGCGGTGGGCTCGGTGGCCGTGGGGATGTCGGTGGCGTGGACCGCTCCGCGCCGCCACTTCCGTGATCTTGGCGGCTTGTCGTTCGCGCCAGGCGGCTGGTCGCCGGGGTCGTCAGGCTGCGGCGCGGTGGGGCGGCTGGGGGACCGGGCTGCGGGCGCAGCGGACCCGCCCGGCGTTGCGCCGGCGGGCACGGCGGGCGTCGCGGGGTGGGCGGAGGGCTCGGGGGCGGCGGGCACGGTGTTCGTGGCCGGTTCGGGGGTGGCGGCGTCAGCGGGCGACGCCGGGCGGGAGGCCGTGGGGCTGTCCGAGTCGGCTGCCGTGGGCGCTTCGCCCCGAGGCCGGGCAGCGCCTCCTGCTGCGCCGCCAGGGCCGGATCGGCCCGTTCCGCGGTCTGCGTCGGTGGGCTCGCCCGTCTGCGGGGCGGCGGGTGGGCGGGGATCGGGCGGGGAGGGGCGGGCTTCGTCGGCGGGGAGCGGGCCGGTGTCGCGGGTGCGAGCGGGTCGCGGCCGGCGTCCGGGAGAGGTCTCCACGAGTGCACAACGCGGCTGCCGGGTTTCGGTGACGAGCAGGGGCGCTCGCGGCGGCCGGTCAGCGCCTGTAGCGCGACCACCTCGGGTGCGCACGCCGGTCTCTCGGGTGCTGCGACCCCCGGTGCCGGGGGCGGCCGGGCCCCGGAGGGGCGGCCACCGGCCCGGTCGGCCGCCGCGAGCGGCCTACGGTACGAGGGTAGTCCGGTGAGATGAGCCACACAATGGGAATATCGAAGCCGATCAGGGACGGTGCGTGCTCGGCCCGGAAGTGTCGGACCTCGGGCGTACCGTTGATGTCATGGCGCTCGACATTCCTCGGCTCGACGGCCGCTTCCAGGTCGTCAGCGAGTTCCAGCCGGCCGGCGACCAGCCGGCAGCCATCGACGAGCTTGAGCGTCGCGTGCGACGTGGCGACCGTAACACGGTGCTGCTCGGCGCGACCGGCACCGGCAAGAGCGCCACCACGGCGTGGCTGGTCGAGCGGCTCCAGCGGCCGACCCTGGTGCTCGCGCCCAACAAGACCCTCGCCGCCCAGCTCGCCAAGGAGTTCAGCGAGCTGCTGCCGCACAACGCGGTCGAATACTTCGTCTCCTACTACGACTACTACCAGCCCGAGGCCTACATCCCGCAGACCGACACCTACATCGAGAAGGACTCCTCGATCAACGAGGAGGTCGAGCGGCTGCGGCACTCGGCGACCATGTCGCTGCTCACCCGGCGCGACGTGATCGTGGTGGCCACGGTGTCGGCGATCTACGGCCTGGGCACCCCGGAGGAATACCTCGACCGTGCCGTGCGGGTCAAGGTGGGGCAGGAGCTCGACCGTGACCAGCTGCTGCGCCGGCTGGTCGACATCCAGTACACCCGCAACGACATGGCCTTCCAGCGGGGCACCTTCCGGGTCCGGGGCGACACGCTGGAGATCATCCCGGCCTACGAGGAGCTGGCCGTCCGGATCGAGCTGTTCGGCGACGAGATCGAGAAGCTCTACTACCTCAACCCGCTCACCGGCGACGTGGTCCGCGAGGTCGACAGCCTCATGATCTTCCCGGCAACGCACTACGCGGCCGGGCCGGAGCGGATGGAGCGGGCGATCCGCGACATCGAGGCCGAGTTGGGCGAGCGGCTGGCCGAGCTGGAGCGGCAGGGCAAGCTGCTGGAGGCGCAGCGGCTGCGGATGCGCACCACCTACGACATCGAGATGATGCGCCAGGTCGGCTTCTGCTCCGGCATCGAGAACTACTCGATGCACATCGACGGGCGGCTGCCCGGCAGCCCGCCGCACTGCCTCCTCGACTACTTCCCCGACGACTTCCTGACCGTGGTCGACGAGTCGCACGTGACCATCCCGCAGATCGGCGGCATGTACGAGGGCGACGCCTCCCGCAAGCGGATGCTGATCGACCACGGCTTCCGGCTGCCCAGCGCGGCCGACAACCGGCCGTTGCGCTTCGACGAGTACCTGGAGCGGGTCGGCCAGATGGTCTTCCTCTCCGCCACCCCCGGCCCGTGGGAGCTGGAGCAGGCCCAGGGTGAGTTCGTCGAGCAGGTGATCCGCCCCACCGGCCTGATCGACCCCGAGGTGGTCGTGAAGCCCACCAGGGGCCAGATCGACGACCTGATGCACGAGATCAAGCTGCGGACCGAGCGGGACGAGCGGGTCCTGGTCACCACGCTGACCAAGAAGATGGCCGAGGATCTCTCCGACTACCTGCTGGAGAACGGCATCCGGGTGCGTTACCTGCACTCGGAGGTCGACACGCTGCGCCGGGTGGAGCTGCTGCGCGAGTTGCGCAAGGGCGACTACGACGTGCTGGTCGGCATCAACCTGCTCCGCGAGGGCCTCGACCTGCCCGAGGTCTCCCTGGTGGCGATCCTCGACGCCGACAAGGAGGGCTTCCTGCGCAGCGGCCGGTCGCTGATCCAGACCATCGGCCGCGCGGCCCGTAACGTCTCCGGCCAGGTCCACATGTACGCCGATAAGATCACGCCGTCGATGGCCCAGGCGATCGAGGAGACCAACCGGCGCCGGGCCAAGCAGATCGCGCACAACGAGGCCAACGGGATCAGCCCCGAGCCGCTGCGCAAGAGGATCCACGACATCCTCGACGACATCTACCGCGAGGCGGAGGACACCGAGAACAGCCGGGTCGGCGGGGCTGTCCGGCAGCTGTCCCGGGGCAAGGCGCCGGTCAAGGAGACCCGCAGCCGGGGCCGGGGCGGCGCGGCGACGCCGTCGCGCGAGGGGATGGCCCGGGCCGACCTGGCCAACCTCATCCAGGAGCTCAACGACCAGATGCTCGCCGCCGCGCGGGAGCTGCAGTTCGAGCTGGCCGCCCGGATCCGCGACGAGGTCGCCGACCTGAAGAAGGAACTCCGCGGGATGGACGCCGCCGGGGTGAAGTGACGCACCGGGGTCGGGGGAGGTCGCCGTGCTGACCGAGGCCGTGATCGGGCTCCCCGACCCCCGGCTGCGCCGCTACGTCGACCGCTACCTCGGCTACCGGGAGCAGGCGGCCGGCCCGCTGGTGCGCCGGGAGGCGGCTGGCGCCTTCGTGGTGCTGATCCTCGGTTGGGGCGCCCCGTTGGACGTGACCGATCCGCGCGCCGCCGACCGGGGCGCGCACGCGACGAACGCCTTCCTGGCCGGGCCGTTCGACGGCTGGTGCGCGACGCGTACCGCCGGCGAGGGCGCCGGTGTGCAGGTGCTGCTGACCGCCCCGGCCGCTCGCCGGCTGCTCGGGCTGCCGCTGGGTGAGCTGGCGAACCGGGCGGTCCCGGTCGACCGGCTCGGCGGCTGGTTGGCCCGGCTCCGCGACGAGCTGGCCGGTCTGCCCGACTGGGCGGGCCGGTTCGCCCGGCTCGACGCCGCCCTCGCGGCCCGGCTGGCGGTGACCGGGCCGGTCGATGCGCGCCTGCTGCGGGCCTGGCGGCTGCTCGACGGCAGCGGCGGCGGGCTGGGCGTCGGCGCGCTGGCCGAGGAGGTCGGCTGGAGCCGCCACCACCTGGCCGTCCGGTTCCGGCGGGAGTTCGGCCTGCCGCCGAAGACCGTCGCCCGGCTGCTCCGCTTCCAGCGGGCGTACGCCGCGGTGGGCCACACGCTGCTCACCGCGCCGGCCGGGGACGCGCACCCGGCCGCCGGCGCGGGTGGCGGCGGATGGGCGGAGCTGGCGGCGCGGTGCGGCTACTACGACCAGTCGCACCTGATCCGGGAGTTCCGCGAGTTCGCCGGGGCCACGCCCGCGACGTTGGCCCGGCCCGGATCGCATTCGTCCAATCCCGGCTGACCCGTCCGCCGGCAGACTCGGACCCATGCGAAGCATCTACCCGGTCCTCCGGTACCCCGACGCCCGCGCCGCCGTCGACTTCCTCCGGTCCGCGTTCGACCTCACCGTCCACGAGGTGCACGAGGGCCCCGCCGGCGAGGTGCGGCACGCCCAGCTGGGCTACGGCGACGGCCTCGTCATGGTCGGCCCGGGGCCGGCCCCGGCGAGCCGGCCGGCCGACGACGACTATCGCGTCTACGTGGCCGTCGACGATGCCGACGCGCACCACGAGCGGGCCCGGGCGGCCGGTGCGGAGATCGTCCGGCCGCCGTTCGACACCGACTACGGCTCCCGTGACTACGCCGCCCGCGATCTGGCCGGCCTCGTCTGGTCCTTCGGCACCTACCGCCCCTGACGCCGGTCGATAGCTCTGCGCGAGCAAGGTATTGCCCTGCGTGATGGTCATGCGTACTCTCCCTCGGTGGGGAGGCGCGCATGCCGTTGTCAGCAAGTCCTGTCGTCCGGCGGGTGCGGCTCGGCGCGGAGCTGCGCCGGCTGCGCCGCCGGGAGTCGCTCACCCTGGAGCAGGTCTGCGGCCGGCTCGGCTGGGCGTCCACATCGAAGCTGTCCCGCATCGAGCTGGGGCAGAGCCGGCCCGACCTGGCCGACGTGCTCGACCTGTTCGACGTCTACGGGGTGCCGCCCCACCAGCGGGACGAGCTGATCGTCATCGCCCGGGACGCCGCCACCGGCCGCGGCTGGTCCAAGGCGCTGGGCGAGATGGGGGAGCGGCAGCGGGCGTACGCGGAACTGGAGGCGGGCGCGGTCCGCATCGTGGACTACCAGCCGGTGCTGGTGCCCGGGCTGCTCCAGATCCCCGAGTACGCCCGGTTGCGGGTGTCGGCCGGTGCGCTGCTGGCCGACGACGTGGACGTCGAGGCCGACGTCCGCGCCCGCGCGGTGCGCCAGGAGGTGCTGTGCCGGCCGGAGCCGCCGCACTACACCGCGCTGATCGACGAGCGGGCCTGCGACCCGGCCGGCCTGTCCGCGGAGGTCTGGCGGGATCAGCTCCGGCACCTGGTCGTCCTCGCCGAACGGCCGCACGTCACCATCCGGCTGCTGCCCCGGAACGCCACCCCCTACGGCGACCTGCACCCGCTCGCGCCGTTCTCGTACTACGCGTATCCGGACCCGGACGACCCCCGCACCGTGCTGGTGGAGACGCTCACCACCGACCTGCGGCTGGTCGCCGAGGCGGACGTCGCCCGCTACGAGCAGTTGGTCGACTGGCTGCTGGCGGCGGCGCTGCCGGAGGAGGAGACGGTGGAGCTGCTGGGCCGGCGGCTCAACCCCGCGCCGGTGCCCCGACCCCGCGAGCCCGACTGAGCGGTCAGCCCGACTGAGCGAGCCCGCGTTCGGCGCGCGGCCACCGGGCCCGGCGCCCCCGATGCCCGTCGGGTTCCGGTGGCCGGCGCGTCGAGCGCAGGCTATGTCAGGGGTACGACAGCTCAGGCCGGCACGTCGACGAAGTGCTCGACCAGCGGCGGGCCGGCGAAATGCGGCCCGATCAGCTCCCGCCACTGCCCGAAGCGCTCGCTCTGCCGGAAGTTGACGTCGTGCGCCTCGACGGAGTCCCACTCCACCAGCAGCACGAACCGGGACGGCGACTCGACGCCGCGGGTCATCCGCACCGAGCGGCAGCCCTCGGTGCCGGCGAGGATCGGGCGCGCCTTCGCGTAGGCGGCGGCGAAGTCGTCCTCGTGTCCGGGCGTCACGTCGATCAGCGCGACCTCAAGAACCATGTCGGAAGCCTCGCACGCCGGCCACCGTCCGGTACGCCCCGGGGGCTGTTCCGCGCGCCACACCGGGCTCTAGGGTGGTCGCTCGGGAAACGGGGAGGACACATGCTCGACTGGCTCACCGCTACGGCGTTCACCGTGCTGGGCGCCGGCACCACCTGGGCGGAGCTGCTCGGCTTCGCCACCGGTGTGGTCAACGTCTGGCTGGTGGCCCGGCAGCACATCGCCAACTGGCCGATCGGCATCGCCAACGTGCTGCTGCTGATGCTGCTGTTCTGGACCGCCGGCCTGTACGCCGACGCCGGCCTCCAGGTCGTCTACGTGCTCCTCGGGCTCTACGGCTGGTGGCACTGGCTGTTCGGCGGGGAGCGGCGCAGCCGGCTGACCGTGGCCCGGACGAGCCGGCGGGAGTGGTGGGCGCTCGGCGTGGCCGGCGTGCTGCTCACCGTGGGGCTCTGGGCGCTGCTGGACCGGGCCACCGATTCCACGGTGCCGCTGGCCGACGCGGTCACCACCGCGCTGTCGCTGCTCGCCACCTACGGCCAGACGCGCAAGCTGGTGGAGAGCTGGTGGCTGTGGATCGCTGCCGACCTCGTCTACATCCCGCTGTACGCGTACAAGGGACTCTGGCTGACCGGCGGCCTCTACCTGATCTTCCTGGCGCTCTGCGTGGTGGGGCTGCGGGAGTGGCGGGCGGACCTGCGCCGGCGCGCGGCGGCGACCCCGGTGCCGCCCGGGCCGGCCCCGGTCGCCGCGTGAGCGCGGGGAGCGAGCCGGGTCGGGAGTTCCGGCACGGCCTCGTGGTGGGCAAGTTCTACCCGCCGCACGCCGGGCACCACGCGCTCATCGAGGCGGCCGCCACCCGCTGCGCGGCGGTCACCGTGGTGGTCGCCCCGTCCCGGCGCGAGTCGATCCCGCTGGACCTGCGGGTCGCCTGGCTGCGCGAGGTGCACGCCGCCACGCCCTGGGTGCGGTTCGTCGGCCGGTACGACGACCACCCGGTCGACTACGCCGACCCGGCGGTCTGGGACCTGCACTGCGCGGTGTTCGCCGACGCGCTCGGCGGGGAGCCGGTGGACGCGGTGTTCTCCTCCGAGGCGTACGGCGAGGAGTTGGCCCGTCGTTTCGGCGCGGTCGCGGTCTGCGTGGACCTGGACCGGCGTGGCGTCCCGGTTTCCGGCACGGCCGTGCGCGCGGACCCGGCGGCGCACTGGCGTCGGCTGAGCCCGCCGGTGCGGGCCTGGCTGGTCCGCCGGGTCGTGGTGGTCGGTGCCGAGTCGACCGGCACCACGACGATGGCGGAGGCGCTCGCCGCCCACTACGGCACCGCCTGGGTCCCGGAGTACGGCCGCGAGCTGACCGAGCGCAAGCTCGCCGGGCTGCGGGGTGTCCGGCCGGACGCGACGGTCTTCGACGTCACGTGGGCCCGGGACGACTTCCTGGAGGTGGTCCGCGAGCAGCAGGCCGCCGAGGACGCGGCGGCCCGGGTCAGCGGTCCGCTGCTGTTCTGTGACACCGACGCGCGGGCCACCGCGATCTGGGAGGAGCGTTACCTCGGGTCGTCGTCGGAGGGGGTCCGGGCCGCGGCCCGCCGGCCGGCGCTGTACCTGCTGACCGACCACGACGGGGTGCCGTTCGCCGACGACGGCCTGCGCGACGGGGAGCACCTGCGGGCGTGGATGACCGGCCGGTTCCGGGCGGAGCTGGCCGGCTGCGGGGTGCCCGTGGTCGAGCTGCGCGGGTCGCACGAGCAGCGGCTGGCGGTCGCCGTGGCCGCCTGCGACGCCCTGCTGGCGGCGGGCTGGTCCTTCACCGAGCCGCTGTCCGAGGCAACCGCCGGACCCCACAGATCGGGCACCTAGCCTCCTAGGATGCCCTACGCGACGAGACCTGTCGCGCGTCGGAACGTGATGACCCTGGCAAATGGGGCCCCCGAAGATGCGGCGACCGGGCCTGATGGTGAACAATGGCGGCCGAGGAGGGGAGTATTCCCCCGTGACGGAGTCGTCAGCACGGAAGAGCGCCGGCCCCCCGGTCGCACGACCCGGCTCCGTCGGTCAGTGACCCGTTGCCGGGTCGGTGGCGGAAGAGACCTCCGACAGTCACCAGAGTCAGCGTCGACGCACCCCGGCCCCTCACCCGGCGTACGGTGTGCCCGACGCTGTGTGTCTGCCGGAGGATGATTTGAACGTGTCCGGAGTGGTGTGGGCGGGGACCCTGGTCGCGATGACCGCGGTCCTGTTGGTCGACCTGTTCATCATCGGTCGCCGCCCGCACGAGCCCAGCGTCCGCGAGTCGAGCCTGTGGGTCGGCTTCTACGTGGCACTTGCCCTGATCTTCGGAGCGGGGCTGTGGCTCACCTCAGGCCCCAGCGTGGCCGGCCAGTTCTACACCGGGTGGCTCACCGAGTACAGCCTCTCGGTGGACAACCTCTTCGTCTTCGTGATCATCATGGCCCGTTTCGGGGTGCCCCGGCAGTACCAGCAGAAGGTGCTGCTCATCGGCATCCTGCTGGCGCTGGTCATGCGGGGCGGCTTCATCGCCGCCGGCGCCGCGCTGATCTCCCAGTTCTCCTGGGTGTTCTACATCTTCGGCGCGTTCCTGATCTACACGGCGGTCAACCTGGCCCGCCAGGGGGAGCCGGACGAGGACGAGTTCAGCGAGAACCTGCTGATCCGGTGGAGCCGCAAGGCGCTGCCGCTGTCCCGCACCTTCGACGGGGCGCGGATGACCACCCACGAGAACGGCCGGCGGTTGTTCACCCCGATGCTGATCGTGATGATCGCGATCGGCACCACCGACCTGATCTTCGCCCTCGACTCGATCCCGGCGATCTTCGGCATCACCCAGGAGCCGTACCTGGTCTTCACGGCGAACGTGTTCGCGCTCATGGGCCTGCGGCAGCTCTACTTCCTGCTGGGCGGCCTGCTGGACCGGCTGATCTACCTCAGCTACGGCCTGGCCGTGGTGCTCGGCTTCATCGGGGTCAAGCTGGTCCTGGAGGCCCTCGCCGACAACAACCTGCCGTTCGTCAACGACGGCGAGCACGTGGGCTGGGCCCCGCACATCCCGATCTGGCTGTCGCTCACGGTCATCCTGGGCACTCTCGCCGCGGCGACCGCGGCCAGCCTGGTCAAGTCGTCCCGCGACCGGCGCCGGGAGCTGGCGGAGGCCCGCCGCTGACCGGACCCGTCGGAAAAGGGGCGCTCCCGCGGTCGGGAGCGCCCCTTTCGGCGTACGCGGGTCAGATCCGGTGCGCGCCAACCAGGGTGGCCTCGCGCTCCGGGGGGAGCTGCTCCTCCACGACGAGGCGCTTCTTGTAGCAGGCGTGCAGCATCCGTCGCGTCCCGCCGTGCGGCTCGGTGCTGACGATGCCGACGTGGTGGATCCGCCGGCCCGGCCGGGCGAAGAAGTAGAGGTCGCCGGGGCGTTCCTGGTCCAGTGCCAGGGGAGTGGTGGCCTCGGCCTGGTCGTCGGCGTCCCGGGGCAGCGTGACGCCGTACCGGCGCCAGGCCAGGTGCACCAGGCCCGAGCAGTCGATGCCGTACGTGGACAGCCCGCCCCAGACGTAGACGAGGTCGCGCAGCCGTTCGGCGACGGCCAGCACCTCCTTGGCCTCCGGCCGCTCGGTTGGCAGCGGGACCAGGTCGCCCTCGGGGGCCCAGAGCGGGTCGGCCCGGCCGGGCACGTGGACCGGCCGCCAGCCGTCCACCGGCCGCCCGGCCGGGGCGAGGAGCGTGCCGAGGACCACGCCGGTCAGGGCCGGCGGGCCGGCGGGGGCGGCGCGCAGCGTGGTGTGGCCGGCGTCCACCACGAGGGGGGTGGCCGGCGGGCCGGGCTCCGCCGGGGCGGTGAGCTGGGCGGCGGGCAGCCAGCCGGGATAGCCGCGGACGTCGAGCTTCGCCGCGGGCTGCGCCAGGGCGACCACGTGCGCCCAGCCGTCCGCGCGCAGCTCGGTGACCAGCACCCGCTCGCCGAGCAGTAGCTGGGTCAGTACGCAGTCGCCGACCTGCTGCTCGCGGTCCATGCCGGCGACCCAGGCGGCGGTGTCGGGCGTGTCGGACAGCGCGGGGCGGTCGACCGGACGGACCGCGTCGGGCGCGGTCCAGAGGGTCGCCACCGGGACCCGGACGACGGCCTCGCGGCCGGTTTGCAGCTCCACGTCCACCCCCACGTCGCGCCTCTTCGGGCGACCCTATGAAAAATTCCAACGGCACTCAACCGCGCGACTGAATCTTTACTTCACTCACGTTCGCGATGCCGAGCCCGGGAGCGTCCGGCAGCACGACGGTCGCGCCGTCGTACCGGATGCCCCCGGCGACCGGCGACCAGGCCAGCCACCAGGCGGCGTCGAGGTCCGACACGGCCGTCGTGCCGTAGGCGGCGACCAGGCTCGCGGCCGCGCCCAGGCCGACCTGGCTCTCCATCATCGAGCCGACGATCGTGCCCATGCCGTGCGCGGCCGCCAGGTCGAGCAGCGACCGGGCGGTGTGCAGGCCGCCGCACTTGGCCAGCTTGACGTTGACCATGTCGGCCGCCCGGCGGCGGATCACCTCGACCAGGTCGCGCAGGTCGAAGACCGACTCGTCGGCGAGGATCGGCAGCTCCACCCGGTCGCTGACCCAGGCCAGCCCGTCCAGGTCCCGGCGGTGCACCGGCTGCTCGACCAGCTCGACGTCGAGGCCGGCGTCCTCGATGCCGCGGATCACCCGCACCGCCTCGCGTGGCGTCCAGCCCTGGTTGGCGTCCAGCCGGATCCGCACGTCGGGCCCGACCGCGGAGCGGACCGCGCGGACCCGATCCAGGTCGCCCCGCGCGTCGGTGCCGACCTTGAGCTTCAGCACGGTGAAGCCCTCGGCCCGGCGCCGGGTGGCCGCCGCGGCGAGGTCCACCGCGTCGCCGGCGGCCAGGGTGACGTCCGTCGGGACGCGCAGTGTGGTGCCGCCGAGCAACCGCACCAGGGGTACGCCGAGCCGCCGCGCGGCCAGGTCGTGCAGGGCCACGTCGACGGCGGCCCGGGCCGACTCGTTGCCCACCACCGCGCGGCGCACCTCGGCGCAGCGGGCCTGGAGGTCGTCGGCGTCCCGCCCGGTCAGCAGCGGCCCGAGCAGTTGCTGGACGCATGCCTCGGCGCCGGCGATCGACGCGCCGGTCACCTGCCAGACCTGCGGGGCCTCGCCGAAGCCCGACCGTCCGTCGGTGTCCACCACCTCCACGACCAGGGTGTCCACGGTGGTGGTGCGGCGCAGCGCGGTGACGAACGGGGTGTGTAAGGGGGCCGAGAGCCGGTGGGTGCGTACCGCGGCGATCGTCATGTGGGGCACCCTATATGGAGCTGGCGGCGATCAGGGGAGGGCCGATGACTGTGCGGAACTGGGAGCTGGTGGGCGCGCCGAACGCCCGTGACCTGGGCGGGTTGCCCACCACCGACGGTCGGCGGGTACGCGCCGGCCGGCTCATCCGCACCGCCGCGCTCGGGCGGCTCGCCGACGAGGACCTGCCGGTGCTGGGCAAGCTGGCCCCGGCCTGCGTGGTGGACCTGCGGCACGCCACCGAGCAGGCGGTGGCCCCGCCGGACCGCCTGGTCGGCGAGCCCCGGGTGGTGCACCTGCCGGTGTACGACGCGGCCCACCCGGTGTTCACCTACGTCTCGGCGGTGCTGCTCGGCCACGACCTGAACGCGTACGAGGAGTTGGCCCGGGAGGGCATGCCGGGGGCGATGGCGGCGATCTACCGCTGGTTCGTCACCGGCGAGTCGGCGCGGGAGGGCTTCGGGGCGGCGGTGCGGCTGGCCGCCGACGCGGCGAGCCTGCCGCTGCTGTTCCACTGCTCGGCCGGCAAGGACCGCACCGGCTGGCTGTCGGTGGTGCTGCTGACCGCGCTCGGCGTGGAGGAGCCGGCGATCCGGGCCGACTACCTGCGGCACAACGAGCTGACGGAGAGCCTGCGCGAGGTGCTGCTGGCCGCCATGACCCGCCGCCGGCCGGACCTGGACCCGACCGTCGCCCGGCCGCTGCTGGAGGTGCGGCCGGAGTACCTGGACGCCGCCTACGAGGAGGTGCGCCGGGTGCACGGCTCGTTCGACGCGTACCTGCGCGACGGCCTGGGGGTGACCGACGGGACCCTCGCGGCGCTGCGGGCGAACCTGCTGGAGTGAGCGGTCACCCGGCCAGGTCGTGCCGGGCCGCCCAGACCTGCGCGGAGACGTGCGCGATGAGGCGGCAGGCGTCGTCCTCGACCTCCTCGCCGCTCGGGCCGCCGTCGGCCAGGTCGGTGGTGGTGCAGACGACGACGGCGTAGGGCGGCGCGTCGGTGGGGAAGACCACCCCGGCGCCGTGCCGGACGCCGCGTACCCAGCCGTTCTTGTGCGCGATCCGGGTGCCCTCGGGCAGCCCGGCGGCGAGGTCCTCGCGGTGTTCCTGGGCGAACAGCACGTCCAGCATGGCCGCGCAGCCGGCCGGCGAGGCGAGCGGGCCGGGCCGGGTCGCGCCGAGCGCCAGCCCGCCGAGCAGGGCGGCCAGGTCGGCGGCGGTCACCAGATTGTCGATGCCGGCGTCCCGGGCCGCGAAGTCCTCGATGCCCCGGCCGGTGACGCTGTGCCGGGCGCCGGCGAGCGTCCACGCCTCGGCCACGGCGGGCAGCCCGACCTGGCCGATGCAGATGTTGGTGGCCAGGTTGCTGGAGCGGACGATCATCCGTTCGGCGAGCCAGCGCAGTGGCGCCTCGCCGCCCACCCGCGCCCAGACGTCGTCGTCGTTGTCGTAGTGCTGGGCGTTGGCGAACCGGGGCGCGCCGGGCAGGGCGGAGTCGAACGCGTTGTGCACCGGGATCGGGGCGTCCAGGTCGAGCCGGCCGGCCTCGGCGGCGCGGTGCAGCGCCACCAGCACGGCGACCTTCATGGTGCTGGCCGCGTAGTGGGGGGCGTCGGCCTCGCGGGTCCAGGTGGGCGGGGCGTCCAGCCGCCCCACGTACGCCGAGACGGTGCCGGGAACCTTGTCCAGGTGCGCGTCGAGTTCCTCCCACGTCATGCCGGTGACCGTAGCGGATCTTCGCGGCGCACGGGGCTGCGGTCCGGCCGGCGCCGGGTCTAGCGTGCGGGGATGACGACCGCCGCGTACGACGCCATCGCCGACTGGTACGACGAGTACGTCACGACCACGGCCACCGACTACAGCGAGCGGGTCCGGTCGGTGCTGGCCGAGCTGCTCGGCCCGGGTTCCGGGCGCTGCCTCGACCTGTGCTGCGGCACCGGGGCGCACGCCGCCGAGCTGCGCCGGCTGGGGTGGCGGCCGGTCGGGGTGGACCTGTCGGCGGGGCAGCTGCGCCATGCCGGGGCGCGGCTCCCGGTGGCCCGGGCCGACGCCACCGCGCTGCCCCTGCCGGCCGGCGCCGTGCCGGCCGTGGCCTGCGTGCTGGCCCACACGGACATGCCGGACTACCCGGCGGCGATCGCCGAGGCGGCCCGGGTGCTGGCCCCGGGCGGGCGGCTGGTCCACGTCGGCGTGCACCCGTGTTTCGTCGGGGCGTTCGCCGACCGCTCGGAGTCGGGCCGGGCCGTGATCGACGGCGGGTACGCCGAGCGGGAGCACAGCTTCCGGTCCTGGAACACGGTCGGCGTGCGGGCCCGGGTCGGCGCCTGGCACCTGCCGCTGGCCGACCTGCTCAACGCGGTCACCGCCGCCGGCCTGACGCTGACCGCCGTCCGCGAGTCCGGCTCCGGCCCGATCCCCGACGTGCTGGCCTTCCAGGCCACCAAACCCTGACCCCGCCCGCTCCCCTCACGCGGTTGATCATGAGGTTGGCGGCGATGTCGATCTCCGAAATTGCCGCCAACCTCATGATCGCCGGGGGGGCGGGCCAGGCCGCGCAGGGCCGGGCCGGGCAGGGCGGGACAGGTGGGCGGAGACGGCGGAGCCCGGGCCGCCGATGGGCGGCCCGGGCTCCGGACGGGTTACCGGATCAGCCGGCGTGCTTGCGGCGGGCGGCCATCCGGCCGCGCTGGGTCTGGTCCAGCACCACCTTGCGGATCCGCACCGCGGCCGGGGTCACCTCGACGCACTCGTCCTCGCGGCAGAACTCGAGGGCCTGCTCCAGCGACAGCTTGCGCGGCGGGATCAGCTTCTCGGTCTCGTCCGCGGTCGACGACCGCATGTTGGTGAGCTTCTTCTCCTTGGTGATGTTGACGTCCATGTCGTCGGAGCGGGAGTTCTCGCCGACGATCATGCCCTCGTACACCTCGGTGCCCGGCTCGACGAAGAGCTGGCCGCGCTCCTGGAGGTTGGTCATGGCGAACGCGGTGACCGAGCCGGAGCGGTCGGCGACCAGCGAGCCGTTGTTGCGGGTGCGCAGCTCGCCGAACCACGGCTCGTAGGACTCGAAGACGTGGTGCAGGATGCCGGTGCCGCGGGTCTCGGTGAGGAACTCGGTGCGGAAGCCGATGAGGCCGCGCGCCGGGACCAGCCACTCCATCCGGATCCAGCCGGTGCCGTGGTTGACCAGCTGCTCCATCCGGCCCTTGCGGGTGGCGAGGAGCTGGGTGATCGCGCCCAGGTACTCCTCCGGGGCGTCGATGGTCAGCCGCTCGACCGGCTCGCAGGTCTTGCCGTCGATCTCCTTGGTGACCACCTGCGGCTTGCCGACGGTCAGCTCGTAGGACTCGCGGCGCATCTGCTCGACGAGGATCGCCAGGGCCAGCTCACCGCGGCCCTGCACCTCCCAGGCGTCCGGCCGCTCGGTGGGCAGCACCCGCAGCGAGACGTTGCCGATGAGCTCCTTGTCCAGCCGGTCCTTGACCATGCGGGCGGTGACCTTGGCGCCCTTGACCCGGCCGACCAGCGGCGAGGTGTTGGTGCCGATGGTCATCGAGATGGCCGGCTCGTCGACGGTGATGAGCGGCAGCGGGACCGGGTTCTCGGCGTCGGCCAGGGTCTCGCCGATCATGATCTCCGGGATGCCGGCCACGGCGATGATGTCGCCCGGGCCGGCGCTGTCGGCCGGCTTGCGCTCCAGGCCCTCGGTCATGAGCAGCTCGGAGATGCGGACCCGCTGGCTGCTGCCGTCGGTGCGGCACCAGGTGACGGTCTGGCCCTTGCTGATGGTGCCCTGGCGGACCCGGCACAGCGCCAGCCGGCCGAGGAACGGCGAGGCGTCGAGGTTGGTGACGTGCGCCTGGAGCGGCGCGTCCTCCTCGTACGCGGGAGCCGGGATGGTGTCCAGCAGGGTGCGGAACAGCGGCTCCAGGTTGTGGCTGTCGTCGGGCACCGAGCCGTCGGCCGGCTGGGTCAGCGAGGCGATGCCGTCGCGGGCGCAGGCGTAGACGATCGGGAAGTCGATCTGCTCCTCGTCGGCGTCCAGGTCGAGGAAGAGCTCGTAGGTGTCGTCCACGACCTCCTTGATCCGGGCGTCGGGGCGGTCCACCTTGTTGATCACCAGGATGATCGGCAGCCGGGCGCGCAGCGCCTTGCGGAGCACGAACCGGGTCTGCGGCAGCGGGCCCTCGCTGGCGTCGACCAGCAGCACCACACCGTCGACCATGGTGAGGCCGCGCTCGACCTCGCCGCCGAAGTCGGCGTGGCCCGGGGTGTCGATGATGTTGATCGTCACCGGCTCGGAGCCGTCCGCCGGCAGGTAGCGCACACCGGTGTTCTTGGCGAGGATGGTGATGCCCTTTTCCCGCTCGAGGTCCATCGAGTCCATGACCCGCTCGGTGTCCTCACCACGGGCGCCGTAGGCGCCGGCCTGCCGCAACATGGCGTCGACCAGGGTCGTCTTGCCGTGGTCGACGTGGGCGATGATGGCGACGTTGCGGAGGTCGGTGCGTAGCTGCATACCCTCCATACTCCTGTCTGCGGTTGCCGGGGCACGTCTCGGGGTCACCCCGAGATCGCCCGGATCTCTGCCGAAAGTGCTGTCCCGACCGTTCCAGCCACTGGCATGCTGGCTCCCGTGCGGGGGACCGGATGCCTGACCTGCTGAACTGGCTGCAGGGGCTGCCGCCCCTGCTGATCTACCTGGTCGCCGCGACGATCGTCGCGGGTGAGACCGCGGTGATCTTCGGACTGCTGGTGCCGGGAGAGGCGACCCTGTTGCTGGTCGGCTTCTTAGCCTACGCGGGGACGCTGCGGATTATTCCGGCGCTGCTGGCCATGACGGCGGCCGCCGTGATCGGAGACACACTCGCCTTCCGCGCCGGCCGGCGGTACGGGCCGAAACTGCGTGCCTCCGGCCTCGGTGCCCGGATCGGGCCGCACCGGTGGCGGCGCGCCGACTCGCTGCTCGACCGGCTCGGCGGCCGGGGCGTGCTGGCCGCCCGCTGGGTGGCCTTCGCCCGCACCCTGGCGCCCCGCCTGGCCGGGGCGGCCGGGCTGCCCTACCGGCGGTTCGCCCCGTGGAACGCGGCCGGGGTGGCGAGCTGGGTGGGGGCCTCCGTGCTGGCCGGCTACGCCGCCGGCGAGTCGTACGAGCGGGTGTCCCGGCTCCTGGGCCGGGCCACCGGTGCCGTGCTCGTGCTGCTGGTCTGCCTGATCGGGGTGGTGCTGGCCGGCCGCTGGCTGGGCCGCAACCCCGACCCGGTGCGGGCGCTGGCCGCCCGGGCCGCCGCCCTGCCCCCGCTGCGCTGGCTGCGCGCCCGCTACGGGGTCCTGTTCTTCCTGGTCGCCATGCGGTTCGGGCCGGCCGGCACGCTGCTGCTCAACCTCGGGGCCGGGCTGCTGCTGCTCTTCGCCGCCGGGCTGGCCGTCGCGGCGGTGCTGGAGGCGGTGGTCCGGCACAGCGGGCTGGGCGTGCTCGACGGGCTGGTCGCGGACTGGTTCGCCGCCCGGCGTACCCCCGGGGTGGTCGACCCGGCGCTGGCCGCGGTCTCGGTGCTGCGCGGCTGGGTGCTGATCGCCGCGGTGGCCCTGGTGGCGGCGGTGGTGGCCTGGCGGAACCGGCCCTGGCGGGCCGACCTGCTCAGCGTGCTCGGCACGGTCGGGGCGTTCGTGCCGCTCGTGGTGCTGGTGGCGGTCGCCGGCCTGACCGGGCCCGGCGGTCCCGACGGGGCCCCGGACCTGCTGCCCACCCAGAACGCGGTGGTCACGGCGAGCTTCGGCACCCTGGCGTGGCTGCTGTCCCGGGGCGCCCGCTGGCCGGTGGCGGTGGCGGTCTGGACGGGCGCGCTGGCCGGCGTGGTCACCGTCACCGGCGCGCGGCTCTACCTGGGCTGGAGCACCGCCAGCGGCACCGCCACGTCGGTGCTGCTCGGTGCGGCCTGGGTCACCGTGTTCGTGGTCGCCTGGGCCACCCGGGACCACGCGGTGAGCGGGGACGACCCGCCGCGCACGGGTGGACCGGCCACAGCGGACGGACCGCCCCGGCCGCGGGCCTCCCGGGCGGCCTCGCGGGTACCCCGCGGCCCCGTCGATCCCTGTTAGGGTGCGGCGGACGACCACGGGGGAGGTCAGATGCGTCGAGGAGTGGGCCGCTGGGCCACGGCGGCCGTCGCCGCGCTGCTGGCGGCGGGCGCGGTCACCGGGTGCGGCACCGAGGAGCCGACCCGCGAGGTGGCGGTGGAGGTGACCGGCGAGGTGCCCGTCGAGGCGCCCGCGGACGGCCCCGCCGACCTGCCCAGCGACGAGCCGCCGGCGGTCGCGGCCATGGGCGCCAAGCCCAGCGCCAAGCCGAGTCCGAGCGCGTCGCCGAAGCCGAAGCCCAAGCCGACCCGCACCACCACGGCGCCGCTCGCCACGCCGAAGCCGCCCACCGAGACGCAGGTGCCGCCGCCCCCGCCGAAGCCGGCGGCGAGCGGCTGTCAGCCCAGCTACCGGGGCACCCAGGCGACCCGCAGCCAGGTGAAGTCGGCGCTGTCCGATGCCGCGGCGCGGACCTACTGGCCCACCTCCGCGCCGGACATCAAGGTCCCGCTGACCCTCATGAAGGCGACCGCCTGGCAGGAGAGCGGCTGGCAGTCGAACATCGTGGCCTGCGACGGCGGCATCGGGCTGATGCAGGTCATGCCCGCCACCGCCGACTGGATGAACCAGCGGTTCGGCCAGTCGTACGACATCGACGACTACCAGGACAACGCCTACCTGGGCGGCACCTACCTGGCCTGGCTCACCAAGTACATCGGCGACATGTACTTCGAGTCGGACTACCGGCTGGACGCCGCGCTCTGCACCTCGGAGCTGAACTCCTGCCTGCTCAACGCGGTGATCGCGGCGTACAACTACGGGCACGGCGCGGTGGCGCGGGAGGGCGAGCCCCTGACCATCCCGAACCCGCAGTACGTGCGCAACGTGCGGGCGCTGATGACGGAGTGCGTCTGCCTCAGCTACTGAGCCGACGAGTGCGGGGCCCCGGCGGACGACCGCCGGGGCCCCGCCCGTGTCAGTCCCGCGCGCCGGCCGGCGCGACCGGCGCCGGCGACGGCTCCGCCGGGGCGTCGGGTTCGCGGGCGATCCGCCCCGGCCACCAGAACCGGTCACCCAGGCCGAACGCCAGCGCCGGCACCAGCACCGTGCGGACCAGCAGCGTGTCCAGCAGGACGCCGACGCAGACGATGATCCCGATCTGGGTGAGGGTGATCAGCGGCAGCACCCCGAGCACGGCGAAGACGGCCGCGAGCAGCACCCCCGCGCTGGTGATGACCCCACCGGTCACGCGCAGCGCGGACAGCATCCCGTCCCGGGTGCCGAGCCGGCGGGCGTCCTCGCGGGCCCGGGTGACCAGGAAGATGTTGTAGTCCACGCCGAGCGCCACCAGGAACACGAAGGCGAGCAGCAGCACCCCGCTGTCCAGCGCCGGGAAGTCCAGCACCCGGTCGAAGAGCAGCCAGGCCGCGCCGAGGCTGGCGAAGAACGAGGCGATGACCGTCAGCACCAGCAGCACCGGGGCCAGCAGGCCGCGCAGCAGCAGCACCAGCACCGCCCCGACCAGCAGCAGGATGATCGGCAGGATCAGCCACAGGTCCATCGTGTTCGCCCGGTCCGAGTCGTAGGTGGCGGCCACCGTGCCGCCGACCAGCGCGCCCTCGGGGGTGTCGGCGCCCGCGACCGTGGGCGGCGCGGAGTCCGGCACGGCGGCGACCGCGTCGCGCAGCGCCTCGACGGCGCGGTCCGAGGCGGCGGTGCCCGGCTCGGCCGCCAGCACCACGTCGACCTGGGCGACCCGGTCCCCGGCGGCGCCGGGGCGGGCCGAGGCGACGCCGTCGACCGCGCCGGCGGCGGCCAGCACGGCCGGGGCCGCGCCCGGGTTGGTGAGCACGGCGACCGGCTGGGTGGTGCCGGCCGGGAAGGCGCGGGCCAGGGTCTCCGCGCCGGCCACCGCCTCCGGCTTCGCCCGGAACTGCTCGGTCTCCGACAGGCCGGTGCGGATGCCCAGGCCGCCCAGGGCGAGGGCGGCGAGAAGCAGGGTGGCCAGCACCGCGACCGGCAGCGGCCGGCGGGCGACGGCGGCACCGAGCCGGCCCCAGAGCCGACCCTCCCGGGCGGTATCGCCGACGCGCGGGACGAACGGCCAGAACAGCCGGCGTCCGAAGAGCACCAGGACGGCGGGGAGCACGAACAGCGCGGACAGCATGGCGAAGACCACGCCGGTGGCGCAGGCCACCGCGAGCGCCCGGTTGGTCTCCTGCTCGGACAGCAGGAGCGTGAGTACGCCCAGCACCACGGTGGAGCCGCTGGCCAGGATCGGTTCCGCGGTCCGGCGCAGCGCCGCCCGCATGGCGGTGAACCGGTCCTCCTCACGGTGCAGTTCCTCCCGGTAGCGGGCGATCAGCAGCAGGGCGTAGTCGGTGGCGGCGCCGAAGACGAGCACGCTGGCGATGCCGGTGACCTGGCCCTCCTGGAGGTGGATGCCGAGCGCGGGCACGATCGTGTCGACCGCGCGCAGGGTGAGCTGCTCGGTGGCGGCCACGACCAGCAGCGGCACGATCCACAGGAACGGGCTGCGGTAGGTGATGAGCAGCAGCAGCGCCACGACGCCGGCGGTGACCGCGAGCAGGGTGATGTCGGCGCCGTCGAAGACCTTGGCGAGGTCGGTGGTGAACGCGGGCGCGCCGGTCACCTCGACGGTCAGCGGGTCGGGCAGGTCGGCCAGCGCCGCGCGCAGGCCGGCCACCTCGTCCACGACGGCCTCCTGGCCGTCGGCGGTGGACAGCGGCACGGCGACCAGCGCCACCGTGCCGTCGGGGGAGAACTGGGCCGGCGAGACCCGGCCGCCGGCGGCGAGCCGGCCCAGCGCGGCGGACACGCCGTCGAGGGCGGCACGGTCGGGCTCGGCCAGCGGGGCCCGGTCGGCGCGGCTGACCACCGCGACGGCCGGCTGCACGTCGCTGTTGGGGAGCTGGTCCTGGAGGCGTTCGACCTGCGTCGACTGCCACTCGACGGACAGGCCGGTGGCGGAGACGGGGGCGGGGTTGTCGGGGCGGGGGAGGCCGAAGACTACCGCGCCGACGACGAGTGCGGCGGCCACGGTGAGCCAGGCGGCGAGCCGGCCCCGGGCGACGCGGGTGAACGGTGACATCGGGAAGCCTCGCGAAATCTGGTTGATGATGAGTCTCGCTGACCGAGTATCTTGATAAGCGAGATTATCGGCAGAGGCTCTATGCTGCAACCGGACGCTTCGGACAGGGGGGTGGCGGCGAGACGTGGGAGCGCAGAGCATGTACCGGCGGCGGGACGACCGGCGCGGGCAGATGATCGCGGACATCACCAACGACCTGCGCCGCTACTCGACGGAGGCGCAGCACGTCGGGCACGCGTTCGCCGGCCTGCACGGGCTCAACGCCACCGACCTGCACGCGCTCATCGCGGTGATGGACGCCGAACTGGTCGGTGACCCGATCACCCCCGGGCGGCTGGGGGAGGTGCTCAACCTCTCCTCCGGCTCGGTGACCGCGCTCGTCGACCGCCTCGAACGGGGCGGGCACATCCGGCGCGACCGGGACACCGCCGACCGGCGCAAGGTGTTCCTGCGCTACGCCGACCGGGGCGCCAACCTGGCCCGCGACTTCTTCGGCCCGCTGGGCCGGCGCACCGACGACGTGATGGGCCGGTTCAGCGACGACGAACTGGCCGTCGTGCACCGGTTCATGGCCGAGATGGTGGTCTCGATGCGCGAGCACCGCGACGCCGTGCGCGCGGCCCGGGGCGAGCCGCGGCGCGGGGCGACGGAACGCGCCGCGGACTGAGCGTGCAGCGGCTGGTCACCCGGCTCGCCGCGGCGGCGCTGCGGCTGCCCGCCGCCCGGACCCGGCGGATCACCGTCACCCGGGACCTCCCGGTCCGGGTCCGCGACGGGGTGACCCTGCGCACCGACCACTACGCCCCGGACCTGCCCGGGGCGCCCTGCGTGCTGATCCGCACCCCGTACGGGCGGGGCGGCCCGGTCCGGCTGCTCGGCCGCCTCCTCGCCGAGCGCGGCTACCACGTGGTGATCCAGTCCTGCCGCGGCACGTACGGCTCCGGCGGCGAGTTCGCCCCGCTCGTGCACGAGCGCGACGACGGGCTGGACACCCTCGACTGGCTGCGCCGGCAGCCCTGGTGGACCGGCGCGTTCGGCATGTTCGGCGCCAGCTACCAGGGGTTCGTCCAGTGGGCGGTCGCCGCTGAGGCGGCCGACGAGCTACGCGCCATGGTCGCCGTGGTCACCGCCTCGGCCACCCGGGACTCGACGTACGCGGGGGAGTCGTTCGCCCTGGACACCGTGCTCACCTGGGCGGAGCTGCTGCAGGCGCAGACGGTGCCCTGGCTGGCCCGGCAGTGGGAGCTCAAGCGCGGGCAGCCCCGGCTCACCCGGGCGCTGGCCCACCTGCCGCTGGTCGAGGCGGACCGGGTCGCCACCGGGATGACCGTGCCGTTCTTCCAGGAGTGGCTGCACCACCACACGCCGGACGCCGACTACTGGCGTACCCGGATCTTCGGCGACCGCATCGCCGAGGTCCGCGCCCCGGTGGCGATGGTCAGCGGCTGGCAGGACATCTTCCTCCCCGCCCAGCTCGACGACTACGCCCGGCTCCGGGCGGCCGGCGCCCGCCCCCGGCTGACCGTCGGTCCGTGGACCCACGGCAGCCCCGGGCTGCTCGTGGCGGCCCTGCGCGAGGGGCTCGACTGGCTCGACGCGCACCTGGCCGGACGCCCGGGGCCGGGCCGCGCACCGGTCCGGGTGCACGTCGGCGGCGCCGGCGGCGGCTGGCGTGACCTGCCCGACTGGCCCCCGCCGGCCGAGCCGGTCCGCTGGCACCTGCACGCCGGCCAGGCGCTCGCCCCCGCGGCGCCGGCCGACTCCCCGCCCGACCGTTTCCGTTACGACCCGGCCGACCCCACGCCGTCGCTCGGTGGCCCGCTGCTGGTCGCCCAGCGCGCCGGCGCCGTGGACAACCGGCCGGTGGAGGCCCGGCCGGACGTGCTCACGTACACCAGCGCGCCGCTGGCCGGGGAGGTCGAGGTGGTCGGCCCGGTACGCGCGGAGATCCACGTCCGTAGCGAGCTGTCCTACCTGGACGTCTTCGTCCGGCTCTGCGACGTCGACCGGCGCGGGCGGTCCTGGAACGTCTGCGACGGCCTGGTCCGCGTCGCCCCCGGGCGCTTCCCGCGCGATCTGTCCGGTGTGGTCCGGGTGCCGGTCACCCTCTGGCCGGCCGCGCACCGCTTCGCGCCCGGGCACCGGCTCCGCGTGCAGGTCTCCGGCGGCGCCCACCCGCGCTACGCGCGGAACCCGGGCACCGGCGAGCCGCTCGGCACCGCCGTCACTCTTCGTGCTGGCTGGCGGGAGGTTTTGCACGATCCCGAGCATCCTTCCGCGCTGGTGCTGCCCGTCGTCCCACCGCCGCCCCATAGTTCCAGATAGTGCTCTGAGCTGGGCATTCACTTCCCTGCGTGGATATCCTCGGGACAAGTGCCCGGTGCCGTGCAGCTATCCGGCGGGGCGCGTCCCCGGATCAGGCGCCTTCACGCGTAGTGATTGTCGTGCCCCGTCGGCCACCGATCGGAGGGGATATCCCATGACGTCGGCTCCGGCGAACCTGTTGGCCGTCCGCAACCTGTTGCTCACCTACCTCAACGTCGACAAGGACACCGTACGGAGTCAGGACCTGGAGCCGGCCGAGGTCGGCATCGTCGGCGACGCCAACCACAGGGGCGGATACCACTGCGGATCCGACCGGGTGGTGCCCGACGACTACTCGGTGGTGGAGTCCACCCGGGACTCCTCGGGGCTCACCCTCGACGCGTCCGCCCTGGACGTCGGGTTGTTCACGGTCGCCTCCGGCGGCTCGACGCACGACCTGTTCACCTTCTCCGTCTGGTGCGTGGCGCAGTGCGTCGCCGGTGCGGCGGACACCCAGGACATCCGCGAGATCATCTACTCGCCGGACGGAAGCACCGTCCGCCGCTGGGACCGGCTGGGCAAGCGCACCTCGGGCGACAGCAGTCACCTGTTCCACACCCACTTCAGCTTCTTCCGCGACTCGACCAAGGCTGGTCGGGACCAGACCCCCCTGTTCCGCCGCTACCTGACCACCATCGGGCTCCTGGAGGACGAGATGAGCACCGAAGCCGAGAACCAGATCGCCAACCTCTACTCCGGGTTCTTCTACGGAGGGTCGAGCATGGGCCGCACCGTCGACCCGGACGGCGCGGGCCCCCGGACCGCGAGCAACAGCCTGGTGGCCAAGCTCGACTACCTGATGCTGCGGATGGACGCGCTCGCCGCGCAGCTCACGGCCCTGTCGAACAAGGACTTCACGGACGAGCAGCAGATCGTCAGCGGGGTGCTCGCCGGGCTGCCGCCGGAGAAGATCGCCGAGGCCATCCCGCCGCAGATCGCCCGGGACGTGGCCGACGAGCTGTCCCGGCGACTGACCGCCTGACCGGGCCCGGTCCCGCGGCGAGTGCCGCGCCGCGGCCCGGTCCGGGATGACGGAAATTCGGCAACAGGTATTGCGCAACACGTCTTGCGAATGTCAGGCTCTCCCCATGGAGAAGCCGACCGTCCGGCACGTCACCGACTCCCGCGTCCTGGCCGCGCTCGCCCATCCGCTGCGCCGCCGCCTCATGGACGTCCTCAAGGTGTACGGGCCGTGCCCCGTCGGCCTGCTCGCCGAGCGCACCGGTCAGGCCCCGGCCAACGTCAGCCATCACCTCAAGGTGCTGGCCGCCGCCGACCTGGTGCTGGAGGCGCCCGACCTGGCCCGGGACCGCCGCGAACGCTGGTGGCGACTGCGGGACCCGGCGGTGCGCTGGTCCAACATCGAGTTCGACGCGGACCCCGCCGCCCGCGCGGTGGCCGACGCGGCCAGCTCGCTGAACCTGGACCGGCACGTCGCCCTGGTCCGGGCCTGGCACGCCGCCCCCGACGAGGCCCACGCCGCCTGGGGCGACGGCCCGTTCAGCACCGACAAGTGGCTGCACCTGACCCCGGACGAGCTGGCCCAGCTCAGCCGCGAGGTCACCGAGCTGTTCGCCCGCTGGGCCGAGCGTCCCGCCCCCGACGACGGACAACGACGCGAGCCGGTCTTCCTGTTCGCGCACGGCGTCCCGGGCCAGCCGTGAGCGCGAGGAGTGAGCCGGGTTTGCGAGCCCCGCAGTCGCGAACGAACGAGGGCGGAGTGAGCGCGAGGAGTGAGCCGGGTCTGCGAGCCCCGCAGTCGCGAACGAACCTTGGCGCAGTGACCGCCCCGGTCCACACCGCCGACCCGGCCACCGCGTCCCGGCCGCCCGGGGGGCTGCTGCGGCACCGGGACTTCCGGCTGCTCTGGGCCGGGCAGACGGTCAGCGCCGTCGGCAGCAACGTGACCTCCGTGGCGCTGCCCCTGGTCGCGGTGGCCGTGCTCGACGCGACCACCTTCCAGGTGGCGGTGCTCACGGCCGCGGCCTGGCTGCCCTGGCTGCTGGCCGGCCTGCCCGCCGGTGCCTGGGTCGACCGGGTCCGCCGGCGCCCCGTGATGATCGCCGCGGACCTGGTCTCGGCGGTGCTGTTCGCCACCGTCCCGGTGGCCGCCCTGCTCGACCTGCTCACGATCGGTCAGCTCCTGGTCGTCGCCCTCGGCGCCGGCCTCGCCCGGGTGTTCTTCGAGACCGCCGACCAGGTCTACCTGCCCACCCTGCTGCGGCCCGAGCAGGTGCCGGAGGGCAACGCCAAGCTGCACGCCACGCAGACCGCCAGTTACCTCGTCGGGCCCGGGCTGGCCGGCCTGATCGCCCAGCTGGCCGGCGCGGTGACCGCGGTCCTGCTCGACGCGGTGAGCTTCCTGGTCTCCGCCGCGTGCCTGAGCCGCATCCGGGCCGTCGAGCCCCGGCCGGGTCGTCCCGCCGGGTCGCCCTCACTCCGCCGGGAGGTCGCCGACGGGCTGCGCTTCGTGGTCCGGGACCCGTACCTGCGGGTGCTCACGGTCTTCGGCGCGGCCAGCAACATCGGGCTCACCGGCTACCAGGCGCTGCTGGTGGTCTTCCTCGTCCGCTCCGCCGGCCTGCCGGCCGGGCTGGTCGGGCTCCTCATCGGACTGGCCAGCGTGGGCGGGCTCCTCGGGGCCGCCCTGGCCACCGGGCTCGCCCGGCGGCTCGGCTCGGCCCGCGCCCTGCTCGTGGCGGGAGCGCTCGCCGGCCCGCCGGCGCTGCTCATCCCGCTGGCCGGCCCGGGCGGCCGGGTGACCTGGTTGGTGCTGGGCGGCGCGCTGGTCAGCCTCGGCGTCGCGGTGGGCAACGTGGTGAAGGCCAGCTTCCGGCAGACGTACACCCCGCACCGGCTGCTCGGGCGGGTGACCGTGAGCATGCAGCTGCTGAACTACGGCACCATCCCACTCGCCGCCCTGCTGGCCGGGGCGCTGGGCGCCGCGTGGGGGCCGGGCGGGGCGATCCGGGCGATGACCGCCTGGCTCGCGCTGACCCCGCTCATCCTGCTGGCCGGGCCGCTGCGGCGGCGCCGTGACCTGCCGGCTGCCCCGGCATGAGAATGCGCTGCGGCGGCGGTCGGACCACCGACCGCCGCCACCGGCACGAAGCTAAATCGGACGGACGTTGTCCGCCTGCGGACCCTTCTGCCCCTGCGTCACCTCGAACTCGACCTTCTGGCCCTCGTTCAGCTCGCGGTAGCCGCTGGACTGAATGGCCGAGTAGTGGACGAACACGTCCGGACCTCCGCCGTCCTGCTCGATGAAGCCGAAGCCCTTTTCCGAGTTGAACCACTTGACCGTGCCGGTTGCCATGCGTCTCTCCCTGTTCAATGCGGGTGAGCACCGGTCGCGGCCGGTGATCGCCCATTACCTTCCCGACAGTAACCGCCCGAAGCGCGATCCGCTGGCGGAAGTGCCGGCGTGGTCCGCGAATACGCGCTCAGCGGGAAAATCCCTCCGGCCCGGGGCGGCGGGGGGCATGCTTGCCCCGGTGAGGACACAGACGCCGCTGGCCGACCTGGAACGGGAGATCACGGCGCCCGGCGACGGCCTGGACCGGCTGCGGCTGGTCGACGCGCCGTTCGTGCCGGAAGTGCGCCTGCACCTCGCCGAGGACGCCATCCTCTGGTGGGCCCGGATGGAGGCGGCGGCCGGCCGGTCGCTGCCGCCGCCGTACTGGGCCTCCGTCTGGGCCGGCGGGCAGGCGCTCGCCCGGCACCTGCTCGACCACCCCGAACTGGCCGCCGGGCGGCGGGTGCTCGACCTGGCCGCCGGATCCGGGCTGGTCGCCATCGCCGCCGCGCTCGCCGGCGCCGACCGGGTCGTCGCCAACGACGTCGACCCCTGGGCGGTGGCCGCCGTGACGGTCAACGCCCGGGCCAACCGGGTGACCGTCGCCGCCACCGGGGACGACCTGCTCGACAGCACCGCCAGCGCCGATCTCGTGCTGGCCGGGGACGTCCTCTACGACGCCAAGCTGGCCGCGCGCGTGCTGCCCTACCTGCAACGGGCCGCCGACCGTGGCGCGCAGGTGCTGGTCGGCGACCCCGACCGGGGACACCTGCCGCCGGACCGGCTGGAGCTGGTGGCGGCGTACCCGGTGCCCGTCACCGAGCCCTCGGTCGACTCCCCGGTCCGCCGGGTCCAGGTCCTCCGCCCCCGCTGACCTCTCAGGGATCATCCTGAGCCGCCCTAGGGGACCGGTGGGGGATCATGCCCGATGTGGTGGGTCGCCCCGGGGCCCTAGCGTACGGAGCATGACGGAACTGCTGGCCCAGGTCGGGCAGCTGCCCACCACCCTGCTGATGGGGATGCTGGGCATGGTCATGCTCGCCGACGCCGTACCCCTGCTCGGGGTGCTGGTGCCCGGCGACGCCGCGGTCCTCGCCGCGGTCGGCGCGGGCCGGCCGGCCACCGGCCTGGCCACCGTCGTGGCGGTGGTGGCCGGCTGCCTCGCCGGCTGGTCGCTGAGCTTCCTGGCCGGGCGGCGCTGGGGCGAGCGGCTGCGGCACAGCCGCCTGGGTGACTGGATCGGCGAGCCGCGCTGGGCCGCCGCCGAGGCGCTGCTGCGCCGCGGCGGCGGGCGGATGGTGCTGGTGGCGCCGTTCCTGCCGGTGTTCAACGCGCTGCTGCCGCTGGCCGCCGGCGGGCTGCGGATGTCCTACCGGCGGTTCGCGGCCTGCGCGGCGCTCGGCGCGACGCTCTGGGCCGGCCTCTACGTGGCCCTCGGCATCACGGCGCGGGCGCTGACCGGGCTGCTGCCCGGCGCCCTGAACCCGACCGTGCTCACCATGGCGGTCGGCCTGCTGCTCGCCGGCCCGGTGCTGCTCGGCACCCGGCACCGGCTGCGGGCGGTGACGGCGCGACCGCCGGCTGAGCAGGCCGGCCCGCCGCGCTCACCAGCCGCGGGCCCGCCACTGCGGCAGCGCGGGGCGCTCGGCGCCGAGCGTGCTGTCCTTGCCGTGACCCGGGTAGAACCAGGTCTCGTCGGGCAGCCGGTCGAAGAGCTTCCGCTCCACATCGTCGATGAGCTGGCCGAACCGCTCCGGGTCCTGCTCCGTGTTGCCGACCCCGCCGGGGAAGAGCGAGTCCCCGGTGAACAGGTGCGGCACGCCGGACGGGTCGCGGTAGAGCAGCGCGATCGAACCCGGGGTGTGCCCCTTGAGGTGGATCACCTCCAGCGCGCAGTCGCCGACCGGCACGGTGTCGCCCTCGCGCAGCGGCTCGGCGTCGATGGGCAGGCCCTCGGCGTCGTCGGCGTGCACCAGCGGGCGGGCCCCGGTCTTGGCGACCACCTCCTCCAGGGCGACCCAGTGGTCCATGTGCCGGTGGGTCGTGACGACCGCGGCCAGCCCGCCGTCGCCGATCAGGTCGAGCAGGCGGGGCGCCTCGTTCGCCGCGTCGATCAGCACCTGCTCGCCGGTCTCGCGGCAGCGCAGCAGGTAGGCGTTGTTGTCCATGGGGCCCACCGACACCTTGCTGATGGTGAGCCGGTCGAGCTCGCGCACGGCCGGCGCACCGCCGGGCGTGACGTCTCCGCTGTAGGTCATGACAGGGTTCAGATCCATTCCGGTGGAGTCGGCAGGGGACCGTCGGGAGTGACGGTGAGCACCTCGCCCGCGCTACGGCCGGTCAGCCAGGCGGCGAGTTCCGGCGCGGGGCCGGTGACCGTGGGCGCCCCCTCGGGATCACCCACGACGAGTTCGTGCCGGACGCCGTCGAAGCGCAGCACCATGGCCGGCGCCGCCGGGTTGCCGGCCAGGCCGGCCGCCACCTCGTGCAGCAGCCGCTGGGCGAACGCGTCCGGCCAGTCGGCCGGCCGGTAGCCGGCACCCAGGTCGACGTGGTGCACCTCGACCTCGCGCAGCCGGCCCCAGACCAGCATCGCCGCCGGCCACGGACCGCGCCGGGTCTGCACGGTGGCGCCCCACGCCTCGACCGGCATCTCGGCGACCGCCACGGTGAACCGCTGCGCGCTGCGGCGCAGGTCGTCCATCAGGTCCGCCGGCCCCCGCCCGGCCCCGGCCTCGATGTCGGCGGACCGGGCCTCGGGGCTGGCGTACATCGGGATGTCCTCGCCCGTGCGGGCGGAGGTGAGCAGGTTCACGAACCCGTCGGCGTTGCGGGCCAGGTGGGTCAGGACGTGGGCGCGGGTCCAGCCCGGCAGCAGGGACGGCGCGGCGACGTCGTCGGCGCCCAGGGCGGCCACGGTACGCAGCAGCCGCGCGGTCGCCGCGTCCAGCTCGCCGGTCAGCAGGAGGGGATCGCTCGTCACGCCTTGGACCCTAGCGGTACGTCGCCGCCGCGTCGCCGCGGAAATCGCTTTCGGCGCGTCGGCGCGACCCCTACCGTCTGGGCCGACGGCTGCACGTCACGGCGCGGCGTCAGACCCGCCGGGCCGACGCCGTCGCAGGACGCGGGCACCGGGAGTCGGAGCGGAGGTGGTGAGCATGCCGGTCGCAGCACGCGTGTTCCGCCACGAACCCCCTCGACACCGATAGGGACATCATGACCATCGATCTGACCGCCCTCGGCTGGGACGCCGACCGGGCGGCGTACCCGAATCCACGCGGCGACCGCCGACCGGGCCGGGTGGCCCGCGTCGACCGCGGCGTCTGCACCGTGCTCCGCCCCGAGGGGCCCGTCCGGGCCACCCTGGGCGGCGCGGTGCTGGCCGCCGCGGCCCGCGACCTGACCGCGCTGCCCTGCGCCGGCGACTGGGTGCTGCTGGCCACCTGGCCGGACGGGCCGGTCACGGTGGAGACCGTGCTGCCCCGCCGCACCGCGCTCATCCGGCGCACCGCCGGCAAGGACGCCAGCGGGCAGGTGCTGGCCGCCAACCTCGACGCCGCCGCGGTGGTCGAGCCGGTGCACCCCGCGCCGGACGCCGCCCGCATCGAGCGGCTGCTCTCCCTGGCACACGAGTCCGGCGCCGAGCCGCTCGTCGTGCTCACCAAGGCCGACCTGGCCCCCGACCCGGCGGCGGTGGCCCGGCAGCTCGCCGCCCTGGCGCCCGGGGTGCCGGTGCTGCCGGTCAGCGCCGAACGCGGCGCCGGGCTGGAGCCGCTGCGCCGGTACGTCGCGCCGGGGCGCACCCTCGGCCTGCTCGGGCCCTCCGGCGCGGGCAAGTCGAGCCTGGTCAACGCCCTGGCCGGGGCCGACGTGATGCGCACCCAGGCGATCCGGCGGTCCGACGGCAAGGGCCGGCACACCACCACGTGGCGGGCGCTCGTGCCGATCCCCGGCGGGGGAGCGGTGCTGGACACCCCCGGCGTGCGGGCGGTGGGCCTGCTGGACGGCTCGGCCGGCCTCGACCTGGCGTTCGCCGACATCGCCGAGCTCGCCGCCGGCTGCCGGTACGCCGACTGCTCCCACGCGGCCGAGCCGGCCTGCGCGGTGCGGGCGGCGCTGGACAGCGGCGAGCTGCCCGTCCGGCGCTGGGAGAACTGGCGCCGGCTCCAGCGCGAGGTGGCGCACGAGAGCCGCCGCCGGGAGGTCCGGCTGGCCGCCGAGCGCCGGGGCGGCTGGCGCGGCGGCCGGCGGCGGACCGGGCGTCCGGCGGCCCCGCCCGGACCCGGGGCACTCTAGGGGTGTGCCGGGCGGTCGGGCGGGCTGCGTGGCTGCCCGCCCGACCGTGCTGAGCAGGGGGAATGTCCGCGCGACGGAACTTGTCATACCTCGGGGCTAGAGTTGCCGAGGCGTCTTCCCTGCGCCTCGACAACCCTCGAAAACCGCCCGGACCCCGCGTCGGGCGGACAGATCCGCCTCACATTCTTCTTCCGGGAGCACACGCACCGTGGCCGACCGACTGATCATCCGTGGCGCGCGCGAGCACAACCTGCGTGACGTCAGTCTCGACCTGCCCCGGGACGCCCTGATCGTCTTCACCGGGCTCTCCGGTTCGGGCAAGTCGAGCCTGGCGTTCGACACCATCTTCGCCGAGGGCCAGCGCCGCTACGTCGAGTCGCTGTCGTCGTACGCCCGGCAGTTCCTCGGCCAGATGGACAAGCCCGACGTCGACTTCATCGAGGGCCTCAGCCCCGCGGTCTCCATCGACCAGAAGTCCACCTCGCGCAACCCGCGCTCCACCGTCGGCACCATCACCGAGGTCTACGACTACCTCCGCCTGCTCTTCGCCCGCATCGGCGAGCCGCACTGCCCGATCTGCGGGGAGCGGATCTCCAAGCAGAGCCCGCAGCAGATCGTCGACCGGGTCCTCGCGATGGCCGAGGGCACCCGGTTCATGGTGCTCGCCCCGGTCGTGCGCGGCCGCAAGGGCGAATACGTCGACCTCTTCGCCGAACTCCAGGCCAAGGGCTACGCCCGGGCCCGGGTCGACGGCGTGGTGCACCCGCTGACCGAGCCGCCGAAGCTCAAGAAGCAGGAGAAGCACACCATCGAGGTGGTGATCGACCGGCTCAGCGTCAAGCCCAGCGCCAAGCAGCGGCTGACCGACTCGGTCGAGGCGGCGCTCGGCCTCTCCGGCGGCCTGGTGCTGCTCGACTTCGTCGACCTGGCCGAGGACGACCCGGCCCGGGAGCGGCGCTACTCCGAGCACCTGGCCTGCCCCAACGACCACCCCCTGGCCATCGAGGACCTGGAGCCCCGGGTCTTCTCCTTCAACGCGCCCTACGGCGCCTGCCCGGAGTGCACCGGCCTGGGCACCAAGAAGGAGGTCGACCCGGAGCTGGTCATCCCGGACCCGGAGCGCACCCTGCGCGAGGGCGCCATCCAGCCCTGGGCCACCGGGCACAACCTCGAATACTTCCTGCGCCTGCTGGAGGCGCTCGGCGAGGCCGAGCACTTCGACGTCGACACTCCGTGGCGGGCGCTGCCGTCCCGGGCGCAGAAGACGATCCTGCACGGCTCCGACGACCAGGTGCACGTCCGCTACCGCAACAAGTACGGCCGCGAGCGCTCCTACTACACCGGCTTCGAGGGCGTGGTGCAGTGGATCGAGCGCCGGCACACCGACACCGAGTCGGAGTGGTCGCGGGACAAGTACGAGGGCTACATGCGGGACGTGCCCTGCGCGGCCTGCGGCGGCACCCGGCTCAAGCCGGAGGTGCTCGCGGTCACCCTGGCCGGCAAGAGCATCGCCGAGGTCTGCAACCTCTCCGTGGGCGAGGCCGCCGACCTGCTCGCCGGCATCGAGCTGACCGACCGGCAGAAGATGATCGCCGAGCGGGTGCTCAAGGAGATCAACGCCCGGCTGAAGTTCCTCCTCGACGTCGGGCTCGACTACCTCTCCCTGGACCGCCCGGCCGGCACCCTCTCCGGCGGCGAGGCGCAGCGCATCCGGCTCGCCACCCAGATCGGCTCCGGCCTGGTCGGCGTGCTCTACGTGCTGGACGAGCCCTCCATCGGCCTGCACCAGCGCGACAACCACCGGCTGATCGAGACCCTGCTGCGACTGCGCGGGCTGGGCAACACCCTGATCGTGGTCGAGCACGACGAGGACACCATCCGCGTCGCCGACTGGATCGTCGACATCGGGCCCGGGGCCGGCGAGCACGGCGGCAAGATCGTGCACAGCGGGTCGGTGCCGGCCCTGCTGGAGAACGAGGAGTCGGTCACCGGGGCGTACCTGTCGGGGCGCAAGTCGATCCCCACGCCGGCCCTGCGCCGGCCGCAGACCCCCGGCCGCGAGCTGGTGGTGCACGGGGCGCGCGAGCACAACCTGCGCAACCTGACCGTCGGCTTCCCGCTCGGCCAGCTCATCGCGGTCACCGGGGTCAGCGGCTCCGGCAAGTCGACGCTGGTCAACGACATCCTGCACGCCGTGCTGGCCAACCAGATCAACGGCGCCCGGCTGGTCCCCGGCCGGCACACCCGGGTCACCGGGCTGGAGCACGTCGACAAGGTGGTCGGCGTCGACCAGTCGCCCATCGGGCGGACCCCGCGCTCCAACCCGGCCACCTACACCGGGGTCTGGGACCACATCCGCAAGCTCTTCGCCGAGACCACCGAGGCCAAGGTCCGGGGGTACGGGCCGGGCCGGTTCTCGTTCAACGTCAAGGGCGGCCGCTGCGAGGCGTGCTCCGGCGACGGCACCATCAAGATCGAGATGAACTTCCTCCCGGACGTCTACGTCCCCTGCGAGGTCTGCAAGGGCGCCCGCTACAACCGGGAGACCCTGGAGGTGCACTACAAGGGCAGGACGGTCGCCGAGGTCCTGGACATGCCGATCGAGGAGGCGGCCGAGTTCTTCTCCGCCATCCCGGCCATCCACCGGCACCTCAAGACCCTTGTCGACGTCGGCCTCGGCTACGTGCGTCTCGGCCAACCCGCGCCGACGCTGTCCGGCGGGGAGGCGCAGCGCGTGAAGCTCGCCTCCGAGTTGCAGAAGCGCTCCACCGGCCGCACGGTCTACGTGCTCGACGAGCCCACCACGGGCCTGCACTTCGAGGACATCCGCAAGCTGCTCATGGTGCTCGAGGGCCTGGTCGAGAAGGGCAACACCGTGATCACCATCGAGCACAACCTCGACGTGATCAAGTCCGCCGACTGGATCATCGACATGGGCCCCGAGGGCGGGCACCGGGGCGGCACGGTGCTCGCCACCGGCACGCCGGAAGAGGTCGCCGAGGTGCCGGAGAGCCACACCGGGCAGTTCCTGCGGCCGATCCTCAAGCTCGACGGCGCGGCCAAGGGCGCCAAGGCGGCCACCACCCGGGCGGCGAAGGCCAACGGCAGCGCGGTGAAGTCGCGCACCCGCAAGGTGCCGGCCGGGGCGCGCTGAACCAGGCGTACGACGGGCGGGCCGGGGCGACCCGGTCCGCCCGTTGTCTGTCCAGATATCCGATTGGTGACGCGCCAGTATGAACCCTGCGGCACCCTGGTCCGTGTTTCGAAGAGTGGCCACGGATCATGACGGGGTGGCGACAGGCGAGAGGGAGGCCGGACATGAGTGATGATCAGGTGCTGACCGGGCCGGGTACGCAGACGCGCCGCGCCCTGCTCGCGGGCGCCGGCGCGGTCGGCGCGGCCGTGGTGCTGGCGGGCTGCGGCGGCGACGACGAATCCGGCTCCGGAGCCCCGGCGCCGACCAGCGGTGGCCCGGGCGCGACCGGCGCGGGCGACGCCGAGGGCGGCAACCGGGACAGCACCGGTCCGCTCGCCCGGACCACCGACATCCCGGTCGGCGGCGGGGCGGTCTTCGCCAGCAAGGGCGTCGTGATCACCCAGCCCGAGGCCGGCCAGTTCAAGGCCTTCGACCCGATCTGCACCCACCAGGGCTGCCCGGTGTCGAACGTCGACGGCGGCACCATCAACTGCACCTGCCACAACAGCCGGTTCTCGATCACCGACGGCTCGGTGAAGCAGGGCCCGGCCACCAAGCCGCTCGCGCCGAAGAACATCAAGGTCACCGGCGAGCAGATCACCCTGGCCTGACCGTCCCGGCGCGTGTGTCCCCCGCCCCACCCGGTGGCGGGGGACGCGCGGCGACGGCCGGGTGTCGGGGGTGCGGACTAGGCTTGGCGCGTGGCTGACCCCTCGACCTACCGTCCCGCACCTGGCACCATCCCGGAGTCGCCAGGGGTCTACCGCTTCCGCGACGGCACCGGCCGGGTGATCTACGTCGGCAAGGCGCGCAACCTGCGCAGCCGGCTCAACTCCTACTTCGCCGACCCGGTCAACCTGCACCAGCGCACCCGGCAGATGGTCTTCACCGCCGAGTCGGTGGACTGGATCACCGTCGCCACCGAGGTCGAGGCGCTCCAGCAGGAATACACCTGGATCAAGCAGTACGACCCCCGGTTCAACGTCCGCTACCGCGACGACAAGTCCTACCCCTACCTGGCGGTCACCCTCGACGAGGAATACCCGCGGCTCCAGGTGATGCGCGGCGCGAAGCGCAAGGGGGTGCGCTACTTCGGGCCGTACTCGCACGCCTGGGCCATCCGCGAGACGCTGGACCTGCTGCTCCGCGTCTTCCCGGCACGGACCTGCTCCTCCGGCGTGTTCAAGCGGGCCGGCCAGGTCGGCCGGCCCTGCCTGCTCGGCTACATCGGCAAGTGCTCCGCGCCCTGCGTCGGCAGCGTCACGGCCGAGGGGCACCGGGAGATTGTCAACGGCTTCTGCGACTTCATGGCGGGCCGCACCGACACCATGGTCCGCCGGCTCGAGAAGGAGATGCTGGAGGCCAGCGAGCAGCTCGAGTTCGAGCGGGCCGCGCGGCTGCGCGACGACGTGGCGGCGCTGCGCCGGGCCATGGAGAAGCAGACCGTGGTGCTCGGCGACGGCACCGACGCCGACGTGGTGGCCTTCGCCGACGACCCTCTGGAGGCCGCGGTCCAGGTCTTCCACGTCCGCGACGGTCGGGTCCGCGGCCAGCGCGGCTGGGTGGTGGAGAAGACCGAGGAGCTGACCACCGGCGACCTGGTGCACCACTTCTGCACCCAGGTCTACGGCGGCGAGCAGGGCGAGGCCGACGTCCCGCGTGAGCTGCTCGTCCCCGAGCTGCCCGGCGACGTCGACGCGCTCGCCGACTGGCTCTCGGCCCGGCGGGGCAGCCGGGTGTCGCTGCGGGTGCCGCAGCGCGGCGACAAGCGGTCGCTGCTGGAGACCGTCGAGCGCAACGCCAAGGACGCGCTGGCCCGGCACAAGCTCAAGCGCGCCGGCGATCTCACCACCCGCAGCCAGGCCCTCGACGAGATCGCCGACGCGCTCGGCATGCGCACCTCCCCGCTGCGCATCGAGTGCTTCGACGTCTCCCAGATCCAGGGCACCGACGTGGTGGCCAGCATGGTCGTCTTCGAGGACGGCCTGCCCCGCAAGAGCGAGTACCGGCGGTTCATCGTGCGGGGCGCCACCGACGACCTCTCCGCGATGTCCGAGGTGCTGCGCCGTCGCTTCGCCCGCTACCTCGACGCCCGCGCCGAGACCGGTGAGATCGGCGAGGAGACCGCGGGCGACCCGGACCGGCCCGGCATCGACCCGACCACCGGGCGGCCGCGGAAGTTCGCCTACCCGCCGCAGCTCGTCGTGGTCGACGGCGGCCCGCCGCAGGTGGCGGCCGCCGCGCAGGCCCTCGCCGAGTTGGGCATCGACGACGTGGCGCTCTGTGGGCTGGCCAAGCGGCTGGAGGAGGTCTGGCTGCCCGACGACGAGTTCCCGGTCATCCTCCCGCGCACCTCCGAGGCGCTCTACCTGCTCCAGCGGGTACGCGACGAGGCGCACCGCTTCGCCATCACCTTCCACCGCCAGCGGCGCTCCAAGCGGATGACCGAGTCGGCGCTGGACAACATCCCCGGCCTCGGCGAGGTACGCCGCAAGGCGCTTCTGCGGCACTTCGGCTCGTTGAAGCGGCTGTCCGCAGCCACCGTGGAGGAGATCACCGAGGTGCCCGGGGTGGGCAAGCGGACGGCCGAGGCGATCCTGGCCGCCCTCGACGAAGGCGCCCAACGCGCCCCGAGCACCTGACCGCATCACCGTCGGCCCAGCCGTGTTGATCAAGAGGTTTGCGTCAGCTCCAAGTCCGCCGCCGACGCAAACTCCTTGATCGACGGGCGGGGGAGAGCCTGGCAGCCCATCCCGCTCAGGGTGGGCATGCCTGGTGCGGAACCAACGGGTCGCCTTCGCCCACGGGGTGGAACGCCATGGAGGTCTCCGCACCCCCGGAAACCTCCATAACGTTCCACCCACCACCACCCGACCCGAGCGCCCGTCGGATCCCACCTGGGCGAGATGTCCGTTATGCGCATCCAAGCGACCGTCGGGCCCCTCCGCGCGGGCCTCGCCCCAACGCTGGTGTTGATCAAGAGGTTTGCGTCCGGGATTGGGCTGGAGCGCGACGCAAACTTCTTGATCAACCGCGGCTGGGCCGTCTGCAGGGCGCCCGTTCAGCCCTGCGGATCTTGGACACTTGTCGTTCGCCGCGAACGGCAACTAACTGTCGAAGATCTGGGACCGTCGGCTGCGTCGCCTGGGGTGCCTGTCCGGTTTGCGGTGACAGGTTCGGGGCGTGGTGTCTGGTTCGGGTGGGTGGTCGGGGCCACCGTCGGGGCGGAATGCTGGCGGGGGTGGGGTCGTTGTACATGGCAGACCGCGCAGGAGCCCGCCCCGTGCGAGTCCCGCCGGTCGGAATGACCGGCCCCGCCCGGTCGTTACACCCCCGGTACGACCGCACCACCGCGCCGGGCTGGCCGTGGGAATGACCTGCCGGCCCCGGTCGTTACATCCCCTGGACCGTGCACTACCGGTCCG
>NZ_VSEZ01000011.1:0-204801 GCF_008085935.1 Micromonospora sp. AP08
GGCGTCACCGTGCAGCGACGGCACGCTCGACAACAACCCCCACGTGTACGGATGCTGCGGCCGCCGCAACACCTGCTCCACACTCCCGTGCTCGACCGCCCGCCCCCCGTACATGACGAGGACGTCATCGGCCACCTGCGACACCACACCCAGGTCGTGGGTGATCAGGATGATCGCCGACCGGAACTCCGCCTGAAGATCACTGAGCAGGTCCAGGATCTGCGCCTGCACCGTCACATCCAACGCCGTGGTCGGCTCGTCCGCGATCAACAGGTCCGGATCGTTGACCAGCGCCATCGCGATCATCGCCCGCTGCCGCATACCCCCGGAGAACTCATGCGGATACTGGTCGAACCGCTTCCCCGGCTGCGGGATCCCCACCCGACCCAGCATGTCCACCGCCCGGGTGCGGGCCTCCCGCTTCCCCGCCTTCGGGTGGTGCACCCGGTACGCCTCGGCGATCTGCTTCCCGACGGTGTAGTAGGGGTGCAGGGCCGACAACGGGTCCTGGAAGATCATCGCCATGTCCCGGCCCCGCAGCCGCCGCACCTCCTCCTCCGGCAGCCCCACCACCTGACGACCACCCACCGAGATCTCCCCGGTGATGGTGGTCCGCTTGGCGTTGTGCAGCCCGAGGATCGCCAGCGACGTGACGCTCTTGCCCGACCCCGACTCCCCCACGATGCCGAGGGTCCGACCCCGCTCGACGGCGAACGACACCCCGTCGACGGCCTTCACCACGCCGTCCTCGGTGTCGAACCGCACCCGCAGGTCCGTGACCTGGAGATAGGGGCCCTCGCCGGAGCGCTGCTCCGGCACCTCGGGACGGTCCGGCTCCCCGGACGGCACCGACTCCGACCTGCCCATGACCGCCTCCCTCAGTGGTGAAGAGAACCTACAGCAAACTCCTGGAGGCGAAAATAAGCTACAAGCGGCGGCCTGTCAGCGGCCTGAGCGTAACGACTAGGTTTCCGACCTGAACAGCCCTCACCTGGGACATTTACCGCCACCGTTGGAGGACACGCCGGACCGGATCGAGTCCAACGCTGCACCCGCCCGGTTGACTGAAGCGGTGATTCCACGCCGCCTACTGGATCGCACGGCGCCCTGGACCGAACAGGACTACCTGGCGCTCGGCGAGACGGTCCCGCGCGTCGAACTGCTCGACGGGGGTCTGCTGATCGGACCGCCCGCAAGCCTGCGGCACCAGGTGCTGGTGGGCGGGCTGGCGGACTCGCTGGCAGCCGGGGCAAGAGCGGGAGGTTTCGACATCCTGCCGATGATCAATCTTCGCCTCGGCGGACGGCGCATCCTGAATCCGGATCTCGTGGTCGCCGCCGTCAGTGACTTCGACGCACTCAGCGTGCCGGCCGCGGAGGTGCTGATGGTGGCCGAGGTCGCCGCGCCACACACCTTCCTCATCGACAGCCTCCTCAAGCTCCAGTGCTATGCCGATGCTGGCATCCAGTGGTACCTGCTGATAGAGGAGGAGACCCTGACCATGCACCTCTACCAGCGGCAGGGCGGGTACTACGTCGAGCGGTCCGTCACGAAGGCGGGCGAGGTGCTGGAACTGACCGATCCCGTTCGGGCGACGATCCGCCCTGGGGAACTGCTCGGCTGACGCGTGTCGGTGGGCTCGCCTAGGGTCGGGCGCATGACGGGATTCGACGCGGCGAGCGCCGCCGTCCAGGCCGCCCTCGACGCGGGAGCCCGGTACGCGGACGCGCGGGTGATGCACCGCCGCTACGAGTCGATGTCGGCCCGCAACGGGGACATCGAGGAGCTGACCCAGGACGAGAGCATCGGGCTGGGCGTCCGCGCCCTGGTCGGGTCGAGCTGGGGCTTCCACGCCGTACCCGAGCTGTCGGACGCCGCGGCGCGCGACGCCGGCCGGCGCGCCGCGGCGATCGCCACCGCGAGCGCGCGGGTCCCCGGCCCGCCGATCGACCTGGTCGCGGTCGAGGCGACGGTGGCGAGCTGGGCCTCGGCCTGCGACGTCGACCCGCTCGGCGTGCCGCTCACCGACAAGGGCGACCTGCTGGTACGCGCCACCGCGACGATGCGGGAGCACGGCGCCGACCTCGCCGAGGGGCTCTACCAGATCTGGGACACCACCAAGTGGTTCGTCTCCAGCGAGGGGCACCGCATCGACCAGCGCATCCGGGAGTGCGGCGGCGGCATCTCGGCCACCTCGATCGGCGACGGCGAGACCCAGCGCCGCTCCTATCCGAGCTACCGCGGGCAGTACGGCACCACCGGCTGGGAGCTGGTCACGTCGCTCGACCTGGCCGCACACGCCGCCCGGATCGCCGAGGAGTCCCGGGAGCTGCTCACCGCCCCGGAGTGCCCGTCCGGCGAGACCGACCTCATCCTCGGCGGCGAGCAGCTCGCCCTCCAGATCCACGAGTCGGTCGGGCACGCCATCGAGCTGGACCGCATCCTCGGCTGGGAGGCCGCCTTCGCCGGCACGTCCTGGCTGGACCTGAGCCGGCTCGGCACACTGCGGTACGGCTCGGAGCTCATGAACATCACCATCGACCCGACGATCCCCGGCGCGCTGGGCAGCTTCGGCTTCGACGACGAGGGCTCCCCGGCGGCCAGGCGGGACGCGGTCCGCGAGGGGCGCTGGGTGGGGGTGCTCGCCGGCCGTGACTCGGCCGCCGTCGCGGGCCTCGACTACGGCGGCAGCGTACGGGCGGACGGCTGGGCCCGGCTGCCCATGGTGCGGATGACCAACGTGGGCCTGGAGCCGGGCCCGCACACGCTCGACGAGATCATCGCCGCCACCGACGACGGGGTGCTCATGGACGTCAACCGGTCCTGGTCGATCGACGACAAGCGGCTCAACTTCCAGTTCGGCTGCGAGGTCGGCTGGGAGGTGAAGAAGGGCCGGCGGGGGCGGATGCTGCGCAACCCGACCTACACCGGGATCGGGCCGGTGTTCTGGCGCTCCATGGACATGCTCTCGTCGGAGACCGTGCCGTGGGGCACGCCGAACTGCGGCAAGGGGCAGCCCGGCCAGACCGGGCACACGGGCCATCCGGCCGCACCGGCCCGCTTCCGCAACGTCCGGGTGGGGGTGCGGGCATGACCGAGGTGGACCTCGCCGGCCGGGTGGTGGAGCTGGTCCGGCGGCTGGCCGGGCCGGGCGCCGAGGCCGAGGTGGTGGTGACCCGGGCCGACCTGGCGCTGACCCGGTTCGCCAACTCGTTCATCCACCAGAACGTCGCCGAGTCGGGCACCACGGTCCGGCTCCGGCTGCACGCCGACGGCCGGACGGCCGCGGGCAGCGGCAGCCTGGTCGACGCCGACGGGTTGACCGCGCTGGTCGAGCGGACCCTGGCCGCGGCGCGGCTCTGCCCGCCGGACCCGGCCTGGCCGGGGCTCACCCCGCCCGCGCCGGTCCCGTCCGGCGCGGCCGTCGACGAGGCCACCGCGGCCGCCTCGCCCGACGAGCGGGCCGCCCGGGTACGCGCCTTCGTGGACGCGGTCGACGGGCTGGAGGCGGCCGGCTACTGCCGGACGGCGTACCGGTCCGGGGCGTTCGCCAACTCGGCCGGGCACTCCGCGGTGGGGCGGGCGGCCGAGGCCGCCATGGACGGCATCGCCCGGGCCGGCGGCGCCGACGGGGTGGCCCGGCAGTGCGCCGACCGTCTCGCCGACCTCGACGGCGGGGCCCTGGGCGCCCGGGCGGCGGCGAAGGCGCGGGCCGCCGCCGACCCGGTCGAGCTGCCCCCGGGCCGCTACGAGGTGGTGCTCGAACCCGCCGCCGTGGCCGACCTCCTCCAGAACCTCGCCTGGTACGGCTTCAACGGCAAGCGGTACGCCGAGCGGCAGTCCTTCGCCGAGCCGGGCGCCGCCCAGTTCGATCCGGCGGTGACCCTGGTGGACGACCCGCTGCACGCCTCCGGGCTGCCGTACGACCTGGAGGGCACTCCCCGGCGGGCGCTGCCGCTGGTCGAGGCGGGCACCACCCGCGCGGTGGCGCACGACCGGCGCAGCGGCGCCGAGGCGGGCACCGGGTCCACCGGGCACGGGATGGTCGGCGCGTCGACCTTCGGCCCGCTGCCGCACAACCTCCGCCTGCTGCCGACCGACGGCCCGACGGGGGTGGCCGCCGGGCAGCTCAGCGCCGGGGTGACCGGCGCGGTGGCCGACCCGGACACCGCCGCGCTGGTCGCCGGGATGGCACGGGGGCTGCTGGTCAGCGATTTCTGGTACACCCGGGTGCTCGATCCGAAGCAACTGGTCGTCACCGGGCTGACCCGCAACGGTGTGTGGCTGGTGGAGGACGGGGTGCCCACCCGGGCGGTGCGGGACTTCCGGTTCACCGAGTCGTACCCGCGGGCGTTGGGTCCGGGCCGGGTGCTCGGCCTCGGGCGGGCGCCGGTCCGCCAACCGGACCGGGTGGACGGCTCCTGGTGGGAGGCTCCGGCGCTCCGGCTGGCGTCCTGGAACTTCACCGGTGGCGCCTCCGGCTGACGGCTCAAGATATTGATCTTGGTTCGGGTCTTTCCAACCTCCCGGACACACGGGACACTGCGTTGCGCGGCCGCGCCGCGAAGATCGGCGTAACGTGTGTCACTTAGTTGCGCCGGTTCGCCGGTGCGGCCTGTGCGTGCGCAAGACGTGGCAGTGGACGCGGTCTCGCCGGTCCGCTGACCGGTATGGAAGGTGTGATCCGCCGCCCTCGCGAAGGGCGCCGTCAGGGAGACGACTCGAATGACATCACCGTCGGCCACCACGCCGATATCGCAGCCGCGAGGGGCGCGGGCACGCGCCGCGATAGCGGCCAAGACGTTGCGGACCGACCGCTGGTGGTTCGCGCCACTGATCACCGTCGTCGGGCTCAGCGCCTGGGTCATCTACGCGACGGTCCGGGTCTTCATGCACAAGTGGTACTGGGTGGACCAGTACCACTACCTGACGCCGTTCTACTCCCCCTGCGTCACCGAGCGGTGCGTCGAGGGCTCCTCGCACTTCGGCAGCTTCCTGCCGGGCTGGTGGATCATCCCGGACGCCGCGCTGACCCTGCCGTTCCTGCTGCTGTTCCGGCTCACCTGCTACTACTACCGCAAGGCGTACTACCGGTCGTTCTGGCTGTCGCCGCCGGCCTGCGCCGTGCCGGACGGGCACCAGGCGTACGGCGGGGAGACCCGGTTCCCGCTGCTCGGCCAGAACCTGCACCGCTACTTCTTCTACGCCGCCGCGATCATCTCGCTGATCAACACCTACGACGCCATCTACGCGTTCCACTCGCCGAAGGGCTTCGGCTTCGGCCTGGGGAACCTCGTCCTGCTGGTCAACGTGGTGATGCTCTGGGCGTACACGATCTCCTGCCACTCCTGCCGGCACATCATCGGCGGGCGGCTCAAGCACTTCTCCAAGCACCCGCTGCGCTACCGGGCCTGGACCGGCGTGTCCTGGCTGAACGTCCGGCACATGCAGCTCGCCTGGATCACCCTCGGCACCCTGGCGCTGACCGACTTCTACGTCATGGCGGTGGCGGCCGGCTGGTTCAACGACCTGCGGTTCATCAACTGAGAGCCTGGACATGACTGAGACGCGAATCGAACGACACCACTACGACGTCGTCGTGATCGGGGCCGGCGGCGCCGGCCTGCGCGCGGCGATCGAGGCCCGGTTGGCCGGCAAGAAGACCGCGATCATCTCGAAGTCGCTGTTCGGCAAGGCGCACACCGTGATGGCCGAGGGCGGCGCGGCGGCCGCCATGGGCAACGTGAACTCCCGGGACAACTGGCAGGTGCACTTCCGGGACACCATGCGCGGCGGCAAGTTCCTCAACAACTTCCGGATGGCCGAACTGCACGCGAAGGAGTCGCCGCAGCGGATCTGGGAGCTGGAGACGTACGGGGCGCTCTTCGACCGCACGAAGGACGGGAAGATCTCCCAGCGCAACTTCGGCGGCCACGAGTACCCGCGCCTGGCGCACGTCGGCGACCGGACCGGCCTGGAGCTGATCCGCACCCTCCAGCAGAAGATCGTCTCCCTCCAGCAGGAGGACAAGCGGGAGTTCGGCGACTACGAGGCCCGGATCCGGGTCTTCTCCGAGACCACCATCACCGAGCTGCTGCTCGACAACGACCGGGTGGCCGGTGCCTTCGGCTACTACCGCGAGTCCGGCGAGTTCATCCTCTTCGAGGCGCCCGCCGTGGTCCTCGCGACCGGCGGCGTCGGCCGCTCCTACAAGGTCACGTCGAACTCCTGGGAGTACACCGGGGACGGTCACGCCCTCGCGCTGCGCGCCGGCGCAACCCTGATCAACATGGAGTTCCTCCAGTTCCACCCGACCGGCATGGTCTGGCCGCCCTCGGTGAAGGGCATCCTGGTCACCGAGTCGGTCCGCGGCGACGGCGGCGTCCTCAAGAACTCCGAGGGCAAGCGGTTCATGTTCGACTACGTCCCGGACGTGTTCCGCAAGCAGTACGCGGACAACGAGGCAGAGGCGGACCGCTGGTACAAGGACCCGGACAACAACCGGCGCCCGCCGGAGCTGCTCCCCCGCGACGAGGTCGCGCGCGCCATCAACAGCGAGGTCAAGGCCGGTCGGGGTACGCCGGCCGGCGGCGTCTTCCTGGACATCGCCTCCCGGCTGCCGGCCGAGGAGATCCGCCGCCGGCTGCCCTCGATGTACCACCAGTTCAAGGAGCTGGCCGACGTCGACATCACGAAGGAGCCCATGGAGGTCGGCCCGACCTGCCACTACGTGATGGGCGGCGTCGAGGTGGACCCGGACTCCGGCGCGGCGTACGGCACCGTGCGCGGGCTCTTCGCCGCCGGCGAGGTCTCCGGCGGCATGCACGGCTCCAACCGGCTCGGCGGCAACTCCCTGTCCGACCTGCTGGTCTTCGGCAAGCGGGCGGGCGGCCACGCCGCCTCGTACGCCGACCAGCTCACCTCGCGCCCGGCGGTGTCGGTGCGGGCGGTGGAGGCCGCGGTGGAGACGGCGCTGGCCCCGCTCCAGCGGGACACCGGCGAGAGCCCGTACACCCTGCAGCAGGACCTCCAGGCGGTGATGGGCGAACTGGTCGGCATCATCCGCCGGGAGGGCGAACTGGTCGACGCGCTGGCCAAGCTGGCCGAGCTGCGCGAGCGGGTGGCCAAGGTGAGCGCGGCCGGCGGCCGCCGCTACAACCCGGGCTGGCACCTCGCGCTGGACCTGCGGAACATGCTGGTCGTCTCGGAGTGCACCGCGAAGGCGGCGCTGGAGCGGCAGGAGTCGCGCGGCGGGCACACCCGGGAGGACTACCCGGGCATGGACCCGAAGTGGCGGCGGGTCAACCTGGTCTGCTCGCTCGACGGCGACGCGGTCCGGCTGACCCAGAAGCCGCTGCCGAAGATGCGCCCGGAGCTGATCTCCCTGTTCGACCGGGCCGAGCTGGCCAAGTACCTGACCGACGAGGAACTCGCCGAGTTCGACGCCCTCGCGAAGGAAGAGCGCTGACGAATGGGAACTGACGAGACGCAGGCGGCCGGCAAGCCGGCCGCGAAGAGGCCGTTCCGCATCTGGCGGGGCGACGAGACCGGCGGCGAGCTGCGCGACTACACGGTCGAGGTGAACGAGGGCGAGGTCGTCCTCGACGTGATCCACCGACTCCAGGCCACCGACGCGCCCGACCTGGCGTGCCGGTGGAACTGCAAGGCCGGCAAGTGCGGCTCCTGCTCCATGGAGATCAACGGCAAGCCGCGGCTGAGCTGCATGACCCGGATGTCGACCTTCGAGGAGGGCGAGACCGTCACGGTCACGCCGCTGCGCACCTTCCCGGTCATCCGGGACCTGGTCACCGACGTCTCGTTCAACTACGAGAAGGCGCGGGAGACCCCGGCGTTCGCGCCGCCGGCCGACGTGGCCCCCGGCGACTACCGGATGCAGCAGGTGGACGTCGAGCGCTCGCAGGAGTTCCGCAAGTGCATCGAGTGCTTCCTCTGCCAGAACGTCTGCCACGTGATCCGCGACCACGAGGAGAACAAGCAGGCGTTCTCCGGTCCCCGGTTCTTCATCCGGGCCGCCGAGCTGGACATGCACCCGCTCGACGCGAAGACCGACCGCAAGGAGTACGCGCAGTCGGAGATGGGTCTCGGCTTCTGCAACATCACCAAGTGCTGCACCGAGGTCTGCCCCGAGCACATCAAGATCACTGACAACGGGATCATCCCCATGAAGGAGCGGGTCGTCGACCGCAGGTACGATCCCCTTGTGTGGCTTGGTAGCAAGATCTTCCGGAGGGGTCAGGTGCCTCAGACCAGCGTGACCAGCGGGCATTCGAGCGGCGCCGTGACCGCCAGCGCCGCCCACGGCGGGGTGCACTCGCACGCCGGCGGCTCGCACGACGCGGTGGCCGAGCGGCAGGCGCAGCAGGGCGTCAACTGGCACCGCGAGGTGCCGCACCCGACCGCCCCCGCGGTCGACGTCAACGGCAAGCTGCCGCTGACCGAACTGACCTTCGACCGGGCCGCCGCGCCGTCGCCGTTCGGCGACGACGTGGCCTTCCCGCTGCCGCCGGAGCACCTGAACTTCGCCCACCCGCAGCAGGACGAGCCGAAGCACTGAGCAGCACGCCGACAACGATGACGGGGGCCGCGGCACATGCCGCCGGCCCCCGTCCCGTTTCCGCCCCCGCGTCCGCTTCCGGCTCAGGCGCCGGCGAGCAGCGGGCGCAGGGCGGCGACGATCGGCACGTCGGCGGGCAGCCAGGGGACGGTGTCGAGTTCGGCGGCGGAGAGCCAGCGCAGTTCGGAGTGCTCCAGGGCCTTGGGCTCGTCACCGTCGAGCAGGCGGGCCAGGTACACCCGGAGGACGGAACGGCCGTGCGCCATCCGTACGTCCCGGCCGAGCCGGTCACCGATCTCCACGCGGACGCCGAGTTCCTCGGCGCATTCACGGACCAGCGCGTCGGTCTCGACCTCTCCCGGCTCCACCTTGCCGCCGGGGAACTCCCAGCGACCGGCCACCTCGGGTGGCGCGGAGCGCGCGCAGGCGAGGACCCTGCCGTCCATGATGATCGCCGCGCCGACGACCACTCTCGGCTCCCGCCGGTCCTGCCCGTTACCGCTAACCCGTTCGGTCCGCACGGGCGTCCAGCGTGCCAGATCAATCGGCGGTTTGGGTAGCTGAGTCGGCCGTCAGGTCAGCAGAACACGGAAGTGTGGGCGTGGACACACCATCAGTGCGACGACAGACTAGAGGGCGTCGACTGGGACACGGGATGGCGACGATTTGGCCACAAGCCGGCAACGACGCCTGGGAGGTGCGGTGATGCGCGTGCTGTTCAACGGCCGGGCGAAGCACGACTACCTCAGCGACGCGCTCGCCCTGCTGTCCGGTTGGACCCGCGAAGGCGAACAGATCCGACGCACGCTCGTGCTCGACGACACCCAGCACGCCGCGCTCACCGAGCGGGTGGCGGTGGTGGCCGACGCGCTGCGCCTGCGCCCGGAGATCAGCCGCCGGGCCGATCGCACCCAGATCAAGGTGGGCCACGGCGACGGCGAGCCGCTCACCGAGGGTGAGGTGCTGCTGGCCGCGCGCATCGAGGACGCGGTCCGGGCGGTCACCGCACCGTGAGTCTGGAAAGTCCCTGAAAGTTTCCGGTTAGCAACTAAATCCGTCTGGGTAGGACTTCCGCGACAGGGAACCGCAAGGTCCCCGAAAAGCGACGGAATGTGCGATAACCCCTTTAGGAGCTGACCATGACGACGCCCATCGCGGCCACGAACCGGGCAACCGACCACGTGCACACCGACCACGTCGACCGCGACGTGCGGCACCTGCACCGGCGCGGGGAGGAGACCAAGCCGGCCTGGAAGACCACGGAGCTGGCCGTCTATCTGCTCTCCGTCGTCGGCGTCCTGATCGCCTCGAACGCCGTCGGCGACGGCGCCTCGAACAACGGTGGCGACTACTTCGCCGCCGACAAGGCCTGGTGGTACATCACCCTGCTGACCGTCGGATACCTGATCAGCCGCGGCCTGGCCAAGGCCGGCAGCCGCAGCCGCGACCACGACCCGCGCGTCGACCACTGACCCACGCCTCCGGCAGCAGCCCCGTCCACGAGGACGGGGCTGCCGTCGTTCACCGGGCCCCCGGCCGGCTGGCGCGCCCCGCCTACCGTCGGGGACATGGCCGACCCGACGTACGACCGCAGGGAACAGTTCCAGCAGATCCAGAGCGGGCTCCTGCCCGGGGAGCAGATCATCGCCGTCTACGACGCCATCGGCACGGGCACCGGGTTCATCGGCCTGACCGACCGCCGGGTGATCATCCAGGACCGCTCCTTCGTCGGGAAGCGGTACGCCATCACCAGCATCCCGTACGCGAAGATCACCAGCGTGAGCGTGGTGAGCAACAAGTCGTGGGGCGGCTCGTTCTTCTCCACCGGGGCGATCGCCGTCCACGTCGGCACGCACACCTACGAGGTGGAGTTCCGGGGCGCGCAGAAGGCCCACCACGTGCACAACGTCATCCTCCACCACATCTCCTGACGTGCCGGCCGACCTGCCGGCGGCGCTCTACGACGCGGAGAACGCGTGGGGGCGCGACGACGACTTCTTCCTGCGCTTCGTCGGCGCGGCGCCGAGCCGCGTCCTCGACCTCGGCTGCGGCACCGGCCGGCTCGCCCTGGCCCTGGCCGCCGCCGGTCACCGGGTCACCGGCGTCGACCCGGATCCCGGCTCGCTCGCCGCGGCCCGGACCAAGCCCGGCGGCGACCGGGTCACCTGGATCTCCGGCACCGCCGGGGACCTGCCCGACGCGGCGTACGGCGTGGCCGTGCTGACCAGCCACGTGGCGCAGGAGATCCGCGACGACACGGCGTGGGCGGACACCCTCCGGCATCTGCGCCGGGCCCTGGTCGACGGCGGCCGGCTGGCCTTCGACTCGCGCGATCCGGCCGCCCGACGCTGGGAGCGCTGGAACCCCGCCGACTCCCGCCGCCGGCTCAGCCTGCCCGACGGTACGACCGTGGACGCCTGGACCGAGCTGACCGAGGTCCGCGACGGCCTGGTCGGCTTCCTGCACCACTACCTGCTGCCCGACGGCACGGAGATGCGCAGCCCCGGGACGCTGCGCTTCCGCACCGAGGCGGAGCTGCGGGCCGCCCTGGCCGGGGCGGGTTTCACCGTCGATCGGGTGCTCGGCGGCTGGGCCGGGGAACCGGCCGGCGCGAGCGACGACGGAGAGCTGATCGTCCTCGCCCGCGCCGCGCGGTGACCCGGGCCGGGAGGACAGAGGTCAGCGCCGGTAGGCCAACCGGAAGTCGAGCGCCCAGTCGGCACCGTCCTCGGACCGCTCCCAGCGGGCGTCGATCGCGGCGCCGTCCTCGCGCAGCGTCCCGGTGAACCGCTGGTGGAAGCCGGGCGCCGCCCGCCACATCCGCCACTGGCCGTCGCCGAACGTCATCCGGTAGACCCGGTGCACCCCGCGGGCGTCGGCGTAGAGCACCGTGAGCTCCTCCCCCGCGTCGTCCAGGCCGATGAGCTGGGTGGTGGGGAGGGGGTTGTTCTCCCGCCAGGCCCGCGGCGCCGACTCCGGCACCGGCTCCGCGTCGCTGAACTGGCGGAGGAACCGGCCGTCCTCGACCCAGGCGAACTCCGTCCAGCCGACGCCGAGGCCCTCGACCTCGGGCTGCACGCTCCACCGGCCGACGAGCACGTCGAGCCGCGCGAGCACGGGATGCCGCTTCCCCATCCTCATTCACCTCCTGCCGCGGGAACCCGGTGCTCGCCGCCGCCTGACAGAATCGCCCGCATGCGGGGGCTGTTCGCAAGGGTCAGGGAGTGGCGCACCAGCCGCAGACCGACCGTACGCCGGATCCGCCGTGCCCTGGTGGTGGTCGTCGCCGGCGCGGCGCTGCTGGCCGCCGGCACCGCGGCGTGCGTGGTGTGGGTCCGCGGCGGCGCCGAGGGGCACCTGTTCGCCGAGGCCGACGTGCCGGAAGCCCCGGTCGCCCTGGTCCTGGGCACCAAGGTGGAGGCCGACGGCACACCCTCGCCGTTCCTCGCCGCCCGGCTGGAGATCGCCCAGCGGCTCTACACCGCCGGCAAGGTCCGGGTCATCCTGGTCTCCGGCGACCACATGAACTACGACTACGACGAGCCCGACGCGATGCGGCGCTGGCTGGTCGGCCGGGGCGTGCCGGCGGAGAAGGTGGTGCTGGACCACGCCGGCTTCGACACCTACGACTCCTGCGCGCGGGCCCGGCGCGTCTTCGGTGTGGAGCGGGCCACCGTGGTGACCCAGTCCTTCCACCTGCCCCGCGCCGTGGCGCTCTGCCGGCACCTCGGCGTGGCGGCCAACGGCGTGGGCGACGACACCGCCCGCCGGTACGCCGATCGCTGGCGGGTCAGCGCCACCCGGGAGTACGGCGCCTGCGTGAAGGCCGCGGTGGACGTGGTCTCCGGTCGCGATCCCGTGCACCTGGGCCGCCGGGAGACCGGAGTGGACGACGCCCTGCGCGCGGGGTGACGTTCGGCGTCCCGCGCTGTTCGACGAGATCACCGTGCGGCTTCTGCGCTGCCGGGACGCCCTGCACGAACGGATCCTCGTCCCGGCCCAGGGCTGAGCCGGCCCGCGCGCCAGGTTCCCGACGACCCGGCCGGTCAGGAGCTGGTCGCGCACCTGCGTCTCCCGGGCCGGCCGCCGACTGGGGCTGGTGCTACAGGGCCGGGCAGGTGATGATCATCCGGCGGACCGAGCGGTGGCGTGCCCCTCGCGGGAGCAGGCCAGGCCGGCCCGATTTTCCCGCCGGCCGGTCGGGCCGGGGTCCGATGGCAAGGAGATGCCGTGAGCGCAACAGCGGCCGAGATCCCGGTCGGGGCGACCCGTCGTACGGTAGGGCGGACGCTGGTCGCTCTGTGCGCGGTGCTCGCAGTGGCGGGGGCCGTCCTCCAGCTCATTCCCCCATCGCCGGCGAGTGCGGGCGTCAGTGCCCTGCCGGAGCAGGTTCGGGTAGCCCCGAGGTGGACCGCCGACATCCGGCACGCCCCGTTGGACCGCGCCTTGGCGGTCTTCGGCCTCAGCACGTCGGACGGCACGTACGTGGCCGAGGACAAGAACGGCGAACTCAAGTTCGTCCGGTCGTTCGCGCCGCTGACCCTGGTCGGTCCGGGAAACCGCTACCGGATCTTCGACCCCGCGGACTCCGACGAACCGTGGACCGGTGCCGTGGAGCTGTCTCCGGACGGCAGATACCTGATGACCGGCCACGGGCAGCACACTCAACTGCTCGACGTGACGACAGGCCGAACCCGCCTGCTCCCCGCCGGCGCCCCGCTCGCCTGGTCATCCGACGGCCGGCACGCCGTGCTGGCTCATTTCGACGGCGGTGAGGCCGCCTACCCGGTCACCGGGCAGCTCCGGGTGGTGGACATGCCGTCCGGCGTTGTTCGGTGGAGTGTCCCGCTCGGGCCGGGGCCGCTCCCACGGACCGTGGATGCGGTGCTGTCGCAGGATGGCTCGACGATCGTCGTGCAACGGCACGGCGACCTCTACGCCTACCAGCGGGACCGGGGCGTCATATGGGAGCGGTCGACGCGCGTGGACGAACTGGCCGGCCATGCCGCGTGGAGCCCGTACGGCACGAGCGTGCTGGCCGAAGACGACATGTGCATGGTGATGGCGGACACCGGGCAGCCGGGCAGGTGCCTCAGGTGGGGGCCCGGGCTCTCGGGGCTGCGCGACGAGCTTGAGTTCTACGGCACACCCGACATCGTCGGTTGGGACGGCGTGCTCCCCATCGTGAGGGCGGGCCAGGGGCTGGTGCGGCTGTCCGATCGCGCCGAGGTGCTGGTCCGGGTCCCCCGGCGTACCCGCGTTTTCCAGATCAGCGCTGGCGGTGCACGGTCGGACACGCAGCCCGGGCCGCCGGACCTCGGGCCGGTGATCCAGCGCTACCGGCCGATCATCCGGGTCGGCAGCCTGGTCGCCGGCGGCCTCACCGCGGTCGCCCTGGCGCTGTGGTTCGGCCGTCGCCACGTCCGGCGGTCGACCGCGCGGGCGTGAACTGGCGGAGACGAGCGGCGCGGCGGGATCGAGCGCCGGGGCCAGCCCGGGTCGGGGCTATCGTCGCCGGATGCCTGAGCTGATCGCGCCCACCGTCCGGCTGCACGCCGCCTGGCTGGCGGCGCACCACGAGTGGGGTCCCGGCCGCCACGAGGACGGCTTCGGGCTCCGCCCCGCCGACGAGGTGGTCTCTCCCGCCGGCTTCGCCGCCTGGGTGGCGCGGATGGACGACGAGGCGGACCGGGCGCCGGATCCGGGCGGGGTGCGGTGCACGTACCGATGGATCGTCGAGGGCGACCGGGTGCTCGGCGGGACCGCCTTGCGGCACGAACTCGACGACTTCCTGCTGCGCGTCGGCGGCCACATCGGCTACGGCATCAGGCCGTCGGCGCGGCGGCGGGGCCTGGCCACCTGGGCGCTCGGCCGGATGCTCAACGAGGCACGCGGCATCGGCCTGGACCGGCTGCTGGTCACCTGCGCGGAGGGGAACGTCGCCTCGGCCCGGACGATCGAGCGCCAGGGTGGCGTCGTCGAGGACGTCCGGGACACCGAACTGGGCCGCGTACGGCGCTACTGGATCACGCTCTAGGTCGGTCCGGGCACCACCGCCGACTCGACGGGCCCTAACATCGCCGGCATGGCAACGCGGCTTGTTCAGATCAACATGAAGGCTCGGGACGACTCCGCGCTGGGCGCTTTCTGGGCCGAGGTGCTCGGCTGGGAGGTCTCCAGCGAGGAACCCGGCGTGACCAACCTCGAACCCGAGGGCTTCGTCTACCCCGACCCCGTCGCCGTCTGCATCGACCTCGTCGTCTCCCCGGAACCCAAGACGGTGAAGAACCGCGTCCACGTCGACCTCGCCACCACCTCGGCGGCCCACCAGGCGGAGGTGGTCACGCGCCTGAAGGATCTCGGCGCGACACCCGCCGACGTGGGCCAGGGTGACGTCCCATGGACGGTCCTGGCCGACCCGGAGGGCAACGAGTTCTGCGTGCTGGACCCCCGCCCGCTCCACCGGGACACCGGGCCGATCGCCGCCGTGGTGGTCGACTGCGCGGATCCGCGAGCCATGGCCCGCTTCTGGGGCGAGGCCACGGATTGGACCGCGCACGAGGTCACCGACCACGAGGCGGTGCTGCGCTCGGCCAAGGGCGTCGGCCCCTACCTGCGGTTCGTCCGCACACCCGACGCGAAGACCGGGTGGAACCGCGTCCACCTCGACGTCCGCCCGTACCCGGGTGACGACCTGGAGGCCGAGGCGGCCAGACTGCGGGCGCTCGGCGCCACCGCCGTCGACCTGGATGTCCCGTGGCGGGTCCTCGCCGACCCGGAAGGCAACGAGTTCTGCCTCCTCACCCCAGCCTGATGGACGGTGGAGGTGTCGGCGGCGAGGAGTTGGTGACCGCACGGCTGTCGCTGCGCCGGCCCGCTCCCGCCGACATCGACCTGATCCACGCCATCCACAGTGACCCGCGAGCCTGTGCCCACAACCCGAGCGACCTGCTGAGCACCCGCGCCGAGGCGGAGGACCGATACCAGCGGTGGGATGAGCACTGGCAGCGCTGGGGCTTCGGGTACGGGGTCGTCCATGCCGATGGGAAGCGCCTCGGCTTCTGCGGCCTGAAGGTCATGGCGTTGCGGCGCCGCGAGGTCCTCAACCTGTTCTATCGCCTCGACCCCGCCGCCTGGGGCAAGGGGATAGCCACCGAGGCGGCCACCGCCGTCGTCGGTTGGGCCACCGCGCACGGTCCCGACCATCCGGTCATCGCCCGGGTCCGCCCCGGGAACGCGGGCTCCCAGCGGGTCGCTGTGCGGGCGGGGCTCCATCGCGCCGAACACCTCGACAGCCACGGCGAGGACGGCCTCGACTGGATCTTCACGTCGCACTGGCCCTGACGATCGCAGCAGGTCCAGGCCGTCCCTTCTCGGGTCAGCGGTTGTCACCGTCGTCGCTCTACGATTCTGCGATGGTGCTGACCCCTGCCCGCCGCGCCAGACGTCGAGGCAAGACCATTCTCGCCGCCTTGCTTGTCGCGCTCGTGCTGTTGGCCGCATACCTCACGACCACGCTGCGGTACAAGCTGGACCATGGAAACGTCTTGGCGAATCCGCAGGCGTTGTCCAGCACCAATGCTGGTCCCTACAGCGAGTACCGGTACCTTGCGCAGCCTGGCCGCAGCATCGAATATGGGTTCAGCATCGCCAACCGGGGACCGCTCACCATTCGTCTAGAGGAAGTAATCAACGGCGGCGGTCCAGCCTTCGCCGTTGAACACGTTCACATGAACGTGGATGTCGACCGTAAGGGCTTCGAGCGGGGGAAGGCCACTCCCTTCAAGCCGATCGACCTCCCGGCGGACGATCAGATATTCGTGTGGGTGACCCTGCGTTTTTCCGACGATCTCCTCCTGAACTGGCGACCCCCGTGCGCGGGGTTCTCTTTCGCAACCCAGGAAGTGCGATTCAACGTCCTCGGGATGCAGCGGGAGCAGGACGTTCCGATCGGCTACTTCATCAGCGTCCAAACGCCTGACGCCAACGGACGACCTTGCCGGAGCGACGAGTAACAGCACGTAGCATCGGGCCGACCCGACCAGGCGGTCCAAGACGAGCGGAAGTTCGGACCCTGGGTACTGTGCCCGTATGGCTGAGCCACCGGAGTACGACCGGTACCGGCGGGACGTCGACGTCCTGGGCGAGATCGGGGCTCGTCTGGCTTCCGTGGTCCCGTACGTGGAGTGCACGATCCCCAAGAGCCTCGCCTCGGCTGCTGTCGCTGCTTGGGAGCGAGACGAGGAGGGACCGATGGCTGACGAAACCTGCGAGCAGGTTCGTTCTCGGCTTCGCGCTGGTGATCTCGCCTTGCTTGGGCTTGAGGTCTCCAAGAGCGGACGATCATCGGGCGACGTCGTCATCGTGAGGCTTCCGGCCGCACAGTTCGCCGCAGCCGTCGACGTGTGGGCTGAGTCGCAGTAAACGGCCTCGCCCGGCAGACGCGAGCACCCCGACAGCCTCGCCATCCCGTCGCCATCGACCCGCCCTTGTGGGAGAGGGCCGCTGTCAGGGCCGCCACGTCAAGACGGCCTTGACGCATGTACGGGCGCTGCCGGAACAGACTGAGTCGGCTCTCGTGTCACGGACCGCGCCCTCGGCGGACACTGCCACAGTGGCGCAGTTGACCCAACCTAGGCCAGCATGGACCCGGCTCCCGGGGTCGGAGCTGGCCACCGGCGGCCGCGCCTCCCCCTCCCAGGTGAGAGGTTGACCTGACCTTGAGCGGCTATGGAGCCGGCTCCTTGACGACCGGCGTGCCCTCCGCGGCCGCTGCCCCCATGCTTGGGGCTTGCCACGCGGACACTCGGCGCTCCCTTTCCCAGCGCCGCGCTGCTGGCGCGGCGCGGCCGGCGGCCGGCGACGAACCACCACCACTCTCCCCGCTATCCCGTCTGCGGCGGCCCTCCCGGCTTCCCGCTTCTCCGCGCCAGCCGCCGGGCGTCAGGCGTGACGGCCGCAGAGCGACAGCGGCAGCGGCCGGCGCGCGCCCAGGCGGCGGCGCGTGCGGCCCGCCCAGGGCCGCCTTGAAGACGTACAGGAACTTTGAACAACTTCGCCGGCAGCCGATGTGTCCCGTCACGGGACATGCTTCACACCGGCGTCCCACCAGATGCTTGACATGATCGTGTGCTTGGTCGTTGGGGCCCGCCCGCAGACGGAGCACGGTGAGCGGGTGACGCCCGTAGCATGGGTCGGATGATCGACTCCTGGCTACCCGCACTGTTCGTCCGGGTCCTGCCGTGAGGCGCCGGGTGGTGGGCATCATCGCCCTGGTCGCGCTGTCGGTGTCCCAGGTCGGCTGCTCCGGGCCGTTCAACTGCCCGGAGCCGGAGGTGACGGTCGACGCGTCCGTGCACACCGAAACCGCGCCGATCGAGCTGGAGCTGCAGCCGCTGGGCGGGGTCTTGGAGGTCCACTGGTTGGAGTGGACAGAAAGCGGCCGCTGCGACTTCAGCATCGGCGACCTCATTCTGCTGCGGGAGGGCACCGCTCGGGTTGCGCCAGCCGACGTCGCCAGGCTGACCGAATTGACGACAGCCGGGGCCGGGAACCTCCCCGGCGACCGCGCGCCAGACTCCCGGCTGTCGTCCTGGCTGCCGAGCGCACCACGGTGGCGCAGCGGGACCGGCCTCGATTGGCGCGACGGGGAGGAAGGCTCGTTCGTGTCAGTGTCGTACTGGCTGGACCCGGCGAGCGGCGTCGTCTACTTCCGATCCGACGCCGACTACGACCCGGTGGCGACTCCGACCGCCTCATCCTCCTGACGCCGTCATTGGCGACCGCCCCCACAGAGTGCAGTCAGCATCGCCCTGGAACCCGCCGATCGAAAGTCGGGGCCGAAACCTAGGTGGAACGTCAATCATGTCCTGGGACGGATTCGTCAAGGATGTGGTGGGACTAGACACGCCGGCAGCCGATGTCGGGTCTCAGGACCTCCGTGACAGATCAGTCTCACGACCTGGGTGACAGGAGCGATTACCAGGACCTGCGTGACCGGTCGGCCAAGCGCTGGTGTCACCCCGGCAGAAGCTCGACGGCATCCCACAACGCGATACGACCAGGGCGCTCGACTGTTGCCCACACGCCGAGCGTCATGTCGTTGTGCTCCGCGACAGTCCTCAAGAGCTGTCCGTGCTCGGGGAGATTCTCCTGGGCAAGGTCGATCATGACGCATCGGGTCTGCCGTTGGCGTGGTCGCAACACGACCTCCGGCCCGATTCGGATGGCTCGGCCGAGCCATCCGTCTTCAACGAAGTCGCCACCGGGTACGTCGATGAGAAGGTTCGCCCGGAACCGCGCCGGGTCAACCGGCTCCCCGAGGAGATCATGGAGTCGTCGCAGCGCTGCCGTGCTGATCAGGCTTATCGGCCCCTCGTCATGGTGCCTGACCTCAGCCTCTCGCTCGATGGTGACGGGACGAGCGAGCACATCGCTGACCGCTTCGTGTCCGGCCGGCTCATCGGCACCGAAGCGGCGCCCGTCGGGCAACTCGACGACCGGCACCGGGTCACCAAAGTTCCCGCGGAGCGTGAACAGACCCGGCATCCGGCGAAAGCGACGGGTGTTCTTCCCGCTGCCCAGCTTCCCGTCTGCGTCCCGCACCGCCCACAACCGGTCACCAAGCAGTCCCCGCTGCTCGACCTCCACGGTTGTCAACCGCTCACCGAGCAGCGACTTGATCGGATACCTGCGGATCTCCGCTACCTGCATCAGCCTCACTTTAGATCACCGAACCGGACATGATCATCTAGCCGGACATGTCACGGAGGTCCTGAGACTGATCTGTCACGGAGGTCCTGAGACCCGACACGCCGGCAGCCGACCGGTTCGTACCTGCGTTCACCTGGACTGCGGCTGGTGGAGGTACGGGGGCGCTGGCGGAACGGGTCGTGGGGGGCGCATGGCCCGGCGAGACATCTGGCTGCTCTGCGACGGTCGGCTGTGGCGAGTGCGAGGCCGCCTCGGCGGTGACGAAGGGCGGGAAGTCTCATACGACTTCCTGGACGAATCCGCTGCCCGCTCGATGGTCGACCGGATGATGAAGACCCGGCCGGCACCTGGCCTGATCTCACTGAAGCAATTCGGCAAGAGTCCAACCACCGGCAGGCCCGCTAGGTAGGGGGCTGTGTCCACGTCGGCTAAACCCGCCTGCTCGTCGGCCCGAGCTTGACCAACTCGTTTGAACGTCACCACCGGGCGGGCGAAACGGGCGAACCGACGCACGGGAGACAATACTCCAGCGACCATGGGCGGATGGGGCGACCATCGGAGCCGGCGCAGACCGCGGGCATCCTGCGCGGCGAGGAGGACGCCCAGCAGGCCAGCTTCCTGGAGCTGTTCTTCGACCTGGTGCTGGTCTTCGCCCTGGTCGGGGTCGTCAGCCGGATCGTGCCGGACCTGCTCTCCGACAACGTGCGCCTGCGCTGGCTGTCGCTGCTGTACACGGTCGTTCTGGCCCTGCCGCTGCTCTGGCTGTGGACCACCACCGCGTACCTCACCAGCCGCTTCGACTACCGCAACCGCTGGATTCAGCTGCTCGTCCTGGTCAGCGCGTTCGGCCTGCTGATCATGGCAACGTCCCTGTACGAGTTCGAGCAACGCGGCGCCACCTTCGCCATCGTGTACGTGGTGCTGCACGTCGGACGCCCCATGGTGCTCCGACCGTTGTTACGGGAGCACCAGCAGGTACAGGAGCTTTACACCCGCGTGGCCATCTGGACCAGCATCTCCGGCGTCATCTGGCTCGCCGGGGCGGTGGCGCGCGGAAACGCCCGCATGGCCCTGTGGATGATCGCCATCACCGTGGACCTGGTCGTGGCGCGGCTCAGATGGCCGGTACCCGGCATTGGCCGACCACCGACCAGCGCGTGGGCGATGTCCAGCAGCACATACCTCCCCGAGCGCTACCAGCAACTGCTGCTGATCGCGCTCGGCGAGACGGTGCTGTCCATCGGCCTCACCTACGCCACCCACCCCGCCACGCTCGCGGCAAAGGCGGCCCTGGTGGTCACGTTCCTGACGTCCGTGCTGATGTGGCGTATCTACTTCTACCGCGCCGGCCAGGTGCTGGCCGAAGCGGTCGCGATGTCGTCGAACCGGGCAGCCGCCGGCGGGATCGTCGGCGTGGCCCATCTGCTCATGGTGCTCGGCATCACCTTGGCCGCGGCTGGCTCGGAAATCGTGCTGGCGAATCCCCAGGGGCACTCCGTGCCGGCCTGGCTCGCGGTCATCCTCGGCGGGCCGGCGCTCTTCTTGTTCGGCCGCAGTCGGCTGGAACGGGTCGTCTTCGACCGGCTCGCCGTGCGCCGGCTCGTCGGCATCGGCGTTCTGGTCCTGCTGGCGCCGCCGCTGTTCTTCGGCCCGCCACTGCTCGCCGCCATCGCCGCTGCCGTCGTACTGCTCGGCGTCGCCGTCGCGGACGCTCGACGCGCCGCCGGCCGCCCACCGGAGGCCCCGTCCCCGTCCGCCTAGCAGAGCAAGTCGCACCCAGTCCGCAACAGGTCCACGGTCGGCTAGGAAGCAGTCTCCCTGCGAGCCAGGCGTTGAACCTATGCGGTCAACGCGCCAGCGAGCCACCTCGCTGGCCCTACCGCTCACCGACAAACATCTGCCCGGAGTGCACACCGCACCACGGCGGCAGGTCGGCTGCCCACACCCGCCAACCGCCGGCGTCTCGCCGCGTCTCGAACCGCCACGGGTGAGCTTCGCCGCTCTCCGCTGCACTCGCAGGAGCGCACCCGCCGGGCGGTCGACGAGGCGTGGGGATGTGCCCCTGGTTTGCCCCGGAGCGAGGGCGCACCCAACTGACCTGCGGCAACGGGCCGGTTTCAGACGTTGAAGCGGAACTCCACGACGTCGCCGTCCTGCATGACGTACTCCTTGCCCTCGATCCGGACCTTGCCGGCGGCCTTCGCCGCCGCCATCGATCCGGCCTCGACCAGGTCGGTGTAGGAGACCACCTCGGCCTTGATGAAGCCGCGCTGGAAGTCGCTGTGGATGACCCCGGCGGCCTCCGGCGCGGTCGCGCCGACCGGGACGGTCCAGGCGCGCGCCTCCTTGGGGCCGGCCGTCAGGTACGTCTGGAGCCCGAGCGTGCGGAAGCCGACCCGGACGAGCTGGTCCAGCCCCGGCTCGGACTGCCCGATCGATTCCAGCAGCTCGCGGGCCTCCTCCTCGGGCAGGTCCACCAGCTCGGACTCGATCTTGGCGTCCATGAAGACCGCCTCGGCGGGGGCGACCAGGCCGCGCAGCTCGTCGAGGAACTCGGCGTTGCCCAGTTCCGCCTCGTCGACGTTGAACACGTAGAGGAACGGCTTCGTGGTGAGCAGGTGCAGCTCGCGCAGGTGCTCCAGCTCGATCTTGGCGGCGGCGGCGCCCGCGTACAGGGTGGTGCCGCCGTCGAGGACCTCGACGGCCTTCTTGGCGGCCTCGACCGCGGCGGCCCGGTCCTTGCGGAGCTTGGCCTCCTTCTCCAGCCGGGGCAGCGCCTTCTCCAGGGTCTGGATGTCGGCCAGGATCAGCTCGGTGTTGATCGTCTCGATGTCGTCGGCCGGGGAGACCTTGCCGTCGACGTGCACCACGTTCGGGTCCGAGAAGGCCCGTACCACCTGGCAGATCGCCGAGGCGTCGCGGATGTTGGCCAGGAACGCGTTGCCCCGGCCCTGCCCCTTGGAGGCACCCCGGACCAAGCCGGCGATGTCGACGAACGAGACCGGCGCCGGCAGCACCTTCTGCGAGGAGAAGATCTCGGCGAGCTTGTTCAGCCGCTCGTCGGGGAGCCCGACCACGCCGACGTTCGGCTCGATGGTGGCGAACGGGTAGTTCGCGGCGAGCACGTCGTTCTTGGTCAGCGCGTTGAACAGGGTGCTCTTGCCCACGTTGGGCAGGCCGACGATGCCGATGGTGAGACTCACGACGAGCCAGCTTACGCGGTTCGCCGCCGGCACCGGGCAGGCAGGTCCGCCCGGGCCGGAAAAGGGACGGCGGTCACCGCGGGCCGGCGCGCGCCGCGGTCAGGCGGGCAGCAGGCGCGGCTCGATCCGGGTCTCCGTCACGGTGCCGTCCTCGGCGCGGGTCAGCTCGTACGCGGCCACGCCCTCCCGGTCGGCGACCGCCTCGGCGAGCCGGGTGCCCCGGTAGATCAGCCCGACGCCGTCGTCGGTGCAGTGGCTGGTCGGCAGCGTGCCGTCGCCGACCAGCCGGTGCATGAGGGGCCGGCGCTGGTCCTCGCTGTCGTAGTGCACCCCGTTGCCGTACGGGAGCCAGCCCAGCCCGTCGGTGAACGGCCGCAGGGTCGGGCCGTAGCTGTCGGTGGCGCCGCCGACGTGCCAGCAGATGGATCCGGCGGAGACCCCGCCGAGCACCACGCCGGCCTCCCAGCACTCGCGCAGGATGTCCGGCAGGCCGTGCACCCGCCACACCGCGCAGAGGTTGGCCACGCTGCCGCCGCCGACCCAGATGATGTCCTGGGCGAGCAGGTGGGCGCGGATGTCCTCGACGTTGGGCATCGGGTAGAGCGCCAGGTGGGACGGGCGGAACCGGGTGCCGGCGAAGGCGCCGTAGAAGACGGTGAACGAGGTGGGCTGGTCGCCGACCGCCTGGTTGAGGTAGCAGACCCGGGGCGCGTCGCCGGCCTGCGCCAGCTCGGCCATCAGGTCGAAGAGCTGGCTGGGCCGGGCGTCCCAGGGGCCGCGGTGCCGGCTGAAGAAGCCCATGCTGGTGGCGACGATGGTCGGTTCAGTGGCGGGCATGGCCGTCCTTCCGGTCGGTGACGATGGAGATCATCCTGCCCGATCCGGTGGTTCCGCCTCGGCCGCGGCGAGCAGGTCGCGCAGCAGGTCGGCCAGCCGGTCGCGGTCGGCCGGGGGCAGCGCGTCGAGGATCCGCCGCTGCACCTCCAGCCCGGCCTCGGCCGACTCCTCGACCACCCGGCGCCCGGCGTCGGTGAGGCTGACCCGGAGCGCCCGCCGGTCGGCCGGGTCGGGCGCGCGCCGGACCAGGCCAGCCCGCTCCAGCCGGTCGAGACGGCCGGTCATCCCGCCGGAGGTGAGCATCAGCGAGGCCGTGAGCGCCTTCGGCGCGAGGGTGTACGGCGGGCCGGACCGGCGCAGCGCGGCGAGCACGTCGAACTCGCCCCGGCCGATGCCCCAGCCGGCGTACACCTTCTCCTGGCGGTCGCCGACCAGCCGGGCCAGCCGGTAGATGCGGCCGAAGACGGCCATCGGCTCGGGCCGCATGCCGGCCCGCTCCCGCCGCCACTGCTCGACGATCAGATCCACGTCGTCCGTTGCCACGGCTGTCGATTGTGCCGCACCTCGCACTTCCCCTTTCGCTCGGGAGTGATTAGTTTAGTCGTAAGCTACTTAGCAGCGAGGAAAGAAGGTCGTCATGACCCGCCGTTGGACCGACGCCGCGCTCACCGCCGTCGCCCCGGCCACCTGGGGCACCACCTACCTGGTCACCGCCGAGCTGCTGCCCGCCGACCGGCCGCTCTGGTCCGGCGCGATCCGCGCCCTGCCGGCCGGCCTGCTGCTGCTCGCGCTGACCCGCCGCCGGCCCCACGGCGTCTGGTGGGGGCGGGCCGCCGTGCTCGGCGCGCTCAACATCGGGGCGTTCTTCCCGCTGCTCTTCGTCGCCGCGTACCGGCTGCCCGGCGGCACGGCGGCCGTGCTCGGGGCCGCCCAGCCGCTGCTGGTCGCCGCGCTCACCGTCGTCCTGCTCCGCGAGCGGCCCGGCCGGCCGGCACTGCTCGCCGCCCTCGCCGCCCCGGCCGGGGTCGCCCTCGTGGTGCTGCGGCCCGGCGCCGGCCTCGACCCGCTCGGCGTCGCCGCCGGCCTGGCCGGCACCGCGGCGATGGCCGCCGGGCTGGTGCTCACCCGCCGCTGGGGCCGGCCGCCCGGGGTGGGCACCCTGGCCGCGACCAGCTGGCAGCTCGTCGCCGGTGGCCTGCTGATCGTGCCGGTCGCCGCCGCCGTCGAGGGCGCGCCGCCCGCGCCGGACGGGCCGGCCCTGCTCGGGTACGCCTGGCTCGGGCTGGTCGGCACCGCGCTGGCGTACGCGCTGTGGTTCCGGGGCGCGGCCCGGCTGCCGGTGACCCGGGTGTCGGTGCTCGGCGCGCTCAGCCCGCTGACCGCCGCGACCCTCGGCTGGCTGGTGCTGGGGCAGGCGCTCAGCCCGACCCAGCTCGCCGGCTTCGCGGTGGCGGTCGCCGCCATGGTGCTCGGCCAGCTCCCGGACCGGGCCGCGCGCGGTCAGCGGGTGGGTCAGCCGGCGCGCAGCCGACTGGTGGGTCAGCCGGCGCGCAGCCGGCGCCAGGCGTCGCCCCGGGCGTCGACGGCCACGCCCTCGGGCAGCGCGCCGGGCGGCAGTTCCGCCGCCGCGGCGAGCGGCAGGGTGAACCGGTGCGCGGCGGACGGCGCGGCCGCGTAGGACTGGTCGAGCAGCCAGCGCACCTCGTCGACCGTCCAGCCCAGCCCGGCGCGACCGGCGAGCTCCCGGACCAGCCGCAGGCCGACCCGGGTGTCGTCGTCGTAGAAGCGCATGCACCAGTGGTGCGCCCACATGCCGAGCGCCCGCAGCCCGGCCGCGTCGAGCGAGCCGGCCAGCCGGCCGCAGGCGGTGTCGGCGAAGGCGCGCCCCGGGTCGTCGGCCCGGTCCCGTTCGATCGCCCCGTAGGCGGCCGGCGCCACCACCCGCATCCGGTCGTAGAAGCCCTGCACCACCGCACCGTCCAGCCGTGTCCGCCCCGACCGCATCAGCGGACACCCCGCCCGGCCACGCTCGCCATGCCCCGCACCTTTTCTTGAGTTGGTGGCGGGACCGTACCGGCCACTACCGACACTTTCTCCGGCGGAATCCGTTGCCACGTCAGGGATAGCTGGCGTGACCTGGGGCGTCTGTATCTGTGACGACGACGAGCGGGAGGGTGGCTGGACGAGGACGACCGGGCCCGGCTGGCCGAGTTCGTGACCAGCCGCACGCCGGCGCTGATGCGGGTGGCCTACCTGCTCACCGGCGACCGGCACGCGGCCGAGGACCTGTTCCAGTCGGCGCTGGCCAGGACCATCCCGAGATGGCGGGCGCTGCGGCACGCCGACCCGGAGGGCTACCTGCGCACGGTCATGTACCGGGAACAGGTGAGCTGGTGGCGGCGGCTGGGGCGACGTCGGGAGACGGCGCTCACCGGGGCCGACGAGGCGGTCCAGCCGGACCCGAGCCTGATCCGCGCCACTCTCTCCGACCTGGCCGAGGAGGCACCCGGAGTGCAGGACCAGTTGACCCCGGCGGAACGCCGGTTCCGGAACCGCCGGCGCACCACGATGACGCTCGGCGCGGCGTGCGTGGTGGCCGCCGTGCTGATCGGCGCGCCGATCGCGCTGGCGGCCGGCGGCGGAGAGGCGCCCCGCCCGGCCGCGCCGGCGACCCCCGCGGGCACCACCGCGCCACCGTCCCCCGCCGAACCCACGGTCGTCCCGTCGCCGAGCGGCACGGCGACGGCCCTGCCCAGCACGCCCGGCGACCCGACGGCGCCCTCCCCCAGCGCCACGCCGCCGGGCCGGCCGGGCCGGCCCGGCGGCCCCGTGCCCAGCCCGAGCGGCCCGGGCGACCCGACCGCGGTCCCCTCCCCCAGCGGCCCGGGCGAGCCCGAACCCTGGCCCACCCCCACCCCGACCCCGCGCGGCTGATCCGGGCCGGTTCGCTGGCGGCGCCCGGCCTGGTCCCCCTGCTCCACCACCGGACGCCGCCACGGTGAGTGGAACGCCATGGAGGTGTCCCGACCCCGGTGACCTCCATGGCGTTCCACCGACAGGCCGCGACGAGCGCTGAAGGCGGCCGCCGTGACGCGTCCGCGAGCGCCGAAAGCGGTCGCGGCCGGCGCATCCGCCAGTGCCGGAGGCGGCCGCGCACGGCCGCGTCCGAATCCCGCCAGCCGAGGGCCCGACCTGCGAGGCAGGATCGGTGTCATGGAACTCGACTTCGAGCGGTGCTACCGGGCCGTCGACAGCCGCGACCAGCGGTTCGACGGCTGGTTCTACACCGGCGTGACGTCGACCGGGATCTACTGCCGGCCGTCCTGCCCGGCGACGACGCCGAAGCGGCAGAACGTCCGGTTCTTCCCGTCGGCCGCCGCCGCGCAGGGCGCCGGGCTGCGGGCCTGCCGCCGCTGCCGCCCCGACGCCGCCCCGGGATCGCCGCAGTGGGACGTCCGGGCCGACGTGGTCGGGCGGGCGATGCGGCTGATCGCCGACGGCGTGGTGGACCGGGACGGCGTGCCGGGGCTGGCGGCTCGGCTCGGCTACACCGAGCGGCACCTGCACCGGATGCTCCGGGCCGAACTGGGCGCGGGGCCGCTGGCGCTGGCCCGCGCGCAGCGCGCCCAGACCGCGCGCATCCTCATCGAGACGACCGGGCTCGGCCTGGCCGAGGTGGCGTTCGCCGCCGGGTTCGGCAGCGTCCGGCAGTTCAACGACACCGTCCGCGAGGTGTACGGGGCCACCCCGTCCGAGCTGCGGGTCAGCCGGGGCGGGCGGCGGGCGGTCGGCGGGGCGGGCACCATCACGCTGCGGCTGGCGTACCGGCCGCCGTTGCACGCGGGAGCGCTGCTGGACTTCCTGGCGCTGCGCGCGCTGCCCGGCGTCGAGGAGGTGCGCGACGGGGCGTACCACCGGGGGTTGCGCCTGCCGCACGGGCCCGGCACGGTGTCGCTGACCCCGGCCGACGGGCACGTGGCCGCGACCCTGCGCCTGGCCGACATGCGCGACCTGGCCCCGGCGGTGGCCCGCTGCCGCCGCCTGCTCGACCTGGACGCCGACCCGGTCGCGGTCGACGCCAACTTGGCGGCGGACCCCACCCTGGCCCCCGCCGTGGAGGCCGAACCCGGCGTCCGCCTCCCGCACGCCGTGGACGGCTTCGAAATGGCCGTCCGCGCGATAACGACCCAGCAGATCTCCCTCCGCTCAGCGAGAACAACCCTGACCCACCTCCTGGCGGCCACCACCACCCCACCCGTCGATCATGAGGTTGACGGCGAAGTCGATCTCCAGAACGGCGGCCAACCTCATGATCGACCGTGGGGGTTGCGGGCGTTCCCGACCGCGGAGGAGGTGCTCTCCGTGGGTGACACGGCGTTTCGGATGCCGGGGGCGCGGCGGGAGACGATCCGGGCGGTGGCCCGGGCCGTGGCCGACGGCTCGCTGGACCTGGCTCCGGGCGGGGACCGGGAGGAGGCCGTGCGGCGGCTGACCGCGCTGCCCGGTGTCGGGCCGTGGACCGCGGGCTACGTGGCCATGCGCGCGCTCGGCGACCCCGACGTCCTTCTCCCCACCGACCTGGGCGTACGCCGGGGCGCCGCCGCGCTCGGCCTGCCCGACGACCCGAAGACCCTGAACGCGTACGCGGACCGCTGGCGCCCCTGGCGGTCGTACGCGGTGATCCGACTCTGGAGAGCGGCATGACCACACTGGACAGCACCGCCATCGACACCCCCGCCGGCCCGCTCAGCGTGCTGGCCGGACCCGACGGGGCGGTACGCGCCGCCGGCTTCACCGCCGACCCGGCGTCCCTCGTGCCCCTGGTCCACCCCGGACTGCGCGGCGCGCTGCGCGAGCGGGCCGACCTCGGGCCGGTGACCGCCGCCGTGCGCGCCTACCTGGCCGGGGACCTGGCCGCGATCGACACTGTCCCGGTCGAGCAGCGCACCGGCGGCGCATTCATGGGGCACGCCTGGCAGGTACTGCGCGACGTCAAGCCGGGCGACCCGGTGACGTACACCGGTTTCGCCGCGCTGGCGGGTCGGCCGGCCGCGGTCCGCGCCGCCGCGGCGGCCTGCGCCCGCAACGCCGCGGCGCTCTTCGTGCCCTGCCACCGGGTGCTGCGCACCGACGGCACGCTCGGCGGCTACCGCTGGGGGCTGGACGTGAAGAAGTGGCTTCTCGGGCATGAGGGACGGGTGACGGCTAGCTGACAGCCAAACTGTCGCCCGGTGCCGCTACCGTCGGGTAGTGCCTGCGCAGAGCGACGGCAACCCCGCGGCGTGTCACGACGCCCGTCCCCACCCGCTGCGCAACCTCTGGCGACTGCGCGCCTACCTCCGCCCGCACGCGGCGGAGTTCGCCTGGCTGCTGCTGGCCGCGCTGGCCGCCACGGCGGCGAGCCTGGCCGTGCCCCTCGTGGTGCAGCGGGTGGTGGACGGGCCGGTGGCCCGGCACGACGTGGCCGGGCTGCTCCGGCTCGGCGCCCTCGCCCTGCTGCTCGGCCTGGCCGAGGCGGTGCTGATCTTCATCCGGCGGTGGACCCAGTCCTCCTCCTCGGTCGGCATGGAGGCGGCCATCCGGGCCGACATCTACGCCCACCTGCAACGCCTGCCGGCCGGCTTCCACGACCGGTGGCAGTCCGGCCAACTGCTCTCCCGGATCACCAGTGACCTCTCGGTGATCCGCCGGTTCCTCTCCTTCGGCCTGCTCTTCCTGGTGCTCAACCTCATCACCTACGCCGCCGTGGTGGTGCTGCTGATCCGGCTGCACCCCTGGCTCGGCCTGCTGGTGGCCGCCAGCGCGGTCCCGCTGTTCCTGATCAGCCGGCGGTTCGCCCGGCACTACCACGCGGCGTCCCGCCGGATGCAGGACCAGCAGGGCGACGTGGCCACGCTGGTCGAGGAGACCGCGCAGGGGCTGCGCACCACGCGGGCCTACGGGCGGGGGCCGGAACTGGCCGCCCGCTTCGCCACCGGCGCCCGCCGGCTGCACGACACCGGGATCGGCAAGGCCCGGCTGCTGGCCCGCACCTCCGCGCTGTTCGACCTGGTGCCCAACCTGACCCTCGGGGTGGTGCTGGTGGCCGGCGCCGCCGCCGTGGCCGAGGGCGGGCTCACCATCGGCGAGCTGGTCGCCTTCGTCAGCCTCCAGCTCATGCTGATCTGGCCGGTGCAGTCGCTCGGCTGGATCATCGCGAACGGCCAGGAGGCGGCGACGGCCGCCGACCGGATCCAGGAGGTGCTGGACACCCCGCCCACCATCGTGGACGCCCCGCACGCCCGCGCCCTGGGCCGGGTCGACGTGCGCGGCCGGCTCCGCTTCGAGCGGGTGAGCTTCCGCTACCCCGGCAGCCCGACGCCGGTGCTGCGCGAGGTGGAGCTGACCGTCGAGCCGGGCGAGACGCTGGCCCTGGTGGGGGCGACCGGCTGCGGCAAGAGCACCCTGCTGTCCCTGGTCCCCCGGCTGCACGAGGTGACCGGCGGCCGGATCACCCTGGACGGGCACGACCTGCGCGACCTGCGGCTCGGCTCGCTGCGCCGGCTGGTCGGGGTGGCCTTCGAGGAACCGACCCTGTTCTCCATGTCGGTCTGGGAGAACCTGACGCTGGGCCGGCCGGACGCCGGCGAGGAGGAGGTCCGGGCCGCGCTCGCGCTGGCCCAGGCCGAGTTCGCGTACGACCTGCCGTGGGGCCTGGCCACCCGGGTCGGCGAGCAGGGGCTCTCCCTGTCCGGCGGGCAGCGGCAGCGCCTCGCGCTGGCCCGGGCGGTGCTCGGCCGGCCCGCGCTGCTCGTGCTCGACGACCCGCTCTCCGCGCTCGACGTGCACACGGAGGCGCTGGTCGAGGCGGCCCTGCGCCGGGTGCTGCGGGGCACCACCGCGCTGCTCGTGGCGCACCGGCCATCCACGGTGGCGCTCGCCGACCGGGTGGCGCTGCTCGACGGCGGCCGGATCGTCGCCGTCGGCACCCACTCCGAGCTGCTGGCCGGGGTGCCGGCCTACCGGGCGGTGCTCTCCGCCGAGCCGGAGCGGCGGGCGGACGGCGTCGGCCTGGTGCGCTCGTGAGCGGGGCCGCCCCCCGGGTGCCCCGGCAGCGCGGCGACCCTGACCTGGCCCGGTGGCGCGGGCGGGCCGTCGACCCCGACGCCGACCGCAGCCGGGCCGAGGACTCGTCGCCCGAGGCGGTGGCGCGGCTCCGGGCCCGCAGCCGGGCCCTGCTCCGGGAGCTGCTCCGCCCGCACCGCGCGCGGCTCGGCCTGGCGGTGTCGCTGCTGCTGGCCCAGAACGCCGCCGCGATGGCCGGCCCGTACCTGGTGATGCTCGGCATCGACCGGGGCATCGGACCGCTGCGGGCGGGCGACCCGGGCCCGCTGGTCGCGGTCGCCGCCGCGTTCGTCGTCGCGACCGGCACCGAGTACGCCACCCGGCGCGCCTTCCTCGCCCTCGCCGCCCGGATCGGCCAGGCCGTCCTGCTCGACCTCCGCAAACGGGTGTACGGCCACTTCCTCCACCTCGACGTCGGCTTCCACGAGCGCTACACCTCGGGCCGGATGGTGTCCCGGCTGACCAGCGACCTGGACTCGATAGCCGAGCTGGTCGACGGCGGGATCGACAAGCTGGTGATGGCCGCCCTGTCGGTGCTGTCGGTGGCGGGCATCCTGCTCTGGCTCGACCTGCCGCTGGCCGCCGTCACCCTGCTCGCCTTCCCGTTCCTGTTCGCGCTGTCCCGCTGGTTCGCCCGCGCCTCCGCCGGGGCGTACCGGCGGACCCGGGAGGCCGTGGCGCTGGTCATCGTGCACTTCGTCGAGTCGCTGCGCGGGATCCGGGCGGTGCAGGCGTACCGGCGGGAGCCCCGCAACCAGCGCATCTTCGCGGCGGTGAACGACGACTACCGGCAGGCCAGCCTGCGCGCGTTCCGGCTCATCGCGGTCTACTCGCCGGGCATCCGGCTGATCGGCAACCTGACCGCCGCGGCGGTGCTCGGCTACGGCGGCTGGCGGGTGCTGGGTGGGCGCACCGAGGTCGGTGTGCTCGCCGCGTTCCTGCTCTACCTGCGCCGGTTCTTCGAGCCCATGGAGGAGCTGAGCCAGTTCTACAACGCGTTGCAGTCGGCCACCGCCGCGCTGGAGAAGCTGGCCGGGGTGCTCGACGAGCGGCCGGCGGTGGCCGAGCCCGCGCGGTCCGTGCCGCTGCCCGCCGGGCCGGGGCGGGGCGCCGTGGTGTTCCGCCGGGTCCACTTCGGCTACCGGCCGGAGGCGCCGATCCTGTCCGGGCTGGAGCTGACCGTGCCGGCCGGGCAGACCGTCGCGCTGATCGGGCCGACCGGCGCCGGCAAATCCACCATCGCCAAGCTGCTGGCCCGGTTCCACGACCCGGCGTCCGGCACGGTCAGCCTGGACGGGGTGGACCTGCGGCACCTGGCCGACGCCGAGCTGCGCCGGGCGGTGGTGCTGGTCACCCAGGAGAACCACCTGTTCAGCGGCTCGGTCGCGGAGAACATCCGGTTCGGCCGGCCGGACGCCGACGACGCCGCCGTGGCGGCCGCCGCCCGGGCCATCGGCGCGCACGACTTCATCGCCGCGCTCCCCGACGGGTACGCCACCGACGTGCACCGGCGCGGCGGCCGGCTCTCCGCCGGGCAGCGGCAGCTCGTCGCGTTCGCCCGGGCGTTCCTGGCCGACCCGCGGGTGCTCATCCTCGACGAGGCCACCTCGTCGCTGGACGTGCCGACCGAGCGCCTGGTGCAGCGGGCGCTGCACAGCGTCCTGCGGGACCGCACCGCGCTGGTGATCGCGCACCGCCTCTCCACCGTGGAGATCGCCGACCGGGTGCTGGTCCTCGACGGCGGCCGGATCGTGGAGGACGGGCCCCCGGCCGAGCTGGCGGCCGCCGGCGGCCGGTACGCCGCCCTGCACCGCCAGTGGCGCGACTCCCTGATCTGACCGGCCACGATGGCGGCGGCGCGGCGCCGGATACCGCCACGAGGCCGAAAGGCGTGGAGCGGCACGGATCGGCTGCCTACGATCGGCTGATGACCGACACGGCGAGGACGGCCCGCGCCGGCGTCCCCGAGCGTCCGACCCTGGACGGCATCGAGGAGACCTGGGCGCGCCGCTGGCAGGAGGACGGGACGTACGCGTTCGACCGCACCAAGGAGCGGCAGGACGTCTACGCGATCGACACCCCGCCGCCGACCGTATCGGGCGAGCTGCACATGGGGCACGTCTTCTCCTACACGCACACCGACACGGTGGCCCGGTTCCAGCGGATGCGCGGCCGGACGGTCTTCTACCCGATGGGGTGGGACGACAACGGCCTGCCCACCGAGCGGCGGGTGCAGAACGTCTACGGGGTGCGCCCCGACCCGGCCCTGCCCTACGACCCGGGCTGGCGGCCGCCGGCCGCGCCGGTGAGCGAGGCGGCCCGGAAGGACCCGGCGACGATCTCCCGGCGCAACTTCATCGAGCTGTGCGAGGTGCTCACCGCGGAGGACGAGAAGGTCTTCGAGGCGCTGTGGCGGCGGCTCGGGCTGTCGGTGGACTGGTCGCTGACCTACACCACGATCGGGCGGGCGGCCCGGGCGACCAGCCAGCGGGCGTTCCTGCGCAACCTGGCGCGGGGCGAGGCGTACCAGGCCGAGGCGCCGACGCTCTGGGACGTCGGGTTCGCCACGGCGGTGGCCCAGGCCGAGCTGGAGGACCGGGAGCGGCCGGGCGCCTACCACCGGCTGCGCTTCCACGGGCCGGGCGGGCGCGAGGTGCTGATCGACACCACCCGGCCGGAGCTGCTGCCGGCGTGCGTGGCGCTGGTGTGCCACCCGGACGACGACCGCTACACGGACCTGGTGGGCGCGTCGGTGCGCAGCCCGGTCTTCGGGGTCGAGGTGCCGGTGCGGGCGCATCCGCTGGCGGATCCGGCCAAGGGCACCGGCATCGCGATGGTCTGCACCTTCGGCGACCTGACCGACGTGACCTGGTGGCGGGAGCTGCGGCTGGACACCCGGGTGGTGATCGGCCGGGACGGCCGGCTGCTGCCGGAGCCGCCGGCCGGCGTGCCCGCCGAGCCCTACGCCGCCCTGGCCGGGCAGACCGTGAACGGCGCCCGGCGGACGGTGGTCGAGCTGCTCGGCGACGCGGGTGACCTGGTGGGCGAGCCGCGCCCGATCACCCACCCGGTGAAGTTCTACGAGCGCGGCGACCGGCCGCTGGAGATCGTGTCCACCCGGCAGTGGTACCTGCGCAACGGCGGTCGGGATCCCGGCCTGCGCGAGGAGTTGCTGGCCCGGGGGCGCGAGCTGCGCTGGGTGCCGGAGCACATGCGGCACCGCTACGAGCACTGGGTGGGCGGCCTGACCGGTGACTGGCTGGTCAGCCGGCAGCGCTTCTTCGGCGTGCCGGTGCCGGTGTGGTACCGGCTCGACGACGCTGGCGAGCCGGACTGGTCCCAGCCTCTCACACCGGACGAATCGGTGCTCCCGATCGACCCGTCGAGCGAGCCGCCGCCGGGCTACGAGGAGGCGCAGCGCGGGGTGCCGGGCGGCTTCGTGGGTGACCCGGACGTGCTGGACACCTGGGCCACCTCGTCGCTGACCCCGCAGATCGTCGGCGGTTGGGAGACCGACGAGGACCTGTTCCGGCGGGTCTTCCCGATGGACCTGCGCCCCCAGGGGCAGGAGATCATCCGCACCTGGCTGTTCGCCTCGGTGGTCCGGGCGCACCTGGAGCACGGTGTGCTCCCCTGGCGGGACACCGTGCTCTCCGGCTGGATCCTCGACCCCGACCGGAAGAAGATGTCCAAGTCCAAGGGGAACGTGGTCACCCCGATGGGCCTGCTGGAGCAGCACGGTTCGGACGCGGTCCGCTACTGGGCCGCCAGCGGCAAGCCCGGCATGGACCTGGCCTTCGACCCGGCGCAGATCAAGGTGGGCCGCCGGCTCGCCACGAAGCTGCTCAACGCGTCGAAGTTCGCCCTGGGGCTGGGCGCCGCCGAGGCGCTGCGGGCCCCGGCAACGGAGCCGCTGGACACCGCCATGCTCGCCGAACTGTCCGGCGTGGTCACCACCGCGACCACCGCCTTCGACGGGTACGACCACACGGCCGCGCTGATCGCCACGGAGGCGTTCTTCTGGCGGTTCTGCGACGACTACATCGAGTTGGTGAAGGAGCGCGCCTACGGCACCGGGCCGGGGGCCGACTCGGCCCGGGCGGCGCTGGCCACCGCGCTCTCGGTGCAGTTGCGGCTCTTCGCCCCGGTGCTGCCCTTCGTCACCGAGGAGGTCTGGTCGTGGTGGCGCTACGGGTCGGTGCACCGGGCGACCTGGCCGACCACGTACGAGGTGGGGCGGGCGGTGCAGGGGCCGGGCGACCCGGAGCTGCTGCGGCTGGCCGCCGACGCGCTCGGCCAGGTGCGCCGGGCCAAGTCGGAGCGGAAGCTGTCGATGAAGGCGGACGTGCCGCTGGCCGAGGCGCTCGGGCCGGCCGCCCTGCTCGACCGGCTCACGCTGGTGGCCGACGACGTGCGGGCAGCGGGCCGGATCGCCAAGCTCGACCTGCTGCCCGACCGCACCACCGAACTCGTCGTGGCCTGCGCCTTCTGAGTTGCCGCCCGGTGGCCCCGCCCGGCCGGCCTCGGCCGGTCGCGTCGGGCGGGGCCCCTCTGCCGCGGGTCAGCTGGTCTCGCCGGCCACGCTGAACGAGCGGAGGCGGTCGATCGCGAGGACCGTGAAGCCCACCGCGATCAGCGCGCTCATCACCGCGGCGACCGGCACCGACACGTCCGTGGCGAGCAGCTCGGTCGGCGCGATCCGGTCGGCGAGGGCGATCACGTACTGCTGGATGGAGAGCACCTTCGTGCCGCTCACGAAGTTGCCGAGCAGCCCCTCCCAGATCAGCACGTAGACGAGGCCGAGCAGCACCGGCCGCCGGGTGAGCAGGCTGAGCGCGACGAAGAACGCGCAGTACGCCAGCGCCCCGATCGACGCGGCGGCGGCGAGCGCCAGGCCGAGGCGTACCGAATGGGCGAGCACGCCCGCGACGTAGAGCGGCACGGCGACGGTGACCGCCGTAACGCCGGCGGCCACGGCCAGCTTCGGCAGGACGATCTGCCAGCGCGGCAGCGGCTTGGTGAGGATGTGCACCACCGTGCCGTCGTCGATCTCCGCGCCGAGCACGCCGGTGCCGACGATCAGCGCGACGACCGGCAGCACCACGGCCAGGCCGAGCCCGACCAGCACGGCGGGCCCCCACTCGCCCGGGTCGACGCCGAGTGAGCGGGAGAGGATCGCCAGCGCCAGCAGCAGCCCGGGCAGCGGGAGGAGCAGCAGGAACCGGCGCCGGCCGAACAGGCCGCGCGCGGTGATCCAGGAAACGGTCGACATCTCAGCCTCTTTCGTTCGTGACTGCGGGGCTCACTCGCTGCGCTCGTTCACTCCTCGCACTCACCGGTCAGCTCCCCACCAGGTAGGAGAAGACGCTCTCCAGCGATTCGTCCTCGGGCGTCAGCGACCGGACCCGGAGGCTCCGGGCCAGCGCGATCTTCGGCAGCGCCCGGGTGAAGGCGCCGTAGTCGCCGGCCCGCACGGTCAGCCCGTCCCGGCCCAGTTCCACACCCGTCACCGATTCCTCGGCCATCAGCGCGACCGCGAGGGCCCGGTCGTCCGTGGAGCGGACCCGGAAGACGTGCGGCCGGTTGGTCATGAGCCGGCGGATGGTGCGGTAGTCGCCGGAGGCGGCGAGCCGGCCGGCGACCATCACCTGCACGGTGCCGGAGACCTGCTCGACCTCCTCCAGGATGTGCGAGCTGAACAGGATGGTCCGGCCGGCGTCGCCGAGGCGGTGCAGCAGGCCCATCATGTGCAGCCGCTGCCGCGGGTCCATGCCGTTGAACGGCTCGTCGAGCAGCAGCACCCGCGGGTCGTGCACCAGGGCGGCGGCCACCCGGGTGCGCTGCCGCATGCCCTTCGAGTAGGTGCCGATCTTCCGGTCCTGCGCGGACTCCATCTCCACCAGCGCGATGGCACGCCGGGCCGCCGCCTCCGGGTCGGGCAGCCGGTGCAGCTTGGCGCTGGCCAGCACGAACTCGTACGCGCTGAGGAAGGTGTGCACGGCCTCCCGCTCGCTGACCAGGCCGAGCCGCCGGTAGACCTCGGGGTTGCGCCAGGTCGGCGCGCCGTCGAGGGTGACCTCGCCCCGGGACGGGGAGAGGAAGCCGGCCATCATGTGCAGCAGGGTGGTCTTGCCCGCGCCGTTCGGGCCGAGCAGGCCGGTCACGCCGGGCCCGAGCCGCATGGTGACGTCGTTGACCGCCACCACGTTGCCGTACCAGCGGGAGACGCCGGCCAGGTCGAGGGTGGAGGCGGGGGTGGCCGGGGCCGCCGGCTCCGCGCTGATCGTGGTCATCGGGCGGCCACCTTCCGGTATCGCAGCAGCAGCAGGGTGACGCAGCCGGCCACCAGCAGCACGGCGGCGGCCACGTAGACCGGCCCGAAGCCGCCGATCTGATAATCCTTCTCCCCACCGGGTACGAGCAGGTCGCCGAGGGTGTACTCGCCGACGGCGTGGATCAGGGCGGTGGGCGAGCCGAGCATCGACAACTCGTTGACCGTGCGGGACGGCATGATCGACAGGATGCCGACGATCGGGGCGGTCATCAGGAACACGGCCACGATGCCGCCGGCCGCGAACGCCCGCTTGCCGGTGAGCGAGGCGATGAGCAGCCCCACCGAGGCGAAGACCACCGCCCAGAGCGCCGCGTAGAGCAGGCCGGGCAGCAGGTCGAGCAGCTCGTCCCAGACCCCGCCGAGCCCGTCCTTGGTGGTGAACGCGGCGCCCAGGAACATCACCAGCTGCGGCGCGCCGAGCAGCAGCCAGAGCGCGGTGGCCAGCGACCCGAGCTTGGCCAGGGCGTAGTCGCCGCGCGGCAGCGGGCGGGAGAAGTAGAGCGGCAGCACGCCGCTGTGCAGGTCGCGGGAGACCAGCTCCGGCCCGACCACCGCGACGAAGAAGATGACCAGCCAGCTCATCGCGTCGGCGAACTGGGCGTACGTCATGACGACCTGGCCGGTCTGGGTGCGTACCGCGGTCAGCCCGGCGGCGACGATCAGCACGATGCCCATCACCAGCCAGGGGAAGATCTTCGCCTTGGCGGAGCGGCCCAGCCCGAAGGCGGTGCGCAGGCCGTGCAGGTAGAGCGCGCCGAACACGTGCCGGCGGCCGAGCCGCGGGCCGGTGTAGCGCTGGTAGCCGATGTCGTGGATGACGCCGGTCGGCTCAGACATGGCTGGGCTCCCTCGTGGCGAAGAGTTCGGCCACCCGGTGCCGCCGCTGGTCGAGCCGGTGCAGCGGCAGGTCCAGCTCGGCGACCGCGCCGATGATCAGGTCGTAGGTGGCGTCGTCGGCGAGCGGGACGAGCAGCAGCCGCCCCTCCCGGGACACCGGCAGGTCGAGCGCGGCGAGCCGGGCGGCCAGGTCGTCCGTGCCCTCGCTCACCTCGACGGCCAGCACGTCGGTGGCGGTGGTCATGGCGGAGATGCGGTCGGCGCGCAGCAGCCGGCCGCCGTCGATCGCGACCAGGGTGTCGCAGATCCGCTCCACCTCGCCGAGCAGGTGCGAGCAGACCACCACCGAGATGCCGAACTCGGTGCCGATCCGGTGGATCAGGGCGAGCATGGCGTCCCGGCCGGCCGGGTCGAGGCCGTTGGTCGGCTCGTCGAGCAGCAGCAGGTCCGGGTCGTGCACCAGGGCCTGGGCGAGCTTCACCCGCTGCTTCATGCCGGTGGAGTAGCCACCGACGGCCCGGTGCCGCTCCTCGTGCAGGCCGACGTGGCGCAGCGCCTCGGAGGCCCGCTCCCGGGCGACCGTGCGGGGCAGCCCGCTGATCCGGCCGAGGTGCGTGACCAGTTCGGCGGCGGAGAGGTCGGGCGGGAGGGCGTCGTGCTCGGGCATGTAGCCGACCCGGGCCCGGACGGCCGCGGGATCGGTGGTGGGGTCGAGGCCGAGCACGGAGACCCGACCGCTGGTCGGGGCGAGCAGGCCCAGGAGGATCTTGATGAGGGTGGACTTGCCGGCGCCGTTCGCGCCCACCAGTCCGATGATCCCCGGCTCGACCGACACCGTGAGGTCGGCCAACGCGGTGACCCGGCCTCCGTACGTCTTGGTCAGCGACTCGGTCGCGAGCAGTGTCACGAAGCCAGCGTAGGAAGCGTGGGCCGCCCCGGGTACCGGGAAACGCTCGGGGTTGCCCCTGATTCCGCCCGGACGGGTCGGTAAGGCTTCCGTAAGCGGCCGGACGGGTGACCGCGGGCCGCCGCGCCGGGAGACTCGACGCATGTCGATCCGCCTGCTGCGCGCGCCGCTGACCTGGGTCGCGGTCGCCGTCCTGGCCGCCGGCGCGGCCACCGGCCTGTACTGGTTCCAGCCGTGGAAGCTGGTCACCGACACCGAGGTGCACGAGGAGCTGACGGCGGTCTCCGCCGAGCCGGCGCCCCCGCCCGCCGCCACCACGCCGGCCGCCGCACCCGCGTCCACCGGGCCGGTGCTGGTCAGCCGCGGCGACTTCGTCAGCCACGAGCACGAGACCCGCGGGGCCGCCCGGATCGTCCGCACCGCCGACGGTCGGCACCGGCTGGAACTGGTCGGGCTGGACACCTCGAACGGTCCGGATCTTCAGGTCTGGCTGACCGACCAGCCCGTTCGGACCGGGCCGTCCGGGTGGCACGTCTTCGACGACGGCCGGCACGTGGCGCTCGGACCGCTCAAGGGCAACCGCGGCGACCAGGCGTACGACATCCCGGCCGGGACCGACTTCAGCGGGCTGACCAGCGTCTCGATCTGGTGCGAGCGGTTCGCCGTCTCGTTCGGCGCGGCCGCGCTCACCGCCGCCGGCTGAGACCGCCCCGCGACGGTCGGTTTGCCGGCCGGTGACCGCGAGGTGGAGTGGCGCTCTCGACCGATCGCCGGTGGGCTGAGAAACTGTGTGCCGGCCGGTGAGTTGGGGGTTCGATGAGCAACGGGTGGGTGCTGCCCGAGGACGTGTTGCGGGACGCGCCGGCGTACGCGCCAAGGCCCGCTGAGCTGGCCGATCTGGAGTTGCTGCTGACCGGGGCGTACGCCCCGCTGACGGGCTTCATGACCCGGGCCGACCTGGCCTCGCTGGGCCGGCGCGGGCGGCTCGCCGACGGCACGCCGTGGCCGGTGCCGGTGACGCTCCAGGTGCCGGCCGCGCTCGCCGGCGGGCTGGTGCTGGACGACCCGCTGCGCCGGGCGCTGGTGCTCACCGACGGCGAGGGCGCCCCGGTGGCCGCCATGGACGTGACCGACGTGTGGCCGGTCCGCGAGGGCACGGTCGGGGTGGGCGGGGCGGTCCGCCGGCTGGGCGACGGCGGCCACGGGCCGTTCCAGCGGCTGCGGCGCAGCCCGGACGAGGTCCGGGGGCTGCTGCCCCCGGGGCGGGTGCTGGGCGTCTTCGCCGACCGTCCGCTGCACCGGCCGCAGCTCGCGCAGATCGCGCACGCCGCCCGGACGCTCGGCGCGCACCTGCTGGTGCTGATCCCGGCGGGCGAGGAGGCGATCGGCGGGCTGCCGGCCGAGGCGCTGGTGCGCAGCGTGTTCGCCGCGCGCGACCGGATGCCCCCGGCCACGCTGGTGGCGGTGCCGCTGGCGAAGCGACGCGACGAGATCAGTGACGCGCTGCTGCGGGCGCGGGTCGCCGCCGCGTACGGGGTGACCCACCTGCTCTCCACCGAGGGCATGCTCTCCGGGGCGGGCCTGCGGGTGCTCGTGCCTCGTGAGCTGGCCTACGACAACCGCGACGGGCAGTGGCGCTGGCGGGAGGACATCCCGCCGCGCAACCGGCGGCTGGCGCTCAGCCAGGAGGAGATCGACGACCTGCTGGACCGGGGCTTCCCGCTGCCCGAGTGGCACACGCCGCCGGCGGTGGCCAAGGAGCTGGCCCGGGCCCGCCCGCCGCGCCGGCACCGCGGCCTGGTGATCTTCCTGACCGGCCTGTCCGGCTCCGGCAAGTCGACCATCGCCCGGGGCCTGGCCGACGTGCTGCGCGAGGGTGGCGACCGGACGATCACCCTGCTCGACGGCGACGTGGTGCGTCGCGAGCTCTCGGCCGGGCTGGGCTTCAGCAAGGCCGACCGGGACCTGAACGTGCGCCGGATCGGCTGGGTGGCCGCCGAGATCGCCCGGCACCGGGGCGTGGGCATCTGCTGCCCGATCGCCCCGTACGCGGCCGCCCGGGCCACCGCCCGGGAGATGGCGAAGGCGGCCGGGGCGGGCTTCCTGCTGGTGCACGTGGCGACCCCGTTGGAGGTTTGCGAGCAGCGCGACCGCAAGGGCCTGTACGCGCGCGCCCGGGCCGGCCTGATCACCGGGATGACCGGGATCGACGACCCGTACGAGGAGCCGACCGACGCCGACCTGGTGGTGGACACCACGGACATGACCGTCGAGGAGGCGGTGCAGCGGGTGATGGAGCACCTCACCGAGACCGGCTGGGTGGAGCCCCGCCTCCAGCCCGCCTGATCCGCACCACGCGTCCACCGGCCGCCGCCGCCCCGCTTCCGGGACGGCGGCGGTTCCGCGTCTGCTTCCGTTGCCCTCCGCTGCGCGGTAGTGTTCGTCTTTGTTGGAACACGTTCGACCGCGTGGAGACGGGGTCGGGAGTCGGGAGGTGACGGCGGGTGCTGGCACGGCAGCGGCAGGCGGTCATCCTGGAACGGGTCCGCGCCGCCGGAGGCGTCCGGGTCACCGAGCTTGCCGCCGAGTTCGGCGTCTCGGACATGACGATCCGGCGCGACCTGGAGACGCTGCACGAGCAGGGCCTGCTCGCCAAGGTGCACGGCGGGGCGACGCTGGCGGGGCCGAGCTCGACCGACGAGCCCGGCTTCCGGGCGAAGTCGGTGCGGCAGTCCGGGGAGAAGGCGGCCATCGCCGACCGGGCCGCGCAGCTGGTGCGCCCCGGAGCGGCCATCGCGCTCTCCGCCGGCACGACCACCGCCGAGCTGGCCCGCCGCCTGACCGACGTTCCGGGCCTGACCGTGGTGACGAACTCCCTGCCGGTGGCCGAGATCCTGCACGTCGGCGGCCGGCCGGACCAGACCGTGGTGCTCACCGGCGGGGTGCGCACCCCCTCGGACGCGCTGGTCGGCCCGCTGGCCGTGGCCGCGATCGGCGCGCTGCACCTGGACCTGCTCTTCCTCGGCGTGCACGGGATCAGTGAGCGCGCCGGCTTCACCACTCCCAACCTGATGGAGGCGGACACCGACCGGGCGCTGGTGGCGGCCGCCGACCGGCTCGTGGTGCTCGCCGACCACACCAAGTGGGGCACGGTCGGCATCTCGTCGATCGTCGGCCTGGACGCGGCGGACGTGCTGGTCACCGACGACCGGTTGGCACCGGACGCGCGACGGGTACTCGAGGACAGGGTGGGCGAGCTGGTGATCGTGGCGGGCACGGAGGGTGCGGAGTGAAGCGTACGCAGATCGAGCTGGCCGACGGCCGCGAGTTGATCTACTTCGACGAGCGGGACGACGCGGTCCGCGACCAGCCGGACCGGCGGGAGCTGCCCCCGCCGCCACACGCCTCGCAGCTCCGCTACGACCCGCTGACCGACGAGTGGGTCGCGGTCGCGGTCCACCGGCAGACCCGGACCTTCCTCCCCCCGGCCGACCAGTGCCCGCTCTGCCCCTCCCGGGGCGACCGGCTCAGCGAGATCCCCGCCCCCGACTACGACGTGGTCGTCTTCGAGAACCGGTTCCCGTCGCTGAGCCAGCGGGTCGCCGAGGAACCGGCCGAGATCACCCCGTTCACCCCGGTCCGCCCCGGGCGCGGCAAGTGCGAGGTGGTCTGCTTCACCGACGACCACAACGCCTCGTTCGCCGGCCTTCCCCCGACGCGGGTGCGCACGGTGCTCGACGCGCTGGCCGACCGCACCACGGCGCTGAGCGAACTGCCCGGCGTCGAGCAGATCTTCCCGTTCGAGAACCGGGGCGTGGAGATCGGCGTGACCCTGCACCACCCGCACGGCCAGATCTACGCGTACCCCTTCGTCACGCCACGGACCCGGACCATGCTGGCCGCCGCCCGCCGGCACGCCGAGCGTACCGGGGGCAACCTCTACGCCGACGTGCTCGCCGCCGAACGCGCCGCCGGCGACCGGGTGGTGACGAGCAACGAGCACTGGACGGCGTACGTCCCGGCGGCGGCCCGCTGGCCGTTCGAGGTGCACGTGGCGCCGCACCGCCCGGTGCCGGACATCCCGGCCCTGGACGATGCCGAGCGGGACGCCTTCGGGCCGCTCTACCTGGACGTGCTGCGCCGCTTCGACGGGCTGTTCGACATGCCCATGCCGTACATCGCCGCCTGGCACCAGGCGCCGGTGCACGTCGACCGGGAGCTGGGGCACCTGCACCTGCAGCTGTTCAGCATCCGGCGCGCGAAGGACAAGCTGAAGTACCTGGCCGGCTCCGAGTCGGGGATGGGCGTCTTCATCAACGACATCGCCCCCGAGCGGGCCGCGGAACTGCTCCGGGCCGCCTGACCCGCCCGCCCCACAACAGGGCGCGGGGGGCCCGGGACAGGGCCCCCCGCGAGGGAAGGGACGGCTGGCTGTGCGCGACAGCCGGGAAGGTTGGCTGATCGGCGCTCAAGGCGCGAGACGACCGCGGTCAACCTTCCTGGACGGGACTGGCATCACGTCCACCCTGCTCAACGAGGCGCGCCCGCCCCGGGTGACGCCCCGGCCGACACGACGGAGCCCCGCCGGCCACGCCGGCGGGGCTCCGGTGCGAACGGTGACGGTCAGGCCGACAGCTTGCGGGCCAGGTTCTCGTCCAGCGCGTTCATGAACTCGTCGGTGGTCAGCCACGGGGCGTCCCGCGAGATGAGCAGCGCGAGATCCTTGGTCATCTGGCCGCCCTCGACGGTCTCCACGATGACCTGCTCCAGGGTGTTGGCGAACTCGGTGACCGCCGGGGTGTTGTCCAGCTTGCCCCGGTGGGCCAGGCCCCGGGTCCAGGCGTAGATCGAGGCGATCGGGTTGGTCGACGTCTTCTCGCCCTTCTGCCACTGCCGGTAGTGCCGGGTGACGGTGCCGTGCGCGGCCTCCGCCTCGACGGTACGGCCGTCCGGGGAGAGCAGGACGGAGGTCATCAGGCCCAGCGAGCCGAAGCCCTGCGCGACGGTGTCGGACTGCACGTCACCGTCGTAGTTCTTGCAGGCCCAGACGTAGCCGCCCTCCCACTTGAGCGCGGCGGCGACCATGTCGTCGATGAGCCGGTGCTCGTAGGTGATGCCGGCGGCGTCGAACTCGGCCTTGAACTCGTTCTCGAAGACCTCGGCGAACAGGTCCTTGAACCGGCCGTCGTACGCCTTGAGGATGGTGTTCTTGGTCGACAGGTAGACCGGGTACTTGCGGTCCAGGCCGTACCGGAACGAGGCGCGGGCGAAGTCCCGGATCGACTCGTCGTAGTTGTACATGCCCATGGCGATGCCGCCGCCGGGGAAGTTGGCGACCTCCATCTCCATGGGGGCGCCACCGTCGGCCGGGGTGTAGGTGATGGTCACCTTGCCCGGGCCGGGGACGACGAAGTCGGTGGCCTTGTACTGGTCACCGTGCGCGTGCCGGCCGATGACGATCGGCTTGGTCCAGCCGGGGACCAGCCGCGGCACGTTGGACATGATGATCGGCTCGCGGAACACGACGCCGCCGAGGATGTTGCGGATGGTGCCGTTCGGCGACCGCCACATCTTCTTCAGGCCGAACTCCTCGACCCGGGCCTCGTCCGGGGTGATGGTGGCGCACTTGACGCCGACGCCGTGCTCCTTGATGGCGTTCGCGGCGTCGACGGTGACCTGGTCGTCGGTCGCGTCGCGGTTCTCAATCGACAGGTCGTAGTAGTGCAGGTCGACGTCGAGGTAGGGCAGGATCAGCTGCTCCCGGATCTGCTTCCAGATGATCCGGGTCATCTCGTCGCCGTCGATCTCCACGACCGGGTTTTTTACCTTGATCTTCGCCATCGGCCGGCGCTCCTCTCGGGGGACACGTGCTCAAGCAGTACGAGCGTACTGGAAACTGACCGGGGCTCCCCAGCCGGCCTCACCCTGCGGGAAAACGGGGTCGCCCGGGACGGGCCGCGGTGACATCCTTCCCGGATGCCGCTGACTCACACGGTCGGGTCTATCACGGTCACCGCCCTGGTCGACGGGGCGGGTCCCTTCTTCCAGCCGCGCGCCGAGGCGTTCCCGGACGCCACCGCCGAGCAGTGGCGCGAGGCCGACCGGCGGGACCCGGACAGCGTCACCCCCGACGGCCGCTGGTGGCTGCCGTTCCGCGCGTTCGCGCTGCGTGCCGGGGACGGGCCGGTCACCCTGGTCGACGCCGGGATCGGCCCGGCCGACGCGTTCGCCGCGAGCTGGGCGCCGGTGCCGGGCCGGCTGCCGGCCGAGCTGGCCGCCGCCGGCATCGACCCGGCGGACGTACGCACCGTGGTGCTCACCCACCTGCACACCGACCACATCGGCTGGGCGGGCCCGCTCTTCCCCAACGCGGACCACCTGGTGCAGCGCGCCGAGCTGGCCGCGCTGGAGCTGTTCCACCCCGAGCTGCCGGCCCGGCTCCTGGGGCCGTTGCGGGCCGCCGGCCAGCTCCGGGTGGTCGACGGCGACGCGACCCTGACCCCAGGGGTACGCGTGCTGAGCACACCCGGCCACACCCCCGGCCACCAGTCGGTACTGGTCGACGACGGCACCGACCGCCTCCTGGTGACCGGCGACCTCCTGGTCCACACCCTCCAGCTGATCGACCCGACGCTGCCCTACGCCCACGAGGAGAACCCCACCGAGGCAGCGACGACCCGCACCACCCTCCTGCACTCCCTGACCCCGGCAACCCTGGCCACCCCCCACCTGGGCCACCCCTTCACCCCCCACCCCTGACCCCGCCACCCACCCCGCCCCGCCCTGCCCCGCCCTCCCCCGCCCTGCCCTCCCCCGCCCTGCCCTGCCCTGCCCTGCCCTGCCCTGCCCTGCCCTGCCCTGCCCTGCCCTGCCCTGCCCTGCCCTGCCCTGCCCTGCCCGTTGATCATGAAGTTAGCGGCGATGTCGATCTCCGTCATCGCCGCTAACTTCATGATCAACGCGGGCCGGGGGGCGGGGCGGGGGTGGGAGCGGGGCGGGGGGGGGCGGCCGGGGAAGGGGTCGGGGTCGGGATATGCGGAGGGGCGGGTCGGCGTCGGCCGGCCCGCCCCTCCGGGGTGGTTCTCGGGTCACATGTTGGCTACGTCGGCCTGCTTGGCGCGGACGGCCTCGGCGGCCTCCTTCAGGGCGGCCAACTCGTCGGCGTCCAGGTCGGTCTCGACGATCCGCTTGACGCCCTCGGCGCCGATCTCCGCCTCGACGCCCAGGTAGACGCCGGAGATGCCGTACTGCCCGTCGACCCAGGCGCAGACCGGCATGACCTCGCCGGAGTCCTCGGCGACGGCCTTGGCCATCCGCGCGGCGGCGGCCGACGGGGCGTAGTACGCCGAGCCGGTCTTGAGCAGCGCGACGACCTCGGCGCCACCGTTGCGGGTCTTGACGACCAGCTCCTCGATCTGCTCGGCCGGCATGGCCTCGCGCAGCGGCTTGCCGTTCACGGTGCTCTTCGACGGCACCGGCACCATGGTGTCGCCGTGCGAGCCCAGGGTCAGGGTCTTCACCGACTTCACCGGCACGTTCAGGGCCTCGGCCACGAAGTTGGTGAACCGGGCGGTGTCGAGCATGCCGGCCTGGCCGAGCACCCGGTTCTTCGGGAACTGGGTGGCGAGCTGGGCCAGCGCGGTCATCTCGTCGAGCGGGTTGGAGACGACGATGACGACGGCGTTGGGGGCGTACTTGGCGACGTTCTCGGCGACCTGGCGGACGATCTTGGCGTTGGTCTCCAGCAGGTCCATCCGGCTCATGCCCGGCTTGCGGGGCAGGCCGGCGGTGATGACGACGACGTCGGAGCCCTCGATGGCCTCGTAGCCCTCGCCGTTCGGGCCGGTGGTGACGCCGACGACCTTGGTCTCGAAGCCCTCGACGGCGCGCGACTGGTTGAGGTCCAGCGCGAGACCCGCCGGCTTGCCCTCCACGATGTCGGTGATCACGACGGTGTCGAAGACGTCGTACTCGGCCAGGCGCTGTGCGGTGGTGGAGCCGTAGAAGCCAGCCCCGACGACAGTGACCTTCTTACCCATGGTCGTCCCACTCCCTGATACCAGTCGGTTTTCCGGACCGTATCAGCCATCCTGGCACCGATCGGGCCAGGGGCGGACGGTTATGACGCGCCTGGGCGACTCAGTGCTGCCGCTCGGCCCGCTCGACGACGTTGGTCAGCAGCATGGCCCGGGTCATCGGGCCGACACCGCCCGGCATCGGCACCAGCTTGCCGGCCACCCCGGCCACCTCCGGGTCCACGTCGCCGGTGTAGCGGCCCTTGCCGTCGGCCCCGATCACCCGGGTGATGCCGACGTCCACGACGGTCGCGCCCGGGGTGACCATGTCGGCGGTGAGCAGCCCCGGCACGCCGGCCGCGACGATGACGATGTCGGCCTCGCGGGTGTGCGCGGCGAGGTCGAGGGTGCCGGTGTGGCAGAGCGTCACGGTGGCGTTCTCGCTGCGCCGGGTCAGCAGCAGGCCGAGCGGGCGGCCGACGGTGTTGCCCCGGCCGACCAGCGCGACCTTCGCGCCGCGCAGCGGCACGTCGTGCCGGCGGAGCAGCTCGACGATGCCGCGCGGGGTGCAGGGCAGCGGGGCGTCGTAGCCGAGCACGAGCCGGCCCAGGTTGACCGGGTGCAGGCCGTCGGCGTCCTTGTCCGGGTCGATCAGCTCCAGCGCCCGCTGGGTGTCCAGGTGGGCCGGGAGCGGCAGCTGGACGATGTAGCCGTGGCAGCCGGGGTCGGCGTTCAGCTCGGTGAGCACCGCGTCGAGCTGCTCCTGGGTGGCGTCGGCGGGAAGCTCCCGGCGGATCGAGGAGATGCCCACCTCGGCGCAGTCGCGGTGCTTGCCGTTGACGTACGCCTGGGAGCCGGGGTCCTCCCCGACCAGGACCGTGCCCAGCCCCGGGGTGATGCCGCGCTCCGCCAGCGCCTTGACCCGTGCCCGCAGCTCGTCCTTGATCTCCGCCGCGGTCGCCTTGCCGTCCAGGATCGTCGCCGTCACGACTGGATCGTCTCACGCCCCGCGCCCGCCGGACCGACGACGGTGAACGGTGACGAACCGTGACGTGGGGATAGTCACTGAGAGTGACTGTATGTGTATCGCACCACAGCCGGATCGGCACGACCGATACCAGACGGGACGGGGCGGACGCCGGTCGCATGCTCACCGGAAGTGACCGCGACGGGGTCCAGACGGCGCAACCTGCCCCTGGGGGCAGCCTTGAAGTGCTCCCGCCCTAGCAGAACCGACCGGCGCCGACAAGCCCTCTCGGCACGTTCCGTTATCGCTTCGCAACGCTCTCGTTGTCGACCGGGTCGATCGCGACCTACCGTTACCGATCGTTGCGCAGCGTTACCCAGCGCCGGGCCCGACTGCGCAGCGTGAGGAGATGAGGAGAGTCCATGCGTGTTCGTAGACTCGCCGCCTGGACCGCCCTCCCGCTCGTGGCGACGCTGGGCCTGGCGGCCTGCGGCAGCGGTGGGAACGGCGGATCGAGCGGCAGCGCCCAGGACGCGGCGGTCAGTATCCAGATTTCTGAGCCGCAGCACCTGGTCCCGACCAACACCACCGAAACGTCCGGCTCGCAGGTGCTCGCCGGCCTGTTCAGCCCGCTCGTCGACTACGACGCGCAGAACAAGCCGTACGAGGTCGCGGCCCAGTCGGTGACGCCGTCCGACAACAACAAGGTCTGGACGATCAAGCTCAAGGACGGGTTCACCTTCCACAACGGCGAGAAGGTCACGTCCGACGACTACATCAACGCCTGGAACTACGGCGCGTACGCGCCCAACGGCCAGGGCGCCAGCTACTTCTTCGAGAAGATCGCCGGCTACCAGGACCTCCAGGGTGAGAAGCCGAAGGCCAAGAGGATGTCCGGCCTGAAGAAGGTGGACGACCTGACCTTCCAGGTGACGCTCGCCGAGCCGTACATCGACTTCAAGTCCATGCTCGGCTACACCGCGTTCTACCCGCTGCCGGAGGCCGCGTTCTCCGCGCCGGGCGTGCTCAACGACTCGTACGAGCAGGCGCCGATCGGCCAGGGTCCGTTCAAGATGAAGGGCACCTGGCAGCACGACAGCAAGCTCGATGTCGAGCGCTACGACGCCTACCCGGGCGAGAAGCCCAAGGTGAAGGGCGTCGAGTTCCGGGTCTACCAGCAGCTCACCGCGGCGTACTCGGACCTGCAGTCGGACAACCTCGACGTGCTGCCGACGATCCCGACCGAGAACCTGAGCACCGCGCCGAGCGACCTGGGCGAGAACTACCAGACCAGCCCGATGTCGTCGTTCCAGTTCCTGGCCTTCCCCACGTTCGAGAAGGACTACAGCAAGCCGGACGTGCGCAAGGCGATCTCGATGGCGATCGACCGTGACGAGATCACCAAGTCGATCTTCAAGGGCTCGCAGCAGTCGGCGCGCTCGTTCGTCTCGCCGGTCCTGCCGGGCTACCGGGACAACACCACCGGCGCCGCGGGCCAGTTCAACCCGACCGAGGCCAAGAAGCTCTACCAGGCCGCCGGCGGCCCGTCGAAGATCACCATCTCCTACAACGGGGACGGCGGTCACAAGGACTGGGTCGACGCGACCTGCAACCAGCTCAAGGCCAACCTGGGCGTCGACTGCGTCGGCTCGGCCGAGCCGAAGTTCGCCGACCTGCTGACCAAGGTCGAGAAGAAGCAGCCGGTGGGCCTGTTCCGGATGGGCTGGGTCATGGACTACCCGTCCATGGAGGACTACCTCGGCCCGCTGTACAGCACCAACGGTTCGTCGAACTACTACGGCTACAGCAACCCGGAGTTCGACCGCCTGGTCAAGGAGGGCTCGGCCGCGCCCACCCAGGCCGAGGCCATCAAGAAGTACCAGCAGGCCGAGGACATCCTGGCCAAGGACATGCCGGTGATCCCGCTCCGCTTCGGCGAGAACGTGTACGGGCACTCCAGCAAGGTCACGAACGTCCAGATGGACCTGTTCCAGCGGGTCAACCTCGTCAAGATCGAGGCGGCCAGCTGAGCTGACCGCGGCACGGGCCACCCGGGGCGACCCGGGTGGCCCGAGCGCGTGGCAGGTCCGGGCCGGAGGGCAGGCCCGCCAACTTCCGGTACGCCAGAGATGTCATCCAGCGCCCCATTCGCGTTTTTCCAGAGAGACTGGGAAGCATGTTCCGCTTCATCCTGCGGCGCCTTCTGCAGATGGTCCTCGCGTTCTTCGGGACCACGCTGATCGTCTACGCGCTGATGTTCGCCGGGCAGGGCGACCCGATCCAGGCCCTCGCCGGGGAGCGGCCGGTGACGGCGGCTCAGCGGGCATACCTGACGCAGAAGTACCACCTGGACCAGACCGGCGTGGGCGGCTTCTTCTACCGCTACCTGGACTACGTCAAGAACCTGCTCCAGGGCGACCTGGGCCAGTCGCTCACCGGCAGGCAGATCGGCGACATCCTCCAGCAGGCCTGGCCGGTCACCGTGCGGCTGGCGCTCATCGCGCTCGCCGTGGCCATAGTCTTCGGCGTCACCGCCGGTGTGATCGCCGGCATCCGCCGGGCGAGCATCTTCGACAACTCGACGCTGGTGCTCACCCTGCTGGTGCTGGGCATCCCCACCATCGTCCTGGCACCGATCGCGCAGTACTTCCTCGGCGTCAAGTGGCAGCTCTTCCCGCCCACCGCCGGGGCCCAACCGAGTCTCTACGCGCTGCTGCTGCCGGGCATCGTGCTCGGCTCGCTGTCGCTGGCCACCGCCCTGCGGCTGACCCGCACCTCGGTGGCGGAGAACCTGCGCGCCGACTACGTCCGGACCGCCCGGTCGAAGGGCCTCGTCAAGCGGCGCATCGTCAGCGTCCACGTGCTGCGCAACTCGCTCATCCCGGTGGTCACCTTCCTCGGCGTCGAGCTGGGCAACCTGATGAGCGGCGCGATCATCACCGAGGGCGTGTTCAACATCCCCGGCGTGGGCTTCAACCTCTTCCGCGGCATCCGCACCGAGGACGGCCCGCTGGTGGTGGGCATCGTCAGCGTGCTCGTCGTGGTCTACCTCGTCTCCAACCTGGTGGTGGACGTGCTCTACGCCGTCCTCGACCCGAGGATCCGCTATGAGTGAGCGCAGCGAACGAATCTTCAACGCAGTGTGGTCGCTCGTGACCGCGCCGAGCCGAGCGAGGTGCGGGCATGAGTGACTTCGAGACCGTCGCGTCGACCGAGAACCAGGCCGCGCGGCGGGGTGTCTCCGGCGAGCCCGGCGCGCCCAGCCAGGTCGGCGCGCCGCACAAGCCGCGCAGCCTGGCCGGCGACGCCTGGCGGGATCTGCGCCGCAACCCGATCTTCTGGGTCAGCCTGGCGCTGGTCGTGCTGGCCGCCGCGATGGCCGCGGTCCCGTCGCTGTTCACCGCCAACGACCCGCGCGACTGCCTGCTCTCCCGGCAGCACGCCGGGCCGTCCGGCGGGGCCATTTTCGGGTACGACTTCCAGGGCTGCGACGTCTACGCCCGGGCGGTCTACGGCACCCGCGCCTCCCTCCTCGTCGGCGCGCTGGCCGCGCTGGCCACCGGCGTGATCGCGCTGGTCGTCGGCATGCTCGCCGGCTACTTCGGCGGCTGGGTGGACGCGGTGCTCTCCCGCGTGATCGACATCGTGCTCGGCATCCCGCTGCTGCTCGCCGCGATCGTGCTGCTCAAGCGGCTGAGCACCAGCAGCGACAACGTCCGGCTGTTCGCGGTGATCTTCGTGCTGGCGGTGCTCGGCTGGACCACCGCGGCCCGGGTGATCCGCTCCTCGGTGATCACCGCCAAGGAGCAGGACTACGTCTCCGCGGCCCGGATGCTCGGCGCCCGCAACGGCCGGATCATGTGGCGGCACATCCTGCCGAACGCGCTGGCCCCGGCGATCGTGGTGCTCACCATCGCGCTCGGCTCGTTCATCGCGGCCGAGGCGACGCTGAGCTTCCTCGGCATCGGCCTGAAGGCCCCGACCATCTCCTGGGGCCAGGACATCGACACCGGCCGCATCCACATGCGGGAGTCGGCGACCCCGCTGATCGTGCCGTCCGCCTTCCTCGCGCTGACCGTGCTCGCCTTCATCATGCTGGGCGACGCGATCCGCGACGCCTTCGACCCGAAGCTCCGGTGAGAAACCAATGACCCAGTCCGCGGTCCGGCCCACGCCGGCCTCCCCCACCCCGCCCGGCGGCCACCTGCTCGAGGTACGGGACCTGCACATCGAGTTCCGCACGACCGAGGGCGTGGCCAGGGTCATCAACGGGGTGACGTACCACCTCGACGCGGGCGAGACCCTGGCCGTGCTCGGCGAGTCCGGCTCCGGCAAGTCGGTCACCGCCCAGGCGATCATGGGCATCCTGGACACGCCGCCGGCGCACATCCGCTCCGGCCAGATCCTCTACCAGGGTCGGGACCTGCTGACCCAGTCCGAGGAACAGCGCCGGCAGGTGCGCGGCAAGGAGATCGCCATGATCTTCCAGGACGCGCTCTCCGCGCTGAACCCGGTCTTCCCGGTCGGCTGGCAGATCGGCGAGACGCTGCGCCAGCGCGAGGGGATGTCCCGCGCCGACGCCCGCCGGCGGGCCGTCGAGCTGATGGACCTCGTGAAGATCCCGGCCGCGGCGAAGCGGCTCGGCGACTACCCGCACCAGTTCTCCGGCGGCATGCGGCAGCGCGTCATGATCGCCATGGCGCTCGCCCTGGACCCGAAGGTGCTGATCGCCGACGAGCCCACCACGGCGCTCGACGTCACCGTGCAGGCCCAGATCATGGACCTGCTGGCCGACCTGCGCCGGGACCTGAACATGGCGATGATCCTGATCACCCACGACCTCGGCGTGGTCGCCGGCGTCGCGGACCGGATCGCCGTCATGTACGCCGGCCGGATCGTCGAACACGCCGACGTGCGCTCGCTGTACCGGGCGCCGGCCCACCCGTACACCAAGGGGTTGCTGGAGTCGATCCCGCGCCTGGACGTCCGCGGCCAGGCGCTGTCGACGATCAAGGGGCTGCCGCCGAACCTCATGCGGATCCCCTCCGGCTGCCCGTTCCACCCCCGGTGCCCGTACGTGCAGCAGGTCTGCGTGGACGTGGTGCCGCACGACCTGGTCCTCGGCGACGGCCGGACCAGCGCGTGCCACTTCGCGCAGGAGGTCCATGATGACAGCGCCCGCTAGCCCGACCAAGGTGCGCGGCGAGACGATCCTCTCGGTCGACAACCTGGTCAAGCACTTCCCGATCAACCGGGGCGTGCTGTTCCAGAAGCAGATCGGCGCCGTCAAGGCGGTCGACGGGGTCAGCTTCGAGCTGCGCCGCGGCGAGACGCTCGGCGTGGTCGGCGAGTCCGGCTGCGGCAAGTCGACCCTCGCCCGGCTGCTCATGCGGCTGGAGACGCCGACCTCCGGCCGGGCCACCCTGGAGGGCCGGGACCTGTTCAAGGCGTCCGGGTCGGAGCTGCGCCGGCTGCGCCGCAACATGCAGATGGTGATGCAGGACCCGTACACCTCGCTGAACCCGCGGATGACGGTCGGCGACATCATCGGCGAGCCGTTCGAGATCCACCCGGACGCGGCGCCGAAGGGCAGCAAGCGGCAGCGGGTGCAGGAGCTGCTGGACGTGGTCGGGCTCAACCCCGAGCACGTCAACCGCTACCCGCACCAGTTCTCCGGCGGCCAGCGGCAGCGCATCGGCATCGCCCGAGCGCTGGCCCTGCGCCCCGAGGTGATCGTCTGCGACGAGCCGGTCTCCGCCCTGGACGTCTCCATCCAGGCCCAGGTGATCAACCTGTTGGAGCAGCTCCAGGACGAGTTCGGGCTGTCGTACATCTTCATCGCGCACGACCTGTCGGTGGTCCGGCACATCTCGGACCGGGTCGCTGTCATGTACCTCGGCAAGATCGTGGAGATCGGCACCGAGGAGGAGATCTACGAGCGGGCCACCCACCCGTACACGCAGGCGCTGCTCTCCGCGGTGCCGGTGCCCGACCCGGACGCCCGCGAGGACCGCACCATCATCCGGCTCACCGGCGACGTGCCCAGCCCGGCCGACCCGCCCTCGGGCTGCCGGTTCCGCACCCGCTGCTGGAAGGCCCAGGAGGTGTGCGCCACCCAGGAGCCGCACACGGTGCTCCGCGCGGCGGACCCGCACCCCTCGGCCTGCCACTTCGCCGAGGTACGCCCCGGGGCCTGAGCCCGGCACGACGGAGGCCCCGTCCCCCGGAGGAAGGGGGGACGGGGCCTCCGCACAGGTGGCCGGTCAGAGCTGGGCGAGACCGAACGCCCAGATGCCGCGGCCGTGGGTCGCGACGTAGATCGAGTTGTCGGCCGCGTTGTACTCGACGTCCATGCCGACGGTCAGCGGCAGGCCGGCGCCGAGCCGCTGCCAGTCGGTGGCGTCGGGCGCGCGGTAGAACGTGGCCAGGTCGGTGGCGAGCACCAGCGCGCCGGTGGGCAGTTCCTTGATCGAGCTGGCCGGCACGTCCGGCAGGTTCGCCGAGACGTCCTTCCAGGTCGCGCCCGCGTCGGTGGTCTCGAAGACGTGACCGAAGCCGGCGCCCGGCCCCTCGGTGAAGCGGCGGGAGAAGCCGTTGACCGCGACGAAGGCGTGCGAGGCGTTCGCCGGGTCGATCCCGACGCCCTGCAGGAACCGGTTCGGGAAGTCACCCGGCAGGCTGACCTGGTGCCAGCTCGACGGGTCGGTGACCTTGCCGACCGCGAGGCCCCGGGCGAACCCGGCGTTGTTGCACGGCCCGCACCAGCCGACGTACGCCGTCCCGCCGGACACCGCCACCGAGGTGGCGGTGTGGCCGGCGCCCAGGTCGAAGACGTTCGTCCAGCCCTTGCCGTTCTGGATGGAGTAGCCCTTGGTGTTGACCCAGACGTGCCGGCCACCGGCGACCCAGACGTTCGCGTCGTGGTCGTCCGGGGCGAAGGGCGCGATGAACCGGGCCGGCTCGTCGCCCGGCGACGAGGTGTACGGCTGGATGTCCCGCGAGGTGGAGTCCGCCAGCGTGCCCGAGCCGGTGTTGGCGTTGCAGTTCTCGGTCACCCGCATGGCCAGGTTGGTGTACTCCTGGACCTGCCGGCAGCCGTTGGCCGGGTCGGCCTGGGAGTCGCCGCCGTCACCGCCGAAGTGCGAACCCATCACCGTGTCGCCGGGGCGCAGGATCGAGGTGCCGTTGTCCTGCAGACCGCCGGAGACGATGGTGCCGGCCTTGGCCGGGTCCCGGCCCAGCGCCACCGAGTAGTACTGGAGGGCGTCGATGGTGCCGTCGTTGAGGCTCTGCCAGTCGGTGGCGTGCCCGTCCTTGTCGGTCTTTCCGTTGATCGGCCGCCGGTAGACGCCGCCGTCGTTACCGACGTAGACGAACCCGTTGCCGACCGCCACCGAGTGCTGGTCGGAGTGGGTGGTCTTGTTGCAGGTGTTCTGCGCGTCGTGGATGTTCCAGCAGGAGAAGTTGAAGTTCCAGTACGGGCCGACGGTCTTCCAGTTGGCACCGGCGTCGGTCGACTCGTAGACCTCCTCCAGACCCGCCCAGAGGTGGTTCGGGTTGGCCGGGTCCACCGTGAGGAACTGGTTGTACCAGGCCTGGATGCCCGGGCCGTAGCCCTTGCCCATCACGGTCTGCTTGAGCGCCGAGCCGGAGTTGCCCAGCTTCGACGAGTCGGCGATCTTGTTCCACGGGCCGGCCGGGTTGCCGTTGTTGGAGACGTAGATGCCGTCCAGGTAGCTGTTCACGTTGCCGGCCGGCTTGTTGAGCAGCTTCGGCGACTGGTTGATCGCGTAGAGCTTGCCGCCGTCGGCGGAGAAGGCGAACGTCACGTAGCCGATGTCGTCGGCCGGCATGGCGCCGGTCGGGTTGACCTTCGTCCAGCCGCCCGCCGTGTAGTCGGCGGTCTCGTAGAAGCCGTTGTAGGTGTCACCGGAGCGCCAGGCCGAGGCGGCCACCACGTGCTTCGGGTTGCGCGGGTCCTGAGCCACGTCGTTGACGATGTTCTTGTACGCGGCGTTCGCGTCGCCCGCGTTCGCCCCGCCCGGCAGGTAGCTCGGATTCGGTGCGAACTCCAGCTTCCAGGCGCCCGAGGCGCTGCCCATCGCGTGCGAGAACAGGCCCCGGTTGGTGGCGACCCAGACCTTGCCGTCGAAGAAGCGCAGCTTGTTGATGACCGTGCTCTCCAGCTCGGTCCCGCCGACCCGGTCGGTCGTCTTGAATGCGCCGGTCGTCGGGTTGGCCAGCCGGTAGACGCCCGCGCCGACGTACGAGGTGCCGCCGGTGTTCCCCTCACCGGTCGCGTACCAGAGCGAACCGTCGCCGGCCAGCACGACGTCGCCGCTGGACAGGGTGGGCAGCGCGTCCGTGATCGGCGTCCAGCTCCCGCCGCCGATCGAGGAACGCCACACGCCACCGTCGGCGCCGGCCGCGTACACGTGGCCGCTGTTGTCCGACGCGAGGCCGGTGATCCGACCGGTGACCAGGCCGGCGCCACCGGACGAGTTGGACGCGTAGTCGCGGTAGCGCGGGTCGTCGCCGTCGTACTTGATGTTGGTGACCTCGTGCCAGCTGCCCTTGGTGGCGGCGAGCCCGTTGAGCTGGCTCAGCGCGTTCGAGTACGCCCCCGGAGAGACGATGCCCGGGGCGTAGCGGGCCTGGGCGAACTGCTCGGCGATGGTGCGGGCCTCGAAGGCCTCCTCGCCGGCCTCCTCCGACGACTCGCCGGCGGCCATCTCCATGAACTCTCGGGGGTGCCAGGGCATGTTGGCACCGGGCTCCTCGGCCAGGCCGAGCTTCTCCTGCACCTCGTGGTTGGTGGCGACGACGCCACCGAGCGCGGCGGTCAGCACCAGCGCGCCCGCGATTGTCGCCGGCTTGCGCCAGCGGAGTGTGGACATGTGAATCCTCCCGGATTCGAGGGGGTACCGGGCCGGCGGCCCGGGACGGAAGACCATGGGCGGGTGGCGCGCGACGGCGCCTACCGGTGGGCGGACGGACACCGTCCGAGCGGGACCCTGCGCGGCGGAACGACCCGGACGGACCTCGGGTCACGTCCGGCGGGCGACGCGGGCAGGGTCAGGCGGAAGCCGGTGGGCCGCGGGAGGTCAGGGTGCCGCGCGGCGGCATCGGGAGGGTGGGCTCGCGACGGTGGATCGCGACGGCCACCCGCTCGGGCGTGCCGCCGAGCCGCGGGGGCGCGGCCGGGAGGACGTCGTCGGGTCCGTCGCCGGCGGTGACGCCGGCGCGGTGGTCACCGCAGGGTCCGCCGGAGAACTCCGTCCAGAGCTCCGACGGGGCGTGGCCGGGCGTGCCGGGCGCGCCGGCGGCCCGGGGGTCGCCGGAGGAGGCGGGACGGTCCGGCGGGGTGACCGGCGTGTCGACGGCCCGCCCGTCCGGTGGAAGGACGGCGTGGCCGACGTGGTGGATCGACCGGTGCGCGGCGGTGACCACCGCGCCGGGCTGGTGGCTCTCCGCGCAGGCGGGCGCACCGAGGCCGGCCAGGACGAACGCCAACGCGGCGACGACGGTGCTCAACCGGTCGAATGCGCGCATGGGCAAACCTGTCCGAGGCGGGAGGCCGCTCGAGCGGGCGGCGCGGCGGCCGCGGGGCGGGAGCGAATCGAGCAGAGAACGGGAGGGGTCGATCGCTTGCTGCGGGACAACGCTAGCAACAACTTTCACAACCCGGCAACGGTCGACCCTCGTCCTTTCGGCTGGTCAGCCGTCCACTCGTGACATCGTCGGAACCGGGGAGGTCAACACATGAAACAGGGGCGCGGCCGGTCGGCCACGCCCCTGTCCTGGGTCGCGGATCAGTGGAAGAAGTGCCGGGTGCCGGTGAGGTACATGGTCACTCCGGCCTCCTTGCAGGCGGCGATCGTCTCCTCGTCGCGGATCGAGCCGCCCGGCTGGACGATCGCCCGGACGCCGGCCTCGATGAGGATCTTCGGACCGTCGGCGAACGGGAAGAACGCGTCCGAGGCGCAGACCGAGCCGCGGGCCCGGTCGGCGCCGGCCCGGCTCACCGCCAGCTGCGCGGAGTCGACCCGGTTGACCTGGCCCATCCCGACGCCGACGGTCGCGCCCTCCCGGGCCAGCAGGATCGCGTTGCTCTTCACCGCGCGGACCGCCCGCCAGGCGAACGCCAGGTCGCGCAGGGTGGCCTCGTCGGCCGCCTCGCCGGTGGCCAGCGTCCAGTTCGCCGGGTCGTCGCCCGCGGCGTCGATCCGGTCCCGCAGCTGCACCAGCACCCCGCCGGTGACCTGCCGCCACTCGGCCGGCAGCGGGTCGAACGCGGGGGCCCGCAGCAGCCGGATGTTCTTCTTCCCCCGGAGGATGTCCAGGGCGCCCTCGTCGAAGCCGGGCGCCACCAGCACCTCGGTGAAGATCTCCGCGACCTGCCGGGCCAGCTCGACCGAGACCGGCCGGTTGACCGCGATCACCCCGCCGTACGCGGACACCGGGTCGCAGGCGTGCGCCCGGCGGTGCGCCTCGGCCACGTCCGCCCCGACCGCGATGCCGCACGGGTTGGCGTGCTTGATGATCGCCACCGCCGGCTGCTCGGGGAAGTCGTTCGCGGCCCGCCAGGCGGCGTCGGCGTCGACGTAGTTGTTGTAGGACATCTCCTTGCCGTGCAGCTGCTCCGCCTGGGCCAGCCCGGCCGGGCTGGCCGGGTCGGCGTAGAGGGCGGCCGCCTGGTGCGGGTTCTCGCCGTAACGCAGCACCGCCTGGCGGCGCAGCGCCAGCCCGGCGAACGCGGGCCAGCCGTCGCCGGCCGGCGCCAGCTCGCGGGCGAACCACTCGGCGACGGCCCCGTCGTAGTCGGCGATGTCGGCGAACGCGCGGGCCGCGAGGGCCCGCCGCTGGGCCAGGGTGAAGCCGCCCTCGGCGAGCGCGTCCCGCAGCGCCGGGTACGCCGCCGGGTCGGTCACCACGGCCACCGAGGCGTGGTTCTTGGCCGCGGCCCGGACCATGGCCGGACCGCCGATGTCGATCTGCTCGACGCACTCGTCCTGGCTCGCGCCGGAGGCGACCGTCGCCTGGAACGGGTAGAGGTTGGAGACCAGCAGGTCGATGCCCGCGATGCCGTGCTCGTCGAGCTGGGCGGCGTGCGCGTCCCTGCGCAGGTCGGCGAGGAGTCCACCGTGGATCTTCGGGTGCAGGGTCTTGACCCGGCCGTCGAGGATCTCCGGGAAACCGGTCACCTGCTCGACCGGGGTCACCGGCACGCCCGCGCCGGAGATCGTCGTCGCGGTGCTGCCCGTCGAGACGATCTCCACCCCGGCCTCGTGCAGGGCTCGGGCCAGCTCGACCAGGCCGGTCTTGTCGTAGACGCTGACCAGCGCCCGCCTGATCGGGCGGCGGACGTCCTCAGTGGAACTCACGGGATGGTGACCTTTCTGCCGGTGATCGTCCAACCTTCACGGACCAGCCGACCGACCTGCTCGACGAGCTGGCGCCGCTCGGCGGACTTGATGCGCTCGGTGAGCGTCTCCTCGTCGTCGTCGTCCAGCACCGGCACGGCGACCTGGGCGACGATCGGGCCGGTGTCCATCCCGGCGTCGACGAAGAACAGGGTGGCCCCGGTGACCTTCACGCCGTACGCCAGCGCGTCGCGGGGACCGTGGATGCCGGGGAACGCCGGCAGCAGGGTGTTGTGCGTGTTCAGGTAGCGGTCACCGAACGCGGCCAGGAAGTGCGGGCCGACGAGCTTGAGGAAGCCGGCGCTGATGACCAGGTCCGGCCGGTGCTCGGCGACCCGGGCGGTGAGCGCCCGGTCCCAGTCCTCGCGGGTCGGGTGGTCCTTCAGCCGCTCCACGAAGGCCGGTACGCCGGCCGCGGCGGCCCGGTCCAGGCCGGCGATCCCGTCGCGGTCGGCGCCCACGGCCACCACCCGGGCCCCGTACGCGGGGTCGGTGGCGGCGTCCAGCAGGGCCTGGAGGTTGCTGCCGGAGCCGGAGACGAGGACGACGAGGCGGGCGACGGACGCGGGCTCGGTCACGCGGCAACCCTATCGGGCCTGCTGGCGTGTCCGACGCTCGGGCGGCCACGCCTCGGGTGATCTCCCTCGTGGCGTCGGCACGATACGCTGCCGTCGCCCGGTGCCGTGCGCACGCCCGGCCCGGCGTCGGCATCGTGACCTTGGTCCCGGGCCCGTGTGCCGCGGGCGTCCCGGTGTCCGGGCGGAATGATGAGCGGCAGACAACCGACCATGGACCGTCGACCCCCAGTTTGAGGAGCGCTCCGCAATGCAGCCCGGTTACCCCGGTCAGGACCCGCACGGCCAGCAGCCGAACCAGGACCCGACCTCCCCCCAGTACGACCCGTACGCCCAGCCCCCGCAGGCGCCCCAGTACGGCCAGCAGCCCACCTCGGGCCAGCCGTACGGGCAGGACCCGTACGCTCAGCCGCCGCAGGCCCCGCAGTACGGCCAGCAGCCCACCTCGGGCCAGCCCTACGGCCAGCCGACCTCGGGCCAGCCCTACGGCCAGCCGACCTCCGGCCAGCCCTACGGCCAGGACCCGTACGCGCAGCAGCAGCCGTACGGTGCCGCGCCCCAGTACCCGGCCGCCGGCTACCCGACCGGCGGCGGCCAGAACAACACGCTCGGGCTGATCGGCATGATCGCCGGTATCGCCTCGATCGTGCTCGGCCTCTGCTGCCCGCTGATCGGCATCCCGGCCGGCGTCGCCGGCATCGTGCTCGGCGTCATGGGCCAGAAGAAGGTCCAGGCGGGCGAGGCGAACAACGCCGGCCAGGCCAAGGCCGCCCTCATCTGCGGTGGCATCGGTGTGGTCATCGGCATCATCAACGCCATCGCCGGCGCCGCGATCAACCTGAGCAACTTCGGTTCCTGAACCGGCTCCACGAGGGGGCGTCCGGCACCGCCGGCGCCCCCTCCGCCGTCTCCGGCCCCGGTCAGCGCTCGGGGCGGCGGGGCGGCGGGGCCGTGGGGCGCGGGGCGGTGGGTGCGCCGCTCAGGGTGCGGCCGGCGGCGGCGCCGAGGACCGCGCCGACCGCGACCACCAGGGTGGCCACGCCCGCCACCGGCCAGGGCGACGGGCCGATCTCGGCCAGCCGGCCGGCGCCCAGCGGACCGCCGGAGGCCACCGCGGCCAGGCCGAGCAGCGCACCGGCGACCGGGCCGGCGAGCGCCGCCGGGACCAGCAGCGCCGACCACCCGACCGGCGCGCGCTCCTCGGCCGCGACCCGCAGCAGCCGGCGGGCCAGCAGCCAACCGGCCGCCATGGCGGCAAGCACCGGCACCGCGAGCAGCCCGGCGCCCAGCCCGTCCACCGGGCCACGCGGCAGCCCGGCCAGCAGCGGCACGGCCGGCAGCGCGCCCACGGAGACCTCGCTGGTCCGCACGGCGGTGTCGGTGCCGACGGCGAACCCGGGCCCGAGCAGGTAACTGGCCGACCAGACGGTGGCGTTCGGCGCGTACGCGAGGCTGACCAGGGTGATGCCCGCCTGACCGGCCACCCCCGTCCGGTACGCCCCGATCATGTCGGCCGCGTCGCCGCCCCCGGTCGCCACGGCCAGCCCGGCGGCCCCGGCGCCCGCGCCGAGCAGCAGCAGGCCGGCGACCAGCCCGGTGCGCACCCCGTCGCGCAGCGCCGCCGGGGAACGGCGGGCCAGCAGCACCCAGACGCCGGTGGTCCGCAGCGCGCCGACCAGGGCGGCGAGCCCGCCGAGGACCGCGAAGGTGAGCCCGGCCCGGACCGGGGACACGCGCGGCCCGCCGGCACCGACCACGATCGCGGCGAGGGCGCCGAGCAGCGCGTACCCGATGCCGACCCCGACCGCGACGGTGAGCGCCTGCCGGGGCGAGCGACCGCCCCGGGCGCCGATGGCCCGGCTGACGTGCACCCCGGCGCGGGTGAGCCGCCAGACGGCGAGGGCGGTCAGGGCCAGCGGCGCCAGGCCGAGCGGCCCGGCGGTGGTCTCCAACGGCACGCCGTGGCCGAGCAGCCAGCCGACCAGGCCGGCGCGGAGCGCGCCGGCCTGCGAGGCGGCGTCCTCGCTGAGCTGGGCCAGGCCGAGCACCAGGGTGACCGGCAGCCAGGACGTCACGGCGGCCCAGAGGGCCGCCACCCCGGCGGCGACGGGCAGCGGGGCCCGGCCGCGCGGAGGCTCCCCGGACCGGGGCGCGGGCACCCGCGGCGCCGGCGCGGCACGGCCGGTCGGCCGGGCTCCGGCGGCGACTTCGGCGGCGGGGCGGCGGGGCTGGTCAGGGGTGACGCGTGACATCGGCTCTACTCTGGCATGCCGCGCGGGTGACGGCAGTCCGATACCGCCGCGGGAGGGCGGCGAGTTCCCTGATCCACCGGCTCGGGGGCCCCGATCCGGTTTAGCCTCGGCCCAGGACGCGACCTTTCCTGTCGCGGCACCGACCGCTCGGAGGAAGCCGTGAACGCTCCGTATCCGCCGCCCCCGCCGCCACCGGCCGCCGGCCGGGACCGGACCACGCTCTGGGGCATCCTGGGGATCGTCACGGGCCTGCTCTGCTGCGGCATCCTCGGCATCGTCTTCGGTTACCTGTCGATCCGGGACGCGAAGCGCTTCGGCAAGTCTCCGCTGCTCGGCTGGCTGGCCATCGCGTTCGGCGTCGTCAACCTCATCGCCAGCGCCATCATCCGGTCCCGGGGCAACTACTACTCCCCCTACTGGTACCGGTAGGAAGCGTGAGGGGGCCGACCGGACCCGGTCGACCCCCTCGGCACGTCACGGGACCGCTCAGCGGCCGGACATGATCTCCCGCATCAGCTTGGCGGTCTCGGTCGGGGTCTTGCCGACCTTCACGCCGACCGCCTCCAGCGCCGCCTTCTTGGCGTCGGCGGTGCCCGCCGAGCCGGAGATGATCGCGCCGGCGTGACCCATGGTCTTGCCGGGCGGGGCGGTGAAGCCGGCGATGTAGCCGACCACCGGCTTGGTGACGTTGGCCTTGATGAACTCGGCCGCCCGCTCCTCGGCGTCGCCACCGATCTCACCGATCATGACGATCGCGTCGGTCTCCGGGTCCGCCTCGAACGCGGCCAGCGCGTCGATGTGGGTGGTGCCGATGATCGGGTCACCGCCGATGCCGACGCAGGTGGAGAAGCCGATGTCGCGCAGCTCGTACATCATCTGGTAGGTCAGCGTGCCGCTCTTGCTGACCAGGCCGATCCGGCCGGAGCCGGTGATGTCGGCCGGGATGATGCCGGCGTTGGAGGCGCCCGGCGAGGCGATGCCCGGGCAGTTCGGGCCGATGATCCGGGTCCGCTCGCCCTTGGCCACGTTGTACGCCCAGAACGCGGCGGTGTCGTGCACCGGCACGCCCTCGGTGATCACCACGGCCAGGTCGATGCCGGCGTCGATCGCCTCGACCACCGCGGCCTTGGTGAACTGCGGCGGCACGAAGATGACCGTGACGTCCGCCCCGGTCTCCTTCATGGCGTCCGCCACGGACGCGAAGACCGGCAGCTCGGTGCCGTCGAAGTCGACCTTCTGGCCCGCCTTGCGCGGGTTGACGCCGCCGACGACGTTGGTGCCGGCGGCGAGCATCCGCCGGGTGTGCTTGGAACCCTCGGAACCGGTCATCCCCTGCACGATGACCTTGGAGTCCTTGGTCAGCCAGATAGCCATTGTCAGACCCCCGCAGCTGCCAGCTCGGCGGCCCGCTCGGCCGCGCCGTCCATGGTGTCGACCCGCTGGATCAGCGGGTTGTTCGCGCCGTCGAGGATCGCCCGACCGGCCTCGGCGTTGTTGCCGTCGAGGCGGACGACGAGCGGCTTGGTGGCCTTCTCGCCGCGCTGCTCGAGCAGCGCCAGCGCCTGCACGATGCCGTTGGCGACCGCGTCGCAGGCGGTGATGCCGCCGAAGACGTTGACGAAGACGCTCTTCACCGACGGGTCGGAGAGCACGATCTCCAGGCCGTTCGCCATGACCTCGGCGCTCGCGCCGCCGCCGATGTCGAGGAAGTTGGCCGGCTTCACGCCGCCGTGCCGCTCACCGGCGTACGCGACCACGTCGAGCGTGGACATGACCAGGCCCGCGCCGTTGCCGATGATGCCGACCTCGCCGTCGAGCTTGACGTAGTTGAGGTCCTTGGACTTGGCGGCCTGCTCCAGCGGGTCCACCGACGCCTGGTCGACCAGGGCCTCGTGGTCCGGGTGCCGGAACGCGGCGTTCTCGTCGAGGGTGACCTTGGCGTCCAGCAGCAGCAGCTTGCCGTCCTTGGTCGTGGCCAGCGGGTTCACCTCGACCAGCGTGGCGTCCTCGGCGACGAACGCCTGCCACAGCTTGACCGCGACCTCGACCACCTGGTCGGCGACCTCGGCCGGGAAGCCGGCCGCGCTCACGATCTCGCGCGCCTTGGCCTCGTCCACGCCGGTGTTCGCGTCGATCGGGGCCTTGACGACCTTCTCGGGCGTCTCGGCGGCGACCTGCTCGATGTCCATGCCGCCGGCCACGCTGGCGATGCAGAGGAAGGTGCGGTTCGCCCGGTCGAGCAGGTACGAGAAGTAGTACTCCTCGGCCACGTCCGCGGTCACGGTGATCATGACCTTGTGGACCGTGTGACCCTTGATGTCCATGCCGAGGATGTCGGTGGCACGGGCCACCGTCTCCTCCGCGCCCTCGGCCAGCTTCACGCCGCCGGCCTTGCCGCGGCCGCCGACCTTCACCTGCGCCTTGACGACCACCCGGCCGCCGAGGCGCTCGGCGATCGCGCGGGCCTCCTCCGGGGTAGTGGCGACGCCGCCGGCGAGCACGGGCAAGCCGTGCCGCTCGAACAGGTCCCGCCCCTGGTACTCGTACAGGTCCACGATTGCGCGTCCCGTCCCGTCTCCGCGGCGCGCCGTCGCGCCGCCACCAGCGTTGGAAAATCAGTTTGACGCCTGTCATCAGATGAGACAGGTCATTTGCCGCAGCCTAACGAGATGGGAACCGGCGGCAACCGAGCGGGTGCGCGGTGTGCGGTAATGCACAGCCGTCTGCGCCGCGCCGGGCTCAGCCCACCCGGCAGCGACCGGCCGCGTATCCGACCACGGCTCGCATGATCTCGTCCTCGCTTCGGTCGGCGTGGTTGACCGTGGCGGTGAAGCCGGTGCCGAAGAACACCTGCTGCATCCCCGAGTCGAACGCGGTGAACGCCCCCAGCCCGCTGCCGACCCGCGGGTCGCGCGGCTTGACGCAGAGCATCTTCTCCAGCGCCCACCGCCGCAGGTAGATCCGGTCGATCGCCTCCCACGGCAGCCAGATCGCCTGCCCCCGGCTCGGCCGCGTCTTGATCCACAGCCCGGCCGGCCCGAGCGCGAGGACCGGGCCGCCGGAGGACACCAGCCAGAGCTGGAGGCCGACCGGCACGACGAAGAAGAGCAGCACCACCGGGATGATGAAGAGCACCCCGGCGCCGCCGTCCCCGGACAACGCGGCCAGGCCGATCGGGCAGGCGATCACCAGGCCGACCACCAGGGTCACCAACCCGAGGGTCAGCGCCCGCTTGCCCAGGCTCGGCCGGACCACGAACGGCAGGTCCTCCGGGATCCGCTTCGTCGTCGGCGGCCGCTGCGCCGGCCCGACCCCGAAGGGGTACGCCGGCGGCGCGGCCGGCCAGCCGGGCGCGGGCTGCTGGTGGGGAGCGCCGTGCTGCTGGTGCGGCGCGGGCCAGCCGGGCGCGGGCTGCTGGTACGGAGCGCCCCAGCCGCCCGGAGCCGGCTGCCGCGGCGGGGGCCAGCCCTGGCCGGGTTGCTGCGCCGGCCACCCCGCGGGCGGTGGGGGCGGCGTGGGCCGGCCGCCGGCGGGGTCGGGCTGCGGGTACGGCGGCTGGGTCACGGCGGGCTCCCGGCGGGGGTCGTCGACCGCGGGACGCGGTCCGGGCAGGCACACGATACGACCCGGGCCCGCACCGCGAGGCCCTGGAAGGCGGCCCGTCCGAGGTGTCCGGAACGCGGGCCGTCAGCCGTCCGGGGGATGTTGTGGAACAGGCGTAACCCCCTGTTGGGGGCGTCGTTGAGTCTGATGTCGGAGCGCTGGTCAGGCGCGACGACGGGAGCGGCCGATGCCCTGTCGGTCGAGGGGTGGCGGCGGGGCATCGTGCATAGAGGGGCCGGGCGTGTGAGGGGTGCGTCCGGCCCCTCCCCCTGTCCAGAACCCGCCGCCCGCCCACCTCAACGCCGGCGCGCGGTGTTCATCAAGAGGTTCGCGTCGGGCCCGGACTCGTTCCTGACCCGAACTTCTTGATCGACACCTGTGGCGACCCGCGGGTCAGGCGACCGGCTGGGCCACGTTCTCCCGGACCCACTCCACGATCGACTGCGTGGTGGCGCCGGGGGTGAAGATCTTGGCGACGCCGAGCCGCTGGAGCTCCGGGATGTCGGCGTCCGGGATGATGCCGCCGCCGAAGACCACGATGTCGGCCGCCTCGCGCTCGGCGAGCAGTTCGAGGACCCGCTTGAAGAGGGTCATGTGCGCGCCGGAGAGCACCGACAGGCCCACCGCGTCGGCGTCCTCCTGGATCGCGGTCTCCACGATCTGCTCCGGGGTCTGGTGCAGGCCGGTGTAGATGACCTCCATGCCCGCGTCACGCAGGGCACGGGCGACGACCTTCGCGCCCCGGTCGTGGCCGTCCAGGCCGGGCTTCGCGACGACGACCCGGATACGAGAGCTCATCAGCGCACACCTTTCACCGGCTCCGGCACTCCTGACCTGAACGAACGGTAACCCGCCCCACCCGGGGCCGGAAACCCGGGCTGCGCCTTACCGCCCCACCCCGCCCCCGGGAAGCCGAACACCTCCGCCGATCGGTCACTGTCCGCGACGAACGGGCAGTTGCGGGGCCACCCGACCGGGGGTACGAGCTATGACAAGAGCGGATGGAAACGGACAGAACGAAACGCCAATTCGGCGCTTCGGCTTGTGACAGGAGTGGCGGTTGGCTAACGTGTCCACGGTTGTCATCAGGTCCACGGACGGGTGACGACGCGACACCGGAGGTTCGACCGAGCTTCACCGAACGGTCCGGAGTCGCATCGGATCCCCGACAACGGAGGGTGTGCGTGCGCCAGCGCCTGTCGTCTGAGCCCGATAGATATCGCGGCCGCCGCCGCGTACCCACCCCCCCGCGGAGCCGCTACGCGGCGGTCGTGACCACCGCCTTCGTGGGCGCCGGCATCGTCGCCCTCGGCGCGAACGCCCTCCCCGACGCCAAGAGCGTCAGCCCGTCGGTCCTCGACGAGCTCAGGCAGGCCTCGATCACCAGCCAGGACGCCGCGGCCCGGGCCGACAGCGCGGACCGCGCCACCCGTGACGACCGCGCCGCCGGCAAGACCGCCACCGAGCAGGACGTCTGGCTGCTCCCCCTGCACGGCTACGACTTCCAGTCGCCCTACGGCATGCGCTGGGGCAAGCTGCACACCGGCGTCGACCTGGTCGCCCCGGAAGGCACCCCCTACACGGCCATCCACGACGGCACGGTCACCAAGGCCGGCTGGTTCGGCGGCTACGGCTACGCGGTGATCGTCCAGCACGCCGACGGCAGCGAGGCCATCTACGGTCACTCCTCGGCGGTCACCGTCAAGGAGGGCCAGCAGGTGAAGGCGGGCCAGCAGCTCGGCCTGGTCGGGAACACCGGCCACTCCTACGGCTCCCACCTGCACCTCGAGATCCATGTCAAGGGCCAGCCCGTCGACCCGGTGGCGTGGCTCAAGGACCCCTCTCGGGGCGTGGACATCCAGCTCGAGGTCGAGGCGGTCTACAGCGAGGTAGCCGCGTCCTGACGCTCCGTAACGCCCGTTGACCGCCCGGATCGGCCGATCCGGGCGGTTTCGTTTGCCCCAAAGTCTGCTGGGTCACAGTGGCAGATGTGAGCGGCCACACAGCAGATCATGATCCTTTTCGGCGCTAAACCTCCCAGACCGGGCGGACCTGGACAGCCGGCCACTCCCGATTCCCGGCCCTGCGCAACCCCATACCCGGCGACCTGCCGGCCGACACCAGTATTTCGAGGTCACGTGCCCCTCGACTGATGAAGGTTTCCGTGCAGGAAGACAGCTCCATCCAGAACGAGAACACCCCGGACAACGCTCCCGCCCGGCACCGGCGCCAGCGCCCGGTCCGGCGTACCGCATATGTCGTCGTCGGCGCGGTGGCCCTCCTCGGCCTCGGCCTCGGCGGTGTCTCCGTCGCCACCGTCGACCACGGCGCCCCGACCCCCGCGGCGGTCGACTTCGACGCCCAGGCGCGCGCCGAGGCCGCCACCCGCGCCGACCGCTCGACCCGCGAGTCGACCGCCCCGGTCACCCCCTCGGCCACCCCGGCCAGCCCGTCGGCGAGCCCGAGCACGGCCAGCCCGAAGCCGACGAGGACCGCCCCGGCCACGCCGAAGAAGACCACCAAGCCGAAGCCGGCCTGGGTGATCCCCATGAAGGGCGCCGAGATCACGTCCTGCTTCGGGCAGCGATGGGGCACCCTGCACGCCGGCATCGACTTCGCCATGCCGGCCGGCACCCCCATCCACGCCGCCGCGGCGGGCACCGTGGTCAAGGCGGGCGACGCCGGCGACGGCTACGGCAACTCCGTCTTCGTCGACCACGGCAACGGCTACCTGACCCACTACGCCCACCAGAGCCGGCTCATCGTCAGCGTCGGCGACAAGGTGAAGGCCGGGCAGGTCATCGGCTACGAGGGCTCCACCGGCGACTCCACCGGCCCGCACCTGCACTTCGAGGTGCACAAGGGCGCCATGTGGAACCAGATCGACCCGGCGCCGTTCCTGCGGGCCCGGGGCATCAACGTGGCCTGCTGACGGCCACGGCACGAGGGAGGGGCCCGGTCCGGAACGTCGCCGGGCCGGGCCTCACTCGGCTCAGAGCTTGTCGATGGGGGCGTGCCGGAGGACCAACCACATGGTCTGGTCGCCGAAGTCGATCTGCGCACGGGCGCCCGGCCCGTGCCCCTCGACCGCCAGCACCCGGCCGAGGCCGTAGCGCTGGTGGTTGACCCGGTCGCCCACCGAGACCTTGGGCGCCTGCTTCAGCTCGCTGGCGGTGGCCAGCCCGCTGGCGTCGACCCCGAGCCGCTTGGCGAGCTGGGTCGCCTTGGGCGTGCCCCCGGTGAAGCCGCCGCGCCCGCCGGGCACCCGGTCCGCCCGGCCGCCGACGCCGCCGCCCCCACCGGCCCACGAGGTGTACGACCCCTCGGTGCGCTCCCAGCGGACCAGCTCGGTGGGCAGCTCCTCCAGGAAGCGCGACGGCGGGTTGTAGGCCGGCGCGCCCCACGCCGAGCGGGTGACCGCCCGGGACAGGTAGAGGCGCTGCCGGGCCCGGGTGATGCCCACGTACGCCAGCCGCCGCTCCTCCTCCAGCTCGCGGGTGTCGCCCAACGAGCGCAGGTGCGGGAAGACGCCGTCCTCCAGGCCGCTGAGGAACACCACCGGGAACTCCAGCCCCTTGGCGGTGTGCAGCGTCATGAGGGTCACCACGCCCTGGTGGTCGGGGTCGTCGGCGGGGATCTGGTCGGCGTCGGCGACCAGGGCGACCTGCTCCAGGAAGCCGGCCAGGGTGGCCCGCTCGTCCTCCTCGCCCAGCGCCTCGATGCGCTCGGTGTACTCCCGGGCGACGCTGACCAGTTCCTGGAGGTTGTCCACCCGGCCGGCGTCCTGCGGGTCGAGGCTCTCCTCCAGCTCGGCCAGGTAGCCCGAGCGGGTCAGCACGGCTTCCAGCACCTCCTCCGGGGTGCCGGTGGCGGCCAGCTCGCGCGCGTCGTCGAGCAGCGCGACGAACTCGGCGATGCCGTTGGCGGCCCGGGTGGAGATGCCCGGGGCGTCCTTGGCCCGGCGCAGCGCCGCGCCGAAGGAGATCCGGTCGCGGCCGGCCAGCGCCTCCACGCACGCCTCGGCCCGCTCCCCGATGCCCCGGCGCGGGGTGTTGAGGATCCGGCGCAGGCTCACCGTGTCGTCGTCGTTGACCACGGCGCGCAGGTAGGCCAGCGCGTCGCGGACCTCCTTGCGCTCGTAGAAGCGCACCCCGCCGACCACCTTGTAGGGCAGGCCGACCCGGATGAACACCTCCTCGAAGACCCGGGACATGGCGTTGGTGCGGTAGAAGACGGCCACGTCGCCAGGGCGGGTGTCGCCCGCGTCGACCAACCGGTCGATCTCCCGGGCCACCCAGTCCGCCTCGGCGTGCTCGGTGTCGGCCACGTAGCCGACGATCTGCTCGCCGGCCCCGGCGTCGCTCCACAGCCGCTTGGGCTTGCGGGAGGTGTTCCGGTCGATCACCGCGTTGGCGGCGTTGAGGATGGTCTGGGTGGAGCGGTAGTTCTGCTCGAGCAGGATCGTCCGCGCGTCGATGAAGTCGCGCTCGAACTCCAGGATGTTGCGGATGGTGGCGCCGCGGAACGCGTAGATCGACTGGTCGGCGTCACCGACCACGCAGAGCTCGGCTGGCGGGATGCCCTCCGTGCCGGAGACCAGCTCCTTGATCAGCACGTACTGGGCGTGGTTGGTGTCCTGGTACTCGTCGACCAGCACGTGCCGGAACCGGCGCCGGTAGCTCTCCGCGACGTGCGGGTGCGACTGGAGCAGGTGCACCGTCGTCATGATGAGGTCGTCGAAGTCCAGCGCGTGCGCCTCGCGCAGCCGCCGCTGGTAGAGCGTGTACGCCTCGGCCAGCGCCCGCTCGTTGGGGCCCTTGGCCCGGCCGGCGAACTCGTCGGGGTCGACCAGCTCGTTCTTCAGGTTGGAGACCTGGGCGGCCAGGCCGCGCGCCGGGTAGCGCTTCGGGTCCAGGTCGAGCTCGCGGGCGACCATCTGCATGAGGCGGCGGGAGTCGTCCGCGTCGTAGATCGAGAAGGTGGACTTCAGGCCGGCGTGCTCGTGCTCGGCCCGCAGGATCCGGACGCAGGCCGAGTGGAAGGTCGAGACCCACATCAACCGCGCACGCGGCCCGACGAGGGCGGCCACCCGCTCCTTCATCTCGCCGGCGGCCTTGTTGGTGAAGGTGATCGCGATGATCTCGCCGGGGTGCACGTCCCGCGCGGCGAGCAGGTAGGCGATCCGGTTGGTCAGCACCCGGGTCTTGCCGGAGCCCGCGCCGGCGACGATGAGCAGTGGGGAGCCGGCGTGGGTCACCGCGTCCCGCTGGGGGCCGTTCAGGCCGGCGAGGAGTGCCTGCGGGTCCGCCGGCCGGGCCCCGGGCCGGTGCGGCGGGGTCGGCCGGGGCTCCGGCGCGGGCGGGGACGCGGGGATGTCGAAGAGAGGATGCATCGCACGGCGAGTCTATGCCGACGGCCGGACACTTCCCGCCCACGCGGCCCCGACGAGACGAAGGCGTCACGTCCCACCTGTTGGCGGGTTTCCTTGCGCGCCCGCCCCGCGGGTCGGCATACTCGACGGCGTGTTCGGTCAGCGCTTCTACTTTTACTACGGCACCGGGAGTCCGGCAGCCGTGGGTCGCGCCTGATCACAGACCTACGAAAGCCCCGGGCTCCTGGAGCCCGGGGCTTTTCCGTCCCGGGATCCGGGTACCGGGCCCGAGACCCCGAGGGGTACGACGATGATGACTGACGTGGTGGAGTCCAGCGGCGGCCTGGCACGGCACGACGGGACCGCCGGCGGTGACCCGACCGGGGCCGCGGCGGCCCGGACCGGCACCGGCGACTCGGCGGCGGCCGAGCGGATCAGCGAGATCCGGGAGCGGATCGACGAGATCGACCGCACGATCATCGCGCTCTGGCAGGAGCGGGCCGCGCTGTCCCAGGAGGTCGGCGCCACCCGGATGGCCTCCGGCGGCACCCGCCTCGTCCTCTCCCGGGAGCGGGAGATCCTGGAGCGGTTCCGCCAGGCGCTCGGCGCGGACGGCACCCAGCTCGCGCTCCTGCTGCTGCGCGCCGGCCGCGGACCTCTGTGAGGGCCCCGGCGGCGCGCAGCCGCCGGATACGACGAACCGCCTGCCGGCGTCGCTGTGACGCCGGCAGGCGGTCCGGGGTGGATCAGGCCGCCGGGTGGGTGGCGACGATCTCCCGCTTCTCCGCGAAGTGGCAGGCGCTCGGGTGGTCCGAGCCCCGCCGGATCTGGAGCAGCGGCACCTCCTGGGCGCAGATGTCCTGCGCCTTCCAGCACCGGGTGCGGAACCGGCAGCCCGACGGCGGGCTGACCGGCGAGGGGACGTCACCCTGGAGCCGGATGATCGCCTTGCTCTCCCGCACGGTCGGGTCCGGCACCGGCACCGCCGACAGCAGCGCCTGGGTGTACGGGTGGGTCGGCCGCTCGTAGATCTCGTCCTCGGTGCCGACCTCCACCATCTTGCCCAGGTACATGACGGCGACCCGGTCGGACAGGTGGCGCACGACCGACAGGTCGTGGGCGATGAAGACGTACGAGAGGCCGAACTCGGCCTGGAGCTTCTCCAGCAGGTTCATCACCTGCGCCTGGATCGACACGTCCAGGGCCGACACCGGCTCGTCGCAGACGATGACCTCGGGCCGCAGCGCCAGCGCCCGGGCGATGCCGATGCGCTGCCGCTGGCCGCCGGAGAACTGGTGCGGGTACCGGTTGATGTGCTCCGGGTTGAGACCGACCAGGTCGAGCAGCTCCTTGACCTTGTCCCGGCGGGACCGCCTCGGGGCCACCTCGGGGTGGATCTCGAACGGCTCGCCGATCAGGTCACCGACCGTCATGCGCGGGTTCAGCGAGGTGTACGGGTCCTGCATCACCAGCTGGATCTGCCGGCGCAGGCGCCGCAGCGCGCCGCCGGAGAGCTTGGAGATGTCCTGGCCCTTGTAGAGCACCTGGCCGGCGGTCGGCTTCTCCAGGTTCATCAGCACCCGGGCCAGCGTCGACTTGCCGCAGCCGGACTCGCCGACCACGCCCAGGGTCTCGCCGGCCCTCAGGTCGAAGGAGACGCCGTCGACCGCCTTGACGTGACCGATGGTCTTCTTGAACACCACACCCCGGGTCACGGGGTAGTGCTTGACCAGGTCACGGACCTCGATGATGTTCTCAGTCACGGTTCACGAGCTCCTCGGCGAAGTGGCAGGCGCTGGCCCGCCCGCGGCCCAACTGCAGCAGCGGGGGCACCTTCTCCCGGCACACCGGCTGCGCCATGGGGCAGCGCGGGTTGAAGGCGCAGCCCGGCGGGATGTTCATCAGGTTCGGCGGGAGGCCCTTGATGGTGCGGAGCTCCTGCCCCTTCTCGTCCATCCGCGGGATCGAGTTGAGCAGGCCGAGGGTGTACGGGTGCGCCGGCTTGGCGTACAGGTCGTACACGTCGGCTTCCTCGACGATCCGGCCGGCGTACATGACCGCGATCCGGTCCGCGACGTCGGCGACCACGCCGAGGTCGTGGGTGATCAGGATCATGCCCATCTGCCGCTCCCGCTGGAGCTCGCCGAGCAGGTCCATGATCTGGGCCTGCACGGTCACGTCCAGCGCGGTGGTCGGCTCGTCGGCGATCAGCACCTCGGGGTCGAGCGCCAGCGACATGGCGATCATGGCGCGCTGCCGCATACCACCCGAGAACTGGTGCGGGTAGTTGCTGTACCGGCCCTTGGCGTTCGGGATCTTGACCTGGTCGAGCATCTCGATCGCGCGCTTCTTGGCGTCCGAGCGGCTCATGCCGCGCCGGATGCGGAACTGCTCGGCGATCTGGAAGCCGACGGTGAAAACCGGGTTGAGGGCGGAGAGCGAGTCCTGGAAGATCATCGCAATGCCTTCACCACGGATCCGGCGCCGCTGCTCGGGGGACATCTTGAGCATGTCCTTGCCGTGGAAGCGGACCTGGCCCCCGGTGACGAAGCCGGGCGGGGTGTCGAGGATGCCCATGATGGTCTGCGCGGTGACGCTCTTGCCGGAGCCGGACTCGCCGAGCACGGCGAGGGTCTCTCCCGCGTCGACGTGGTACGTCACCCCGTTGATGACCTTGGCGACACCGTCCCGGGTGCGGAACTCCACCCGCAGGCCGTCGACCTCGAGCAGGCGGCCCGAGGGGCGGCCGGATCCGTCGGCGCCCGGCGCGGACTGCTCGGACACGAGAATGTCGGACAACTCAGTTCCCCTATCGGAGCTTCGGATCGAGGGCCTCGCGGACCGCCTCGCCGAGCATGACGAAGCTCAGCACCGCGGTGACGAGGAACGCGGAGGGGAAGAACAGCAGGAACGGCGAGACCCGGATGTAGTTCTGCGCCTCGCTGATCATGATGCCCCAGGAGACCACCGGGCTCTTCAGGCCGATGCCCAGGAAGGACAGCGTGGCCTCCGCGCCGATGAACGAGCCGACCATGATCGTGCCGTAGACCAGCAGCGGGGCCAGGCAGTTCGGCAGCAGGTGCTTGAGGATGATCCGGCCGGTGCCGGCGCCCAGCGCGCGGGCCGCCACGATGTAGTCGGCCTCCTTGGTGGCGAGCACCGAGGAGCGCATCAGCCGCATCACGACCGGCCAGCTCAGCACGGTCAGGGACAGGATGACCAGCCCCATGATCGTCCACTCGCCGTTGTCGGTGCCCGAGCCGTTGAACGTGGTCAGGATGACGATCGAGCCGAGCACGAACGGCAGGCCGAAGAAGATGTCCGCGATCCGGGAGAGCAGCGCGTCCACCCAGCCGCCGCGGTAGCCGGCGATGATGCCCATCGCGCCACCGAACAGCAGGGTCCCGATGGTCGACAGCAGCGCCACCACGATCGAGGCACGGGCACCGTAGATCACCCGGGCGTACACGTCGCGGCCCTGCACGTCGTAGCCGAACCAGGCGTCGGACGACGGCTCGACCCGGCTGCGGGAGAGCGCGCCGTTGACGGCGTCGCCGGAGGTGAACAGCGAGGGGAACGCCGCCATCACCACGAAGAGCAGGATGAACGAGGCGGAGATCCAGAACAGCGGCTTGCGGCGCAGGTCACGCCAGGCGTCGCCGAGCAGGCCGCGCGGCTTCTGCTTCTTCGCGTTCTCCGGCAGGCCGGCGTTGGTGGGCGCACCGGAACCGGCCTCGGTCGGCATGGTCGCGGGCGGCGTCGAGACGATCGACGCGGTACTCGGGTCACTCATAGCGGATCCTCGGGTCCAGGGCGGCGTAGAGCAGGTCCACCAGCAGGTTCATCACGAGATAGACGAGCACCAGCACCACCACGATGCCGACAACGGTAGCGCTCTCCTTGGTGACGATCGCCCGGAGCACCTGGCGGCCGATGCCGTTGATGCCGAAGATGCCCTCGGTGATGATCGCGCCGCCCATCAGGGCGCCGAGGTCGGTGCCGAGCAGGGTGACGACCGGGATGAGCGAGTTGCGCAGCAGGTGCACGCCGACGACCCGGCGCATGGGCAGGCCCTTGGCGATGGCCGTACGGACGTAGTCGGCCCGCCGGTTCTCGGCGATGCTCGTCCGCGCCACCCGGGCGATGTACGCCATCGAGGCGCTGCCGAGCACGAAGCCCGGCACGATCAGCTCGCTGAACCGCATCTCGTTGGAAACGGTGGGGGTGATAACGCCCCACTTGACGCCGAGGAGCCACTGGAGCACGAAGCCGATGACGAAGACCGGCAGCGCGATCAGGAACAGGGTGGAGATCAGGACCAGGTTGTCCAGGAAGCCGTTGCGCCGGAGACCGGTCAGGACACCCGCACCGAGGCCGATGACGGCTTCGATGGCGAGCGCCACCACCGCCAGCTTCAGGGTGTTGGGGTACGACGTGGCGATGATGTCGCTGATCTCGCGACCGCCGAACGTGATACCGAAGTCACCCTGGAAAAGGTTCTTCATGTAGCTGGCGTACTGCACCCAGATCGAATCGTCGAGATGGTACTTCTCGGTCATCATGGCCCGGTAGTTCGGCGAGCAACCACGGTCGCCGCACTTGCCGGCGAAGGGGTCGCCGGGCACCGACCAGACGAGCCAGTAGATCAGGAACGTCGTGCCGATGAACACCGGCACGAGTTGCAGCAGCCGTCTCAAGAGATAACGGCCCATGGGGTGGTCCTCCAGACAGGGGGCGCGTCGGACTGCCGACACGGGTGGTGACGACAACGTGCGAGGGGTTTGTTGTACACCCCCTCGCGGAACGGCCCCGGGTCGGGCTCACCGGTAGGCGAGCCCGACCCGGGGTCAGACCGTTCGGATCAGAGCTCGACCGAGGTGATGTCGAGCTCACCGACGTTGCTCAGCTCAAGCTTCTTGATCTTCTCGGAGTGGCCCGACTGCTCGCCGCTGAAGTAGATCGGCATGGTCGGGACGTCCTGGTCGATCAGCTTGACGGCCTCGGCGAACTTCTTGTGGGCCTCCTCGAGGCTGGGGGCCGAGGAGGCCTCCTTGGCGAGGGCGTCCACCTGCGGGTTGCTGTACTTGCCGTCGTTCGAGGAACCACCGGTCACGTAGAGCGGGTTGATCCAGTTCTCCACGTCCGGGTAGTCCTGCTGCCAACCGGCCCGGTAGGCACCGGTCATCTTGTAGTTGTTGATGTTCGCCCGGAAGACCGCGAAGGTCGGCACGCCCACGGCGACGGCGTCGATGCCCAGGTTGGTCTTGATCTGCTGGGCGACGGCCTCCATCCACTCCTTGTGGCTGGCGTCCGCGTTGTACGACAGGGTGAGCTTGCCCTGGAAGCCACCGGCCTCCTGGAGCAGCTGCTTGGCCTGGGCCGGGTCGAACTTGCAGGCGGTGCAGTTGCCCGGCTCGGCGCCCGGGGTCAGCGGGTTGGCCCAGCTGTCGGCCGGCTTCCGGTTACCGAAGAAGATCTTGTCGGTGATCTCCTGCCGGTTGATCGACAGGGAGATCGCCTTGCGCAGCTTCGGGTTGGTGAAGCGCTTGTCGTAGATCGGGAAGGCGATGATGCCGGTCGACGGGATCGTCGTCTGGATCGCCCGGTCACCCAGGTCGTTCTTCCACTTGTCACCGGCCAGCGAGGAGACCGGGACCTGCTGCTGGAAGTCCAGGTTGCCGGCGAGCAGGTCGTTGTAGGCCGCCGTGTCGTCCTGGTAGATCTTGACGGTGACGTCCTTGATCTTCATCTTGTCGCGCAGGCTGTAGTCGTCGAAGCGGGTGAGCTTGATCTCGACGTCGTCCTGCCAGGAGACGAGGCTGACCGGGCCGTTACCGATCGGCTTCTTGCCGAACTCCGCCGGAGTGGTCTTGAAGAAGGCGTCCGGCAGCGGCATGAAGGCGCTGTAGCCGAGCTTGGTCGGGAACACGGCGGTCGGCGCGGAGAGCGTGACCTCGAAGTTCCAGTCGTCGATGACCTTGAGGCCGGACATCTCCTTGGCCTTCGGCTCCGGAGCCTTCTTCGGGCCGTCCGGGCCGTCCGGGTCCTCGGTGTAGGTGTCGTTGAAGCCCTGGATGTCGGCGAAGAACGAGGCGTTCTGCGCGCCGCTCGGGCCGTACGCAGCCCAGTTCCAGGCCTTGACGAAGTTCTCGGCCTTGACGGTGGTGCCGTCGTGGAACTTGGTGTTCTGCTTGATCTTGATCTTGAAGACCTTCGAGTCGCTCGTGTCGATCGACTCGGCCAGCAGGTTCTGCGGGGCCCCACCGTTGTTGGGGTACTCGACCAGGCCACTCCACAGCCAGTCGACGATCTTGCCGCCACCGGTCTCGGTGGTGTTCGCCGGAACCAGGGGGTTCTCCGGCTGGGTGCCGTCGATGACGATCGCGCCGTCCTTGCTGGCGCTGGCGCTGCCACCGTCGTCGTTGCCGCTGGAGCAGCCGGACGCGACGAGCGCGAATGCCGCGCCCACCGCGAGCGCGCCGCTCGCCCGCTTCGAGACTCTCATTCCGAGGGGCCTCCTCTTTCTAACCTGGTTCCGTCGTGGGTTTCACGCACGTTTGGGGGGTGACACCACCGACGACCCGAACCACAGGGCCATCGGCTTACCGCAGAGGAAATCGGGACACCCCAGGGGTACCGATCCGCCGGGCGCCACACCCTTCGGCGAAGACACCGCGCAGGGTCGACGGCCACGCGCCGGCGCGTGGAGGCGGCGTCACGTGGTCGGCGGGCCCGACGGGGTGCCTCACACCGGGGGGTGAGGTGCTGCCACTGTGACACTCACCGGCCCTTTGCGTGAAGGTGCCGTTATCAAGCCGTTAGTTGGTCGCCACGTTGCCGATACTTGAGAAAAGATCATGAAAGACGTGGATCGGACCGCTCTGAACAGGTAAGACACGACCACACGGGGCGGAACCACCCGCGTACGCTCGGCGTCGTGAGCTTCCCCGCGTCCGCTCCGGTGCTGCCCGACGTCCACCGGGCCCTCGCAGTTTTTGCCCATCCGGATGATGTCGACTTCGGCTGTGCGGGCACCATAGCCGGCTGGGTGGACGAGGGCATCGAGGTGGCCTACCTCATCGCCACCCGGGGCGACTCCGGCGGCTTCGACGACACGCCGCGGGAGGAGATGCCGGCCCGGCGCGAGGCGGAGCAGCGGGCCGCGGCCGCCGCGGTGGGCGTACGCCGGGTCGACTTCCTCGACGGGCACACCGACGGCGTCATGACCCCCAGCCTGGCGCTGCGGCGGCAGATCAGCGCCGCCATCCGCCGGTTCCGGCCGGACCGGGTGCTGACCAGTTCGCCGCTGCGGCGCTGGGAGCACCTGGCCGGCCCGAGCCACCCCGACCACCTGGCCGTCGGCGAGGCCGCCACCTGCGCGGTCTACCCCGACTCGCGCAACCCCTTCGCCTTCCCGGAGCTGCTCGACGAAGGGCTGGAACCCTGGGTGGTCCGGGAGATCTGGTACGCCGGCGGGCCCGCCCCGGACCACGTCGTCGACGTGACCGACCAGGTCGACCGCAAGATCGCCGCGATGGAGGCGCACCGGTCGCAGACCGCCCACCTGGACGTGCCGACCTGGGTGCGGGACCGGCTCACCACGATGGCCGACAACGCCGGCCTCCCACCCGGCCGGCTGGCCGAGGCGTTCACCGTGCTCCGCACCGAGTGACGCCCCGCGCCGGCGCGGTCAGACCAGCCGGCGGTCGGCGGCCCAGCGGGACAGCTCGTACCGGTTGGACATCTGGAGCTTGCGCAGCACGTTGGAGACGTGCGTCTCGACCGTCTTGATCGAGATGTACAGCTCCCGGGCGATCTCCTTGTACGCGTACCCCCGGGCGAGCAGCCGCAGCACCTCGCGTTCCCGGTTGGTGAGCTGGTCCAGCTCGGGGTCGGCCACCGGCGCGTCCGGCCGGGACGCGAAGGCGTCCAGCACGAAGCCGGCCAGCCGCGGGCTGAACACCGCGTCGCCGTCGGCCACCCGCCGGATCGCGTCGGTCAGCTCCTCCGGTGAGATGGTCTTCGTGACGTAGCCCCGGGCGCCCGCCCGGATCAACCCGATCACGTCCTCGGCGGCGTCGGACACGCTCAGCGCCAGGAACCGCACCTGCGGGTGCGTACGCCGCATCGCCTCCAGCACCGCCCGGCCACCGCCGTCCGGCATGTGCACGTCGAGCAGCACCACGTCCGGCTGGGTCGCCGCGATCCGGCTGACGGCCTCCCCAACCGTGCTGGCCTCGCCCACCACCTCGACGCGCTCGCCCAGCTCGGCGCGGACGCCGGCCCGGAACATCGCGTGGTCGTCGACGAGGAACACCCGCAACCGCCCGTCCCGGGGCGCCGCGCCGTCGACCGGTTCCTGCTCGACCATGGTCACTTGTCCCTTTCCGCAGTGGAGCCCGAGCCGCTGATCGGGAGGATCAGCCGTACCTCGGTCCCCTCCCCCGGCTCGGACCGGATCTCCGCCCGGCCACCGTGCCGCTTCATCCGTCCGATGATCGAACCTCGGACGCCGTGCCGGTGATCCTCCACCGTATCCGGGTCGAAGCCCTTGCCCCGGTCCCGGACGAAGGCGCTCACCTGCTCCGGCTCCACCTCGGCGTAGAGCGAGACGGTCCGTACCTCGGCGTGCCGGGCCGCGTTCACCAGCGCCTCCCGGGCGGCGGCGACCAGCGCCCCGACCCGCTCGTCGGTCTCCCGGTCGCCGACCACCACCGTCTCCACGGTGATCGCGAAGGTGTCCTCCACCTCGGCGGCGGCCTGCTCCAGCGCGGCCGCGAAGCGCTCGGTCGGCGAGGCGGTCGGCTTGTAGAGCCAGTTCCGCAGCGACCGCTCCTGGCCCCGGGCCAGCCGCTGCACCGTCTTGACGTCGGTGGCGTTGCGCTGGATCAGGGCGAGGGTGTGCAGCACCTGGTCGTGCACCATGGCGGCCAGCTCGGCCCGCTCCTGCTCGCGTATCCGGCCCTCGCGCTCCGAGCGGAGCTGGTTCCACGTGCGCCAGAGCACCGGGCCGGTCACCACGCCCACCCCGGCCAGCCCGACCAGGGCGAAGATGATGCCGTTGAGCACGGCGTCGAAGTTCTGCGCGGGCGAGTAGACCGCCGCCACGCCGATGATGCCGACCGCGACGAGCACCCCGCCGCCGATGAAGCGGAGCACGAACGAGCGCCGGTCGCTCTCCTCCACCACGGCGCCCAGCCAGGGCACCGCCATGGAGCCGCCCCACTGCCGGCGGCGCTCCGGCGCGGACTGGTGCCAGATCACCCCGGCGCCGACCGCGATGATCGCGACCAGCCAGCCGGCGGTGCCGGCCGCGCCGACCGAGTCGAAGGCGACGACCTGGAGCAGCAGCACGCCCAGCCCGATCGCCACGAAGGGCAGCAGCTGGGTGAGGTCGCGGCGGGGCGGGACGGCGGTGTCGCCGGGCCGCGGCGGGACGACCGCCCAGAAGGCGGCGTAGAGCAGCAGCCCGAGACCGCTCAGCCCGAGCAGCACCATGAAGGCCACCCGGACCCGGAGCACCGAGATGCCCAGGTGTTCGGCGAGGCCGGCGGCCACACCCGCGGCCAGCCGGTGCTCGGTGGCCCGGTAGAGGCGCGGGGGGTGCGGAGTCACGGTGCTGCTGATCGGAGGCTCCCGGGTCGGGACGGCGTGCCGGCGGCGGCCGACGTCCCGATCGTCACACGGCCGGACCGCCCCGGACCACGGGGACGCCCCGGACATTCGCCGTCCCGGGATCTCAGGGTGGGGTCAGGGTCGGGTCCTGAGGACGCTCGGGCGGCCAGGGAAGCAGGATCGGAGGCATGACCGAGGACGCTGCCCGTCCGCCCCGCCCCGGGGCGGCAGCACAGGACGGGCCACCGCCACCCCCGCCGGGGCCGGCGCCCGCCGCCGCCGACGCCACGGCGCCCCCGCCGGGCGGCGCCACCCCGCCGCCCACCGGCGGCGCGCCGTTCGCCGACCCGCCACCCGCCGGGTACGCCCCACCGCCCGGCGGCGCCGGCTTCACCTCCCGGTACGGGCTGGTCCGCCCCCGGGACGGCCGCTACCTGGCCGGCGTCTGCGCGGCCATCGGCCGGGCCACCAACACCGACCCGGTGCTGTGGCGGGTGCTCCTGGCCGTGCTGGGGTTCTTCGGCGGCATCGGCATCCTGGTCTACGTCACCGCGTGGCTGATCATCCCCGGCGAGGGGGACACCGCCTCGCCCGTGGAGTCGATGCTCGGCCGGGGCAGGTCCAGCATGTCCCCGATCACCGTGATCGTGCTCAGCATCGTCGTCGCGGTCGGCTTCGGCTACGTCGTCACCAACGGATTCCGGGCGATCCTGCTCGGCGCGGTGATCCTGATCGGCGGCGCGCTGCTGCTCAACCGCGACCAGCGCGGCCCGGCGGCCCGGATGGCGGCGCCCGGCGCCCCTCCCGGCCCACCGCCGGGCCCGGTGCCCCCGGTGGCCTGGCCGGCGCCGTCGGCCGCCGCGCCGGCCCCCGACGTGCCAACCGCCGCCGGACCGGTTCCGCCACCGGCGACCCCGCCGACGCCCTGGTCCGGCGCGCCGGCCGAGGCCGTGGCGTGGTCCGGCGAGCCGCCGGTCACCGGCCCGCCGGCCACCCGACCCGAGCCGGGCTATCCGCCGGCTGCCCGGCCGGAGCCGGGCTACCCACCGGCCGCCCTGCCCGAGCCCGGCTACCCGGCCGCGCCGGTCTCCGCCACCGGCTGGCCCGCGGCGACCGCCGCCGGCCCGGCGTGGTCCGAGCCGGAGCCCACGGCGGCATTCCCGCCGGCCGTCCCGGGCAGTCGGTCCGGCGAGGTGTGGCCGGTCACCGAGCCGACCCCGGCCTGGTCCGCCGCGCCGGCCACCGGCCTCCCCGTCGGCGGGCCCGCCGCCGTGCCCCCGCCCGCCCAGGTGGGCGCGCCGCTGCCGCCGGGCGGCTACCGGCCGCCGTTCGCCCCGCACGGCCCGTACGCCGGGTCGACCCCGCCCGCCCCGCCGGCGCCGGGCCGCCCGGCCCGCCCGCCGAAGCGGCCGAAGGAACGCTCCGCACTCGGCGCGGTCACCTTCTCGCTGATCTTCCTGGCGCTCGGCGTGGTCACGATGCTCGACCTGCTCGACGTCTTCCCGGTCGGCGCGGCCGGCTACTTCGCGGCGGTGCTGGCCACCATCGGCCTCGGGCTGCTCGTGGGCACCTGGTTCGGCCGGGCCCGCTGGCTGATCGCACTCGGTCTGGTGACCGCGGCGGCGCTCGGCATCGCCACCGTCGCCGACTCCTACGACCGGGTCCGCGGCATCGACGGCAACGTCACCTGGGCGCCGGCCGACTACCGGGACCTGGCCGACCGCTACGAGAACAACTTCGGCGACGCCGTGCTCGACCTGCGCAATGTCGACTTCGACAAGAAGGACACCCAGGTGACCGTCGCGGTCAACTTCGGCAAGGCGACGGTGGTCGTGCCACCGAACGTCGACGTCACCACGGTGGCCGACGTCAACGCCGGTGACGCCACCGTCTTCGGCCGGCGCACCGGCGGGCTGAACGGCCGCCAGTGGGAGAACACCGACCTCGGGCCGGACGGTCGCGGCGGCGGCACGCTGCGCCTGCTGGTCCACGTGAACGCCGGAAACCTGGAGGTGACCCGGTGAAGGCTCACCGCACCGACGTCGTGTCGTTCGCCTTCGGCCTGGCCTTCCTCGGGCTGTCCGCCTGGTGGCTCCTGGCCCGGATCCTCGGGCTGGCGCTGCCTCCGGTGGGCTGGTTCCTGGCCGGCGCGCTGATCCTCATCGGACTCCTCGGGCTGGTCGGCGCGATGCGTTCCGCCCGCCACCCGGAACCGGAACCGGCGGAGGCCACCGCGTCCGCCCCCTACGAGGCGGGCACGCCGGCCGCCTCCACTCCGGCCGCCGAGGAGGCCGACGAGTGGGCCACCGACGCGGTGACCGACAGCCCGCTCGCGGCGCGGGAGGACCGCCCGTTCGACGAGGAGCCGCACTGGTCACCGGCCACGCCGGGGATGCCGGACGAGCCGGTGACCCGCGAACTGCCCCCGGTCGACCGGGAGGCGGCCGAGCCCGCGACCCGCGAGCTGCCCGCCGACGAGGAGCGCGCCGGCACCCGCGAACTGCCGGCGGTCGATGAGGAGGGAGCAGCCGCGGCTGGGCCGGCCACCCGGGAGCTACCGGCCGTCGACCAGGGGGCGGAGCGGCCGGGGGGCGGTCGGCGTACCGGCGGGGACGGGCCGGGCTGACCGCGGCGGTGCGGCACGCCGATGACGCCGCCTATGCTGGCTGGTGGAGATCTCGCCTCCGTCGGCCGGCCCACCCGTGGCGTACCGGTCGCGGCCGGGGCGCCCGGTCGGCCGGGCCCCCGGGTTGGTCCCGCCTTCCGTCTCTACCTCGTCAGGAGCCCGTCCGAGATGACCCAGTCCCCCGCCGTGCGCGTCACCGGTCCCGCCGGTGCGGTCCGCGCCGGCGAGCGCGCCGCCCGCACCCTCGTCAGCGAGTTCGCCCGGCGTAACGACGCGAAGGCCGGCCTGCTGGTCGGCGCGACCCCGGAGTCCGCGGTGCTGGCCGCGGCGATCGAGGCGCTGCTCCCCGGCGACCGGCTCACCGTCGTGCCGGCGGAGGGCGCCTCCGCCGCCGCGCTCCGCGCACACGTGACGGCCCAGGGCCGCTGGGTCGCCGACCGGGTACGCGTGGTCGACACCCTCGCCGAGGCGGACGCCGCCGCCGTGGTGGTCGCGGCCGGACCGTTCACCGGCACCGCCGAGGAGGCCCGCACCGCGATCGACGGGCTGGCGAAGTACCTCGCCGAGGGCGGCGTGCTGAGTGTGGCCGCGCCGCTGTTCCGCACCGAGGGTGCCGGGGCCGAGCTGGACCGGCAGGGGGTGCTGCACGGCGTCCGCACCGACCTGGTGCTGCGCAACACCCCGCCGGTACGCGTGCACCACCTGCGCTTCACCGCGGCGCCGGCGGCGCTGGCCGCCTCGCTCTCCCCGGCGTACCGGCCGTCGAGCGTGCCGCTGACCTGGAGCATGCACATCGACTCGAACGGCGTGGCCGCGGCCGGCATCACCCTCGGCCTGGCCGCGCTGGCCCGGGCCGCCCGGCCGAAGTCCAAGCTGTGGCTGCTGCCGGCGCTGGCCGCCGGCCCGGTGGCCGCGTTCTTCCGGGACCCGGAGCGGGACGTGCCGGAGGACCCGTCGGCCGTGGTCGCCTCGGCGGACGGCCAGGTCCTGTCGGTGCAGCGGCTGCACGACGAGCGCTTCGGCGACGGGGAGTGGCTGCGGATCGCCGTCTTCCTCTCGGTGCTGGACGTGCACGTCAACCGCTCGCCGGTGGCCGGCAAGGTGGTCGACTACTTCGTCGCCGACGGCGGCTTCGTCAACGCCATGAAGCCGGACGCCGAGCACAACGTGGCGGCGTACACGGTGCTGGACACCGACCACGGCACGGTCGTCGTCGCGCAGCGGACCGGGCTGATCGCCCGCCGGATCGTGCAGCGGGCGCCGGTCGGCGCGCTGCTGGCCCGGGGCGAGCGCTTCGGCCTGATCCGGTTCGGCTCGCGCACCGACGTCTACCTGCCGGCCGACGCCGCCGAGCCGCTGGTCGGCCCCGGCGACAAGGTCGTCGGCGGCTCGACGGTCATCGCCCGCTGGAGCTGATCCCGGGGAGGGACGCGAAAAGGGGCGCCGCTGCAGCGGCGCCCCTTTTCGGTGGTACGGGTCAGGCGGTGCGGCGCTGGTGCAGCCACAGCAGCGGGCCGCTGACCAGGTAGCCCACGACCACGAGGGCGAAGGTGAGCCGGATGTCGACGAGCGCGCCGACCACCGGGGCCAGCCAGAGCCACGGCGGCAGCTTCAGCAGCCGGGCAAGCTTCGCGTAGGGGAAGCTGGACACCATGGCGAAGGCGAGCAGCGCCACGCCGGCGACCATGACCAGCCCGGAGACCGGAAGCCCGATCGCCACGGTCAGGGCCAGCACGGCGGCCGCCATGGTGGTGGGCACGCCGCAGAAGAACCGGCCGTCCTTGGGCGAGACGTTGAACCGGGCGAGCCGGATCGCGGCGCAGGCCGCGACCAGGGCGCAGGCGACCGCGGCGGCCGCCGGCGGCACCGATCCGGCCAGCGAGGCGTAGACCACGACCGGGGCGGCGAGACCGAACGAGCACATGTCGGCCAGCGAGTCCATCTGCGCGCCGAACGGGCTCGCCACGTTGAGCTTGCGGGCCAGCGCCCCGTCGAGCCCGTCAAACGCGACGCAGGCGATCAGGCAGAGCGCCGCGACCCGGACCTCGCCCTGCATGGCCAGGAAGATCGCCAGCATGCCGAGCATGAGGCTGCTCAGGGTGCAGGCGTTGACCAGCGCGAACTTGGCCCGGCGGGCGGCGGTGCGCTCGCCCGGCAGCAGCGGGATCGACATCGCCGGCGACTCGTCGACCGGCGCCGCCGGGCCGAGCGCCGGGCTGACCGGCATGACGGCCTCGACCTCGGCGTCGTACCGCCCGTAGCGGAGACGCTGGCGGTCGGACCAGCGGTGGTCGGGGGTGACCAGGTCGGTCCCGGTGACGGCGTCGCCGTCCCGGCGGCCCACCCGGACCAGCAGCACCTGGCGGGCGAACGTGCTGCTGCGGCGCAACCGGCCCGCCCAGCGACGCCCTGCGGGGCGCGGACTGTCAGTCGTACGACGCCGGCGCCATGGGGCTCTCGGCACGTTTCCTCCATCACCGGATCGGGTGACCGCCACGCGGGCGGGTGTCCGGCTGTCTCGTGCCGGACCTTTCGGGCCCGGCAGCCCATTTGCGGAGTACACCATTGCACAGGGGATAGGGGGTTGGCGATAGCTGCCGGCGGTACTTATAACTCGCTTAACCGCACGAACCGCTTGCTTATTCCCGTCTCGGGCCTCAACGCCCGTTTTCGTCGCCCAATCCCCACAGCCGACTGTACCGGAGGCGGCCCACGGTGGCTCGGTGAGCGGGCGTCAGCTCCCCCGATGTCCGGTTGCGCGGGCCGCCACGTCGGTCATCCGCAGGCCGCTGACCTGCTCCGGAGCGAACCAGGCCGCCCTGGCGGTGGAGCCGCCCGCGAGCTCGGTCACCACCGCGTCGGTCGGGACGTCCACCCGGACGTCGTAGATCACCCGGACGCCGTGCCAGTCCAGCGGCCGGCCCTCCGGACCGAGCGCGGCCGGGTTGTGCAGGTTGTCCACGGCCATGAGGTCGACCACCCGGCCGAGCTGGCCGGCCTCCTCGACCAGTTCGCGGAGCAGGCCGGCCGCGGGCTGCTCCCCGTGGTCGGTGCCGCCGCCGGGCAGGTGCCACTTCCCGGCGCCCGGGTAGCCGTGGGCGATCATGGTGAGCAGGACCCGCCCGGCCGGGTCGGTGACCAGCCCGTACGCGGCGAAGCGCTGCCGCCGGTCGACGGGCGGGACGGCCGGCCCGGGCGGCAGCGCGCGGGGCAGGTCCGCCGGCAGCGGCGACACCGGCAGCCCGAGCAGCTCGGCGGTGAACGGCATCAGCGGCACGGCCGCGGCCTCGTCCGGGGTGAACCAGCCCACGTCGCCGCCGCCGGCCGGCTCCGACCGCAGCTCCCCGCCACCCGCCTCGACGTCGAAGACCAGCCGGTCGGTGTGCAGGGCGACCCCGTCGGCCGGGAAGACCGCCACGTCGGCGACGGCGGCCCGGATGGGGCCGGCCGCGACGACCAGCCCGGTCACTTCGGCGAACTCGCGCTCAACGGCCCGCGCCGGATGCTCGGCGTGCTCGATCCCACCCCCCGGCAACTGCCACACCCCCGGGTAGGGACACCGCTCGGACCCCCGCGCCAGCAGAACCCGCCCACCGTCGTCCCGCAAGATCCCGTAGGCCCCGATCCGCCGCCGCTCCTCCACCCGCACCCGCACCCACTCCCCGCCGTCGACTCCGTCGATCATGAGGTTAGCGGCATCGGGACGGACATTTCGCGCCGTTAACTTCATGATCACCGGCGCGAGGCGGGGCCGGGGTGGGGCGCGCGGCAGCGGGGGGCAGGGGGGGCGGAGGGTTAGAGCAGGTGGGCGGCGTGGACTGCTTCGGCCGTCACCTCCGTGAGGCGGTCGGTCGGGAGGGCGCCCAGTTCCTCGCGGCGGAACCAGCGGGCCTCGCAGGTGGAGCCGCCGACGTCGGCCACCGTGGGCGGGGCGGGCTGGTCGACGACCACCCGGTAGAAGGCGCGTACGCCGTGCCAGTCGATCGGGTAGCCCTCCGGGCCCAGCGAGGCGGCGTCCCGGTGGCTGGCCACCCCGAGCAGCTCGACGAGGCGGCCGGTCTGCCCGGTCTCCTCGACCAGTTCCCGGATCAGCGCGGCGCCCGGCTGCTCGCCGTAGTCGGTGCCGCCGCCGGGCAGGTGCCAGCAGCCGGCGCCCGGGTAGCCGTCGGAGACCCGGGTGAGCAGCACCCGCTCCTCCGGGTCGGTCACCACGGCGTACGCGGCGAAGCGCTGCGCCCGGTGCAGGCCGTCGGGGCCGGGGACGGCGTAGAACGAGGGGAACTCGGGGACCTCCTCCGGCACGATGTCGTCGGTGGAGGTGGGCAGGCCCAGGGCGCGCGCGGCGAACGAGCGCAGCGGCAGCTCCCGGGCCTCGTCGAGGGTGAACCAGCGGGCCAGGTCGGTGGGGCGGTCGACCCGGTCGGCGAGCGTCCCGCCCCGCACCGAGACCGTGTAGAGCAGCCGGTCGGTGTGGATCGTGATGCCGCGTCCGGGCAGCGCCCGCATGTCGGCGAGGACGTCCTGGAGGGCGGCCACGGAGACCGAGAGCCCGGTCTCGGCGGCGGTCTCCCGGACGACGGTGTGCTTGGGGTCCTCACCATGGTCGACCGCCCCGCCGGGCAGCGACCAGGTGCCGGGGGTGCCGGAGCGCTCCGATGCGCGGACCAGCAACACTCGGCCGTCTGAATCTGCACAAACTGCGTATGCCGCGATCCTGCGGAGCGGCTCCAGCAAGGTGGTCACGGGAGGAAATTCTCCCCGGATGCCGTTACCGGCATCGAAAAGAGTCAGATTCCTGACTCTTGGCTGGCGCCTCAGGGGCGCGTCAGGGTAGGAGTCCGGGCGGTCACCGAGGTCGCCCACCGACCCGCGCGGGACCGTGGAGACATGACCTCCACGCACCCCTCCCAGGCCCCGTACAAGCAGCTCCGCCGGCCGGTCACCGACCGGATGGTCGCCGGCGTGGCCAGCGGCCTCGGCCGCTACTTCGCCGTCGACCCCACCCTCGTGCGGGTGGCCTTCGCGGTGGCCACCCTGCTCACCGGTGGGCTCGCCGCGCTGGCGTACCCGATCATGTGGTTCCTGATGCCCGAGGAGCCGGCGGGCGCGCCCGCCTGGCCGCATCCCCCGGGCACCGCGCCCGGCTGGCCGCCGGTCCCGCCGGCGCACGGTCCGCACACGGCCCCGGCCACGCCGGAGCCCGCGCCCCGGCCGGCGCCTCAGCCGCCGAGTCCGCCCGTGCCCCCGACCCCGCCGGCGGCCTGACCCGGCGTCACTCCCACTCGATGGTGCCCGGCGGCTTGCTGGTCACGTCCAGGACCACCCGGTTGACCTCGGCGACCTCGTTGGTGATCCGGGTGGAGATCCGGGCCACCACCTCGTAGGGCAGCCGGGACCAGTCGGCGGTCATCGCGTCCTCGCTGGAGACCGGGCGCAGCACCACGGGATGCCCGTAGCTGCGCCCGTCGCCCTGCACGCCGACGCTGCGCACGTCGGCCAGGAGCACCACCGGGAACTGCCAGACACCCCGGTCGAGGCCGGCGGCGGTGAGCTCCTGCCGGGCGATCAGGTCGGCCTTGCGGAGCACGGCGAGGCGCTCCTCGTCGACCGCGCCGATGATGCGGATGGCCAGGCCCGGGCCGGGGAACGGGTGCCGCCAGACCATCGCCTCGGGCAGCCCCAGCTCCAGGCCGAGCGTGCGGACCTCGTCCTTGAACAGCGTGCGCAGCGGCTCGACCAGGGCGAACTTCAGGTCCTCCGGCAGGCCGCCGACGTTGTGGTGGCTCTTGATGTTGGCGGTGCCGGTGCCGCCGCCGGACTCCACCACGTCCGGGTAGAGGGTGCCCTGCACCAGGAACTCGACGTCGCCGTGCGCGGCGATCTCCCGGGCGGCGGCCTCGAAGACCCGGATGAACTCCCGGCCGATGATCTTGCGCTTCTGCTCGGGGTCGGTCACCCCGGCCAGCGCGCCGAGGAACCGCTCGCGGGCGTCGACCACCTTGAGCTTGATGCCGGTGGCGGCCACGTAGTCCTTCTCCACCTGCTCGGCCTCGCCCGCGCGGAGCAGGCCGTGGTCGACGAAGACGCAGGTGAGCTGGTCACCGACGGCCTTGTGCACCAGCGCCGCGGCGACCGCCGAGTCGACCCCGCCGGACAGGCCGCAGATGACCTCCTTGTCGCCGACCTGCTCCCGGATCCGGGCCACCTGCTCGTCGATGATGTTCTCGGGCGTCCAGGTCGGCGCGATGCCGGCGATCTCGTGGAGGAAGCGGCTGAGCATCTCCTGGCCGTGCGCCGTGTGCCCGACCTCGGGGTGGAACTGCACCCCGGCCCGCCGGCCGACCAGGTCCTCGAACGCGGCGACCGGCGCGCCCGCCGACTCGGCGGTGACCGCGAAGCCGGCCGGCGCCTCGGTGACGCAGTCGCCGTGGCTCATCCAGACCGGCAGGTCGTCGGGGAGGTCGCGGAGCAGCACGCCGGCCTCCGGGCGGGCGTGCAGCGGGGTGCCGCCGTACTCCCGGTTGCCGGTGCGCGCCACGGTGCCGCCGAGCGCCTGGGCCATGGCCTGGAAGCCGTAGCAGATGCCGAAGACCGGGACCCCGGCGTCGAACATCCCGGCGTCGATCTGCGGGGCGTCCGGCGCGTAGACGCTGGACGGGCCGCCGGACAGGATGATCGCGGCCGGGTTCTTCGCCAGCATCTCGGACACCGGCATGGAGTGCGGGACGATCTCCGAGTAGACCCTCGCCTCCCGGACGCGGCGCGCGATGAGCTGGGCGTACTGGGCTCCGAAGTCCACCACGAGGACGGGGCGAGGCGTGCTCATGTGCAGCAAGCCTACCGACAGTCACCGCCGGAGCGGGCCGCGACCCGGTGTGTCGCGCGCCGCCCTGCTCAGGGACGCAGCGCGGCGGGGGCGTGGGCGGGGACGGCGGGCTGCTTCGGGGCCACCGGAGCGAGCCGGCGGTAGGGGGCGCCGAGCGGCGGGCGGAGGTCCTCCTCCCCCTTGTTGGGCCAGAACGACATGGCCCGCTCGGCCTGTGCGGTGATCGTCAGCGACGGGTTGACGCCCAGGTTCGCCGACACCGCGGCGCCGTCCACCACGTGCAGCCCCGGGTGGCCGTGCACCCGGTGGTACGGGTCGACCACCCCGCGCTCCGGGCCCTCGCCGATCACCGCGCCGCCGAGGATGTGCGCGGTCATCGGGATGTTGAACGGCTCGGTGACCGCGCCGCCGGGCGTGCCGTCGATCTCCTCGGCGAGCAGCCGGACCGCCTCGTTGCCGGCCGGGATCCAGGTCGGGTTGGGCGCCCCGTGCCCCGGGCCGGAGACCAGCCGGCGGCCGAACCGGCCGCGCCGGTAGCTGGTCGTGAGCGAGTTGTCGGCTGACTGCATGACCAGGGCGATCACGGTGCGCTCGGACCAGCCGCGTACCGAGAGCATCCGGGCGGCCAGCGCGGGCTGCCGGACGATGCTGCCCAGCCAGCGCCGGACCCGGTGCGGACCGCCGTCGACCAGCAGCGACTGGAGCAGCCCCATGGCGTTGGAGCCCTTGCCGTAGCGGACCGGCTCGATGTGGGTCTGCGGGTCGGGGTGGAACGAGCTGGTGATCGCCACCCCCTCGGTGAAGTCGAGGCCCCGCCGGCGGGCCTGGCCGGGCCCGACCGAGGCGCCGAGGATGGCCTCCGAGTTGGTCCGGGTCAGCTCGCCGAGCCGGGGCGACAGGTGGGGCAGCGCGCCGGTCGCCTTCATCTCATGCAGCAGCCGCTGGGTGCCCAGCGCGCCGGCCGCGAAGACCACCTGGCCGGCGTGGATCACCCGGCGGCGCTTGCGCACCCAGGCGCCGGTGCGCTCGGTGTGCACCTCGTAGCCGCCGCCGGCGGCGGGGCGCACGGCGGTCACCGTGGTCAGCGGGTGGACCTGCGCGCCGAGCCGCTCGGCCAGCCAGAGGTAGTTCTTGACCAGGGTGTTCTTCGCGCCGTGCCGGCAGCCGGTCATGCACGAGCCGCAGTGGCTGCACCCGGTCCGGTCCGGCCCGACGCCGCCGAAGTACGGGTCGGGCACCCGCTCGCCGGGGCGGCCGATGTGCACGCCCACCGGCGTGGCGTGGAAGGTGTGCCCCACCCCCATCCGCTCGGCCACCGCCCGCATGGCCCGGTCCGCCCCGGTGACGATCGGGTACGTGGTGACGCCCAGCATCCGCTTCGCCTGGTCGTAGTGGCGGGCCAGTTCGTCGCGCCAGTCGGTGATGTCCCGCCACTGGGGGTCGGCGTAGAACGCGTCGAGCGGTTCGTAGAGCGTGTTCGCGTAGACCAGTGAGCCGCCCCCCACCCCGGCGCCGGCGAGCACCATGACCCCGCCGCCGGCCTTCCGGTCGGCCGAGCGGAGCAGGGTGATCCGCTGGAGGCCGTAGCAGCCGAGCTTCGGGGCCCACAGGAAGCGCCGGGCCCGCCACGAGGTCCGGGGGAACTCGTCGTCGGCGAAGCGCCGGCCGGCCTCCAGGACCCCGACGGTGTACCCCTTCTCCGCCAGCCGGAGCGCGGTGACGCTGCCGCCGAATCCGGAACCGATGACGACCACGTCGTACCGCATGCACGCATCATTACCGACGGGTAGCTATAGCGCCAGCAAGAGTTTTTCGCAGATCATGCAGAGCGCTCGATGACGGGGGAGGGAGAGCGTGATGACGCGACGACGGTGGCTGCTGGGGCTCACCGCCCTGGTGGCCGTGATGCTGGTCGGCACCGGCGCGGTGGTGGCCACACGGCTGGCCTCCCGCCCGACGCCCGGCCCGGTCGCCGGCCCGGCCACGCCGAGCCCGTCCACCGCCGCGCCGACCACCCCGGCCCCGGTCACCTCCAGCCCCACCCCGCCGCCCGGCGCCGACCTGAAGGGGCCGCTCAACCTGCTGCTCGTCGGGGTGGACACCCGGATCAGCGTGCCGGGCTGGGAGCCGCACGCCGACGCCGTGCTGGTGCTGCACGTGCCGGCCGGGCTGGGCCGCGCATACCTCTTCTCGCTCCCCCGCGACCTGGTGGTCGACATCCCGGCCTACCCGAAGGCCGGCTACCCGGGCGGCCGCACCAAGCTCACCCACGCCATGAGCTACGGCAGCCGGGTGCCCGGCGACAAGGCGCACCCCAGCACGGAACAGGGGTACGAACTGCTGCGCACCACGGTCAGCCGGTACACCGGGCTGCGCATCGACGCCGGCGCGGTGATCACCTTCGGCGGCTTCGACAAGCTGGTCGACACCCTCGGCGGCGTGGACCTCTACGTCGACCAGCGGGTCGCCTCGATCCACCGCCGACCGGACGGGCGCTACCGGGACCGGTCCGGCAGCACCTACACCGGGCCGCAGATGGTCTACCAGCCGGGCAACCGGCACCTGACCGGCTGGCAGGCGCTCGACTACGCCCGCCAGCGCTACACCGCCGGCGGCGACTACACCCGGCAGCGGCACCAGCAGCAGCTCATCCGGGCGCTGGCCCGGAAGATCCTGGACCAGGGGCTGGCCCGGGACCCGGACCGGGTCGAGCAGGTGGTCGCCGCGCTCGGCAAGACCCTGGTGTACGTCGGCGGCGGCCGCCGGCTGGTCGACTTCGCGTACGCCCTGGGCGGCCTGCCGGCGGAGAAGTCCGTGCTGGTCGGGCTCCCCGGCGACGCCGTCGGTAGCGGCGGGTCCTACCGGGGCGAGCAACTGCTCCCGGTGGGACGGAACTTCCTGGCGGCGCTGCGCGGCGGCGACGCCGAGGCGTACCTGGCCGCGCACCCGTCGCTGCGGGTGCGGAACTGAGTCAGAGGGGCTTGGGGGCCGGCGGGCGCTCGGTGCCGTAGAGCCACGCGTCGAACAGCTTGCCGAGCTTCTTTCCGGACACCCGCTCGGCGAGCGCCACGAACTCGTCGGTGCTGCCGTTGCCGTTCTTCTTCTCCGCCGCCCAGGTGCGCAGGACGGTGAAGAAGGCGCTGTCACCGACCGCCACCCGCAACGCGTGCACGGTCATCCCGCCCCGGTCGTAGACCGACCGGCCGAACAGGTTCGCCACCCCCGGCTTCCCCGGCGGGGTGCGCCACACCTGGCTCGACGCGCTCGCGTACTTCTGCTCGAAGGTGCGCTGGACGGTGGACTCCCCGGCGTGCTCGGCCCAGAGCCACTCCGCGTACGTGGCCAGCCCCTCGTTGAGCCAGATGTCCTGCCAGCGCTGGAGCGAGACGCTGTCCCCGTACCACTGGTGGGCCAGTTCGTGCGCGACCACGCCGGTGTTGTCGCCCTGCCGGAAGAACCCGGCCGAGTAGACCGGCCGGGACTGCGTCTCCAGCGCGTACCGGATCCGGTCGTCGGCGACCACCACCCCGCCGTACGCGTCGAACGGGTACGGCCCGAAGATGCTCTCCAGGTAGTCGGCCACCTCGACGGTCCGCGCGATCGACCGGTCCGGCGCGCCGTCGGCCACCTGGACGGTTACCGCGCTGTAGACCGGCCGTCCCTTGTGCTCGCCGGTGGTGACCCGGAACTTCCCGATCGCCACCATGGTCAGGTAACTGGCCATCGGGGCGCCCTCGGACCAGCGCCAGGTGGTCCAGTCGCCCGTGGTGCTGCGTCCCTTCGGGACCCCGTTGCTGACCGCCGTGAGCCCCTTCGGCACGGTGATCTCGAAGTCGTAGGTGGCCTTGTCCGAGGGGTGGTCGTTGACCGGGTACCAGGTGCTCGCCGACTCCGGCTGGCCCAGCGCGATCGCCCCGTCGCCGGTGTGCAGCCAGCCGCCCTCGCCGAGCACGTCGTTGTCGAGCGCGGCCGGCCGGCCGTCGTAGCGGATCTCAGCGACGAAGCCGTTGCCGGAGGTGAGGCCGGTGGCCGGGGTGACGACCAGTTCGTCGTCGGTGCGGGTGTGACCGGCCTTCGCCCCGTCCACGGTGACCGACCGCACGGTCAGCCCGGCCAGGTCCAGGTTGAACGCCGACAGGTCGGCCGTCGCCGTGGCCCGCACGGTGGTGGTGCCGGTGAGCCGGTCCGTCGCCGGGTCGTAGCGCACCTTGACCGTGTAGTGGGCGACGTCGTAGCCGCCGTTGCCGTAGCTCGGGAAGTAGGGGTCGCCGGCGCCGGACCCGCCCGGCGCGAAGCTGCGCTCGGCCGTCGGGCCGGGCGCGGTGAGCGCCGGCGTCGCCCGGTCCGACTCGCTCGCGCCGCAGCCGGCGAGCAGCAGCGCTCCGCAGGTCAGCAGCCCGAGCCGTCGTCGTCCGCCGCGCCGCGCCATCGCCTGTGTCCCCTTCCGGAGCAGAACCGTCGCGGCCCTGCCCGGGGCCGCTCCGCCCGCGGCAGCCTACCCAGGATCGATCACGTCCGCGTCACGGCAGGGCCGGCGCGGTCGCCCCGACCAGCCAGGCGTCGAACAGCGGGCGCAGCGGCTTCCCGGCCGTCCGCTCGGCGTACCCGATGAAGTCCGCGGTGGTGGCGGTGCCGCCGCGCCGCTCGGCCAGCCAGCCGCTCAGGATGCGGAAGAAGGTCGTGTCGCCGACCGCGCGGCGCAGCGCGTGCACGGTGAGCGCCCCGCGCTGGTAGACCGCGTCGCCGAACATCGCGGCCCGGCCCGGGTCCACCGTGGGCTTGCTCCAGTCGGTGACCGCGTACCGGTCGGCGAAGGCCCGCTCGACGGTGCGCCCGCCGTCGTGCTCCGCCCAGAGCCATTCCGCGTACGTGGCGAAGCCCTCGTTGAGCCACAGGTCGCTCCACCGGGCCACCGACACGCTGTCGCCGAACCACTGGTGGGCCAGCTCGTGCGCGACCACCTCGCTGTTCGGCCGGGTGCCCCGGAAGAACCCGGGCCCGTAGACCGGCCGGGACTGGGTCTCCAGCGCGTACCGGAACCGGTCGTCGGCCACCACGATCCCGCCGTACGAGTCGAACGGGTACGGCCCGAAGCGGCCGGCCAGGAAGTCGACGATCTCGCCGGTGCGGGCCACCGAGGCGGCGGCCGGCCCGTCCGCGGGCAGCGCGGCGGCGACCGCGGTGACGATCGGCTTCCCGGCGTGGGTGCCGGTCGCGACCCGGTAGTCGCCGATGACCAGGGTGGACAGGTAGCTGGCCATGGGGCTGCCCTCGGACCAGCGCCACGTGGTCCAGCCGCCCGTGCTCTGCTTCCCCTTCGGCACCCCGTTGCTCAGCGCGGCGAGCCCGTCCGGGACGGTCACCTCGATGTCGTAGGTGGCCTTGTCGGAGGGGTGGTCGTTGACCGGGTACCAGGTGCTCGCCGACTCCGGCTGGCCCAGCGCGATCGCCCCGTCCGGGGTGGCCTGGAAGCCCCCGTCGCCCAGCTCGGCGCTGGGCAGCGGGTGCGGCACCCCGCCGTAGGTCACGTCGACGGTGAACCGCTGCCCGGCCGGCAGGCCGTGCTCGGGGGTGACGACCAGCTCGGCGCCGTCGCGCCGGTGCTTCGCCGGGGCGCCGTCGACGCGTACCCGGTCGACGGTCAGGCCGGCCAGGTCGAGCTGGAACCGGGACAGGGCCTTCGTGGCGGTGGCGGTCAGGACGGCCTCGCCGGTGAGCCGGTCGTCGGCCGGGTCGTAGCGGACCTTCAGCGCGTAGTGCCCGACGTCGTAGCCGCCGTTGCCGGCCCCCGGCACGTACGGGTCCCCCACGTCGGCGGCGCCCGGCCGGAACCGTCCGTCGTCGTCCCCGGTGCAGCCGCCGGCCAGCAGCGCGACGGCGAGCGCCGCCACGCACCACCGCCGGCCCCGCGTCATCCGCCGAGCCTAGACGCGCGACGGCGCGGGTGGGACCGGAATCCGCACCCGCGCCGTCGGTCGCTCATCCGGTCAGCGGTCGAGGACCAGGCCGACCTTCTGGAACTCCTTGAGGTCGCGGTAGCCGCACTTGGCCATCGCGCGGCGCAGCCCGCCGAAGAGGTTGAGCTGGCCGTCCGGCTCGTCGGCCGGGCCGAAGAGCAGCTTCTCCATCGAGCCGAGCGGCTCGCCGGCCACCTCGAACGCGCCACGCGGCAGCGACGGGTGGCTGGCGGCCGAGTGCCACCAGGCGCCGCCCGCCGGAGCCTCCTCGCAGAGCGACAGCGGCTCGCCGAGCATCACGGCGTCGGCCCCGCAGCCGAGCGCCTTGGCGATGTCGCCGGAGGTCTGCATGTCGCCGTCGGCGATGAGGTGCACGTACCGGCCGCCGGTCTCGTCGAGGTAGTCGCGGCGGGCCGCGGCGGCGTCGGCGATGGCGGTGGCCATCGGCACCCGGATGCCGAGCACGGACTCGGTGGTGGACCAGTCGTCGCCGCCGATGCCGACGATCACGCCGGCCGCGCCGGTGCGCATCAGGTGCAGGGCGGTCTTGTAATCGGTGCAGCCGCCCACGATGACCGGCAGGTCGAGGTCGGCAATGAACTCCTTGAGGTTCAGCGGCTCGTCGGTGGTGGAGACGTGCTCGGCGGAGACGATGGTGCCCTGGATGACCAGGATGTCCACGCCGGCGTCGAGGATCACCGGGGCGAGCGCCAGGGTGTGCTGCGGGGAGACCCGGACGGCCACCGTGCCGCCCCCGGCGCGCAGCTCGCGGACCCGCTCGGCGATGAGGTCGGGGCGGATGGGCTCCGCGTAGACCTCCTGGAGCCGCTTGGTGGCCCGGGCGTCCTCGTCCAGGCCGGCCAGCTCCTCCAGCACCTTGGCCGGGTTCTCGTAGCGGGTCCAGAGGCCCTCGACGTTGAGCACGCCGAGGCCGCCGAGCTGGCCGAGGCGCACCGCCGAGGCGGGGCTCATGGTCGCGTCGGAGGGGTGCCCGACGCAGGGGATGCCGAACTGGTAGGCGTCGAGCTGCCACGCGGTGGAGACGTCGTCGACGTCCCGGGTGCGGCGGCTCGGCACGATGGCGATGTCGTCCAGGTGGTAGCCGCGCTGCGCGGTCTTGCCCAGCCCGATCTCGACCACGTCACGCATGGGGGACTCCAGGTGGTTGGGGGTGGTGGGTCAGCGGGAGTGGTAGTTGGGCGCCTCGACGGTCATCTGGATGTCGTGCGGGTGGCTCTCCTTGAGGCCGGCCGCGGTGATCCGGATGAGCTGGCCGCGCCGGTGCAGCTCGGGGATGCTCTCGGCGCCGACGTACCCCATGGCGGCGCGGAGCCCGCCGGTGAGCTGGTGGGCGACCTGGGCGAGCGGGCCCCGGTAGGGCACCTGGCCCTCGACGCCCTCGGGGACCAGCTTGTCCTCGGCGAGGACGTCCTGCTGGAAGTAGCGGTCCTTGGAGTAGGACTTGCCCTGCCCCCGCGACTGCATCGCGCCGAGCGAGCCCATCCCCCGGTACGCCTTGTACTGCTTGCCGTTGATGAAGATCAGCTCGCCCGGGCTCTCCTCGCAGCCGGCCAGCAGGCTGCCGAGCATCACGGTGTCGGCGCCGGCCACCAGGGCCTTGGCGATGTCGCCGGAGTATTGGATGCCGCCGTCGCCGATGACCGGCACGCCGGCCGGGCGGGCCGCCCGGGACGCCTCCATGATCGCGGTGATCTGCGGGACGCCCACCCCGGCCACGATCCGGGTGGTGCAGATGGCGCCCGGGCCGACGCCCACCTTGATGCCGTCGGCGCCCGCGTCGACCAGCGCCTTCGCGCCGGCGTAGGTGGCGATGTTGCCGCCCACGATGTCGATGGCGACGTCCTTCTTGAGCCGGGCGACCATCTCCAGCACGGCCCGCTGGTGGCCGTGCGCGGTGTCGACGATGAGCACGTCCACCCCGGCGTCGACCAGGGTGCGGGCCCGCTTGTACGCGTCCTCGCCGACGCCCACCGCGGCGGCGACCCGGAGCCGGCCGGCCTCGTCCTTGGTGGCGTTCGGGTACTGCTCGCTCTTGGTGAAGTCCTTGACCGTGATGAGCCCGCGCAGCTTGCCGGTCTCGTCGACGATCGGCAGCTTCTCCACCTTGTGCTGGCGCAGCAGGCCCAGCGCCTCGTCCTTGCGCACCCCGACCGGGGCGGTGATGAGCGGCGTCCGGGTCATGATGTCGCGGACCGGGGTGGCCGGGTCGGAGACGAAGCGCATGTCGCGGTTGGTCACGATGCCGACCAGCTCACCCTGCCCGTCGACCACCGGCACGCCGGAGATGCGGTAGCGGCCGCAGAGCGCGTCGACCTCGCGGAGGGTGTCGTCCGGGCTGGCGGTCACCGGGTTGGTGATCATGCCGGACTCGGAGCGCTTGACCAGGTCGACCTGGAGCGCCTGGTCCTCCACGGAGAGGTTGCGGTGCAGCACGCCGATGCCGCCCTGGCGGGCCATGGCGATCGCCATCCGCGCCTCGGTGACGGTGTCCATGGCGCTGGACAGCAGCGGGACGTTCAGCTCGATGCGGCGGGTGAGCATGGTGCGGGTGTTCACCCGGCTCGGCACGACGTCCGACTCGCCCGGCTGAAGGAGCACGTCGTCGAAGGTCAGCCCGAGCGGCACCACCCGGGCCGAGCCGGCGGGCAGCTCGGGCAGATGGCCGCCCAGCTCACCGCCGTCGCGGCCGGCCGGGATCTCGGTGCTGGGCGAATTCTCCACGATTGCTCCCCATGAGCTGGTCGGGCGGGCTGCAGCGAGGCGGCGCGTGCGGGCACCGGCGCATGCCGGCGTGACGGCGCGTCGCTTCATCGTACCCATTGAGCTGCGCCGCCCCCGGCAGCGGCGGGCCCGGGTAGGCGGCGCCACAGGGAGCGCCGGGGGCGGACTTTCCGGGGTGTCGGGGTCTACGGTGAGGGGGTGCACGACGAGCCCATCGACCCGTTCAACGGCGACCCGGCCGATCCGGCTGCCGGCCTGCACGACCCGCGCGAGGCCGACCCGCTCGATCCGCTGACCGAGGTCGAGCGGCAGGACGTCCTGGAGGATCTCGCCGACCTGGAGATCTACCAGGCCCTGCTCCAGCCGATCGGGGTCCGCGGCCTGGTGATCGAGTGCGAGGACTGCCGCGAGCCGCACTACTTCGACTGGGACCTGCTCCGGGGCAACCTGCGCCACCTGCTCAACTCCGGGCGGCCCCGGGTGCACGAGCCGGCCTACGACCCCGATCCGGACCACTACGTGAGCTGGGACTACGCCCGCGGCTACGCGGACGGCGTGCACGACACCCTCACCGAGGGCACCGACGACTCCGCCGAGGACTGACGCGCCGCTCAGGCGACCAGGCCGGCGCGGAAGCCGGCGGCCACGGCGTGCGCCCGGTCGCGCGCGCCGAGCTTGCGGAACAGCCGGCGGGCGTGGGTCTTGACCGTGTCCTCCGAGACGAACAACTCACGCCCGATCTCCGCGTTGCTCTTTCCCTCGGCCATGCCGAGCAGCACCTGAAGCTCACGCTCCGTGAGCCCGATGGCGCTGCGCGGGGTGCGCGCCGGCCGCTGCGGGCCGCCCGCCGGCGCCGGCTCCGCCTCGGCGGCCGCCGGGTCGGCGGCGTCCTCGCCGCGCTGCACGGGCACGACCGTGGGCCCCCCGCCGGGACCCTCCGCCGGGCCCGCCGCGCCCGCGGGCCACGCCGCCCCGGCCGGGGTACGCCCCGGCGCCGCCGACCGGGCCGGTCCACCGACCGCCGCGGCGTCCCGGGCCGGGTCGGTGACCCGGTGCCGATTCGTGCGCCCGGGGGCGGAGAGCAGCAACAGCGCCTTCGCGACCGCGCTGGTCAGGTCGTGGTCGGCGTTCTGGATGAGGCCGCGCGCCCCGGCGCTGATGGTGGCGGCGGCCGCCTCCGACTCCTCGGCGCCGAGCAGCAGCACCGCGGCCTGCGGGGCGCGGGCGAGCACCCGGCGCACGAAGCCGGCGCTGTCCGGCCGGGTGAGGGCGGTGTCGGCGAGCACCACGTCGACCGGCCGCTCGGCGAGCCGGAGCATCACCTCGGGATCGGAGACGGCCGTCCGGAGCACGCCGGCCAGCCCGAGCCGCGCCGCCGCGGAGGTCAAATGCTGGGCTGCGAGTGGTGTCCGAACGCACACGAGAACGCTACGCACAGTGGTCTCCTCTCCGACTCAGAGCAGACCACGGCGGGGTGTGCTCGGGAGGAGGTTCCGGGCAATCATCCGAACTTTTCCGGCAGATGGGGCATATGCCGCCGACTGTCCGAGCTTTTCGATCACAGATGTGTGAGCGCGGGAAAGCGCGGGTACCGAGGGGTCAGTCCGGAACCGGTGTCCCGCGCGGACCGCCGCCCGGTAGGAGCTGGCCACGAGAATTCCGCGGTGCCGCGCGGGAGGAGGGGTGCTGATGTCGAACGTACGCAGACTGCCCGGACCCATTGTCGACCTCTGGGACTGGCAGCGGCTCGGTGCCTGCCGCGGGCGCGACAGCGCGCAGTTCTTCCACCCCGACGGCGAGCGCGGCTCGTCACGGTTGCGCCGCGAGTCCGGCGCCAAGGCCGTCTGCCGCGCCTGCCCGGTGCGCGCCGAGTGCGCCGCGCACGCCCTCTCGGTCCGCGAGCCGTACGGCGTGTGGGGCGGGTTCAGCGAGTCGGAGCGGCTGCGCCTGCTCGCCCTCGGCTGGGAGGACCTGGCCGACCGCCGGCAGACCCGGGTGGACGTCGCCCGGCTGGAGGCCCGCCTCGGCCGGCCGCACAAGTCCGCCGTCCCGGACCAGCGCAAGATCGCCTGACCGTTCCGCACTGACCACCACGACGCCGCGCTCCTCCTGGGACGCGGCGTCGCGGTGCGTTGTGCGCGGCGCCGTCGGGAGGGTCGTCTGCGAACCCGCCGCCGGCCCCTGGGGAACCTGGCGGCGACTAGGAACTTGATGACGTAAGTGACTCGCCGACGGCCGGAGGGGGCGGAGGGGCGCAGCGGGCCGAGCGGCGGGCGCGGGCCGAGCGGGCCGAGCGGGCCGAGCGGGCCGAGCGCGCCGAGCGCCTGAATCGTTCACGACATCAAGTTCGTAGTCTCCGACGAGGACCATGCCGATCGGATGACAGCCGCGGAGCGGTCGCCGGGCGGTCGCGCGGCCTCACCGTCGGCCTCACCGTCACCCGCCCCGTCACCCGCCCCGCCGGCCACGGCCCGAGTCCGGTTGGCAGGCCGCACCCCCCGGGTCAACCAACTGTGACCCGGACGGTGTGCCAGCCGGTGGCGCCGTCGGGGGCGACCGGGCGGCGCTGCTCCGGCTGGGTCTCCCCACCGGCGTCGGTGGCCCGCACCTGGAGCGTGTGCTCGCCCGGGCCGGCGTTCCAGCGCCACGACCACTGCACCCAGGTGTCCACCGAGGCCGTCGGGGCCAGCGTCGCCTCCTGCCAGGGGCCGTCGTCGACGCGTACCTCGACCCTGCGGATGCCGCGGTGCTGCGCCCAGGCCACCCCGGCGACCGTGACCGGGCCGGCGGTCAGCCGGCCGTGCGCCCGCGGCGTGTCGATCCTCGACTGCGTCTTGATCGGGCCCTGCGCCGACCACCCGCGCGGCACCCAGTACGCGTCGAAGTCCGCGAAGCTGGTCAGCTCCAGCTCGGTCACCCACTTGCAGGCCGAGACGTACCCGTAGAGGCCGGGCACCACCATCCGCACCGGGAAGCCGTGCTCGACCGGCAGCGGCTCACCGTTCATCCCGACCGCGAGCAGCGCGTCCCGCCCGTCCCGCAGCACGGCCGTCGGGGTGCCGCAGGTCCAGCCGTCGACCGAGCGGCCCACCACCTGGTCCGCGCCCTCCTCCGGCTGCGCCTCGTCCAGCAGCTGCCTGATCGGCACCCCCAGCCAGCGGGCGTTGCCGATGAGATCCCCGCCCACCTCGTTGGAGACGCACGCCAGGGTCACGTAGCGCTCGACCATCGGCCGGGCGAGCAGGTCGTCGAAGCTCAACTCGATCGGGTTGCGGACCCGGCCGTGGATGCGCAGCCGCCAGGTCGCCGGGTCCACCTGCGGCACCACCAGCGCGGTGTCGATCCGGTAGAACTCCCGGTTCGGGGTGACGAAGGGGGCGAGCCGGCTCAGCGACAGGTCCGCGCCGGCCGGCAGCGGCGGGGCGGGCGTCGCCGGAGTGGGCAGCTTCACCGCCTGCCGGGCCACCGAGACGCCCCGCTGGCCGGCCAGCCAGTGCCCGCCGAACCCCGCCACCGCCGCCGTGCCGGCCAGCAGGCCGACGCCGCGCAGGAACCGGCGCCGCGACTCGTGGTCGCCGGGCTCCTGCGGCTCCCAGCCGGCCGGCGACTCGTCGGGCGCCAGCGCCGCGATCCCCGGAGGTGGCGTGGGCGAGGCGGGCGCCGGCGAGGCGGGTTCGGCCGGAGCCGGCGCGGCGTCCCCGGCCAACGGGCCCGCCACGAAGGCCCAGAGGGTCACCGCCCCCAGCCCGCCGCCGACCAGGGAGGGCAGCGCGTCGTAGGCGTCCGCGCCGGCCCGGGTCAGCGCGGCGGCCACCCCGAGGGCGGCGAACGCGGCGATGCCGACCAGGCCGAGCCACAGCCGGCGGGCCGCCAGCACGCCGAGCAGCGCGGCGATCGCCGCCAGCAGCACCGCCGTGCCGACCAGCAGGGCGACCTTGTCGTACGTGCCGAAGACCGCGATGGCGAACTGCTTGAGCGGCTCGGGCACCGCGTCGACCACCAGCCCGCCGACCGCGATCAGCGGCGCGGAGCGGGGGCCGGTGAACACGGCCACCGGTTCGGCCACGCCGATCGCGACGGCCGCGGCGGTGACCCCGGCCAGCGCGGCTCGACCGCGCGACATGCTGCTCACGGCGACCAGTGTCGTCGCTCGGAGCGGCCGGTCGCCAACCCCGTCAGCGTTCCGTAAGCAGATACGGGTCAGGGCACACCCCCGGCTGGGGGTGTGCCCTGACGTCAGGCCGTACGGCGCGGGATCAGAAGCCCGGGCCGTGCTGGTGGCCGTGCCCGTGCCCATGGCCGTGACCGGCGGCGGCGGGCTCGGCCTTCTCCGGCTTCTCCACCACGAGGCTCTCGGTGGTGAGCAGCAGGCCGGCGATCGACGCCGCGTTGGAGACCGCGTTGCGGGTCACCTTCACCGGGTCGAGGATGCCGGACCGGACCAGGTCGACGTACTCGCCGTTGGCGGCGTTGAGGCCGTTGCCCCACTCCTGGCCGGCGACCTTCTGCACCACCACGTAGCCGTCGTGGCCGGCGTTCTGGGCGATCCAGCGCAGCGGCTCGACCAGCGCCTTGCGCACGATCGAGACGCCGACCTTCTCGTCACCGGTGAAGCCCAGGTCGTCGTCGAGCACCGGCAGGATCTGGGCCAGGGCGGCGCCGCCACCCGGGACCGTGCCCTCCTCGACCGCGGCCTTGGTCGCCGAGATGGCGTCCTCGATGCGGTGCTTGCGCTCCTTCATCTCGACCTCGGTGGCCGCGCCGGCCTTGATCACCGCGATGCCACCGGAGAGCTTCGCCAGCCGCTCGGCCAGCTTCTCCCGGTCCCACTCGGAGTCCGAGGCCTCGATCTCCTTGCGGATCTGGGCGACCCGGTCGGCGACCTCGGCGGACTGGCCGCCGCCGTCGACGACCGTGGTGTTCTCCTTGTCGACCACGACGCGACGGGCGGTGCCCAGCACCTCCAGGCCGACCTGGTCGAGCTTGTAGCCCAGCTCCGGGGCGACCAGCTCGGCGCCGGTCAGGATCGCCATGTCCTGGAGCATCGCCTTGCGGCGGTCGCCGAAGCCGGGGGCCTTCACGGCGCAGACCTTGATGGTCTTGCGGATCGCGTTGACCACCAGCGTGGACAGGGCCTGGCCCTCGACGTCCTCGGCGATGATGAGCAGCGGCTTGTTGTTCTGGAGAACCTTCTCCAGCAGCGGCAGCAGCTCCTCGATCGCCGAGATCTTCTGCGTGGTGATCAGGATGTACGGGTCCTCCAGGACCGCCTCCTGCGCCTCCGCGTCGGTGACGAAGTTCGGCGAGATGAAGCCCTTGTCGAACTGGAGACCCTCGGTCACCTCCAGCTCGGTGGTGAGGGCCGAGCCCTCCTCGACGGTGATGACACCGTCGCGGCCGACCCGCTCCATGGCCTCGGCGATCAGCTCGCCGATGGTGGCGTCCTGCGCGGAGATCGTCGCGACGTGCGCGATCGACTCCTTGTCGGCCACCTCGACGGCCCGGCCGAGCAGCGCCTCGGAGACCTTGGCGGCCGCCGCGTCGATGCCCCGCTTGAGACCGGTCGGGTTGGCCCCGGCGGCCACGTTGCGCAGGCCCTCGCGGACCATGGCCTGGGCCAGCACGGTCGCGGTGGTGGTCCCGTCGCCGGCGACGTCGTTGGTCTTGGTCGCCACCTCCTTGACCAGCTGCGCGCCGAGGTTCTCGTACGGGTTGGTGAGCTCGATCTCCTTGGCGATCGTCACGCCGTCGTTGGTGATCGTGGGCGCACCAAACTTCTTGTCCAGGACGACGTTGCGCCCGCGCGGGCCGAGAGTGACCTTGACCGCGTCCGCGAGGGCGTTGACACCGTGCTCCAGCAGGTGCCGGGCGTCGTCCGAGAAGCTCAGGATCTTCGCCATCTGTATCCCTTCGAAGCGACGTTGCCCCGGCCCGGCGAGCCGGACCGGGGCAACGACACTGATCGGTTGCTTACTTCTCGATGACCGCGAGGACGTCGCGGGCGGAGAGCACCAGGTACTCCTCGCCGGCGTACTTGACCTCGGTGCCGCCGTACTTCGAGTAGAGGACGGTGTCGCCGACCTTGACGTCGATCGGCACGCGGTTGCCCTTGTCGTCGATCCGGCCCGGGCCGACAGCGAGGACGGTGCCCTCCTGCGGCTTCTCCTTGGCGGTGTCGGGGATCACGATGCCCGAGGCGGTGGTGGTCTCGGCCTCGTTCGCCTGGACCACGATGCGGTCCTCGAGCGGCTTGATCGCAACCTTGGTCGCGGTAGTCACGGGCATACCCTCCTGGGGTACTTGGTGTCGTTGCCGGTCGGCGCGCCGACCGGCGTCAATCTGCCACATGCCACCGGGCGGGGCCGTCGTCGCGGGTGCCGGTCCGCCTGGCGTTCAACCCCCGGACACCAGGGCCCGGGCGTTGGCACCCTCAGGGTGAGAGTGCTAATCGCAGGTTATTCCTCGGCTAGCACTCCGTCAAGGAGAGTGCCAGCACGCCGCGTTCCGTGTCCCCGTCGGCGGGGTCCGGGTCGGCCGGGGCGAGGTCGCCGGGAGAATGCCCGGGTGGACCTGGAACAGTTCGCCGCCCTGCGTACCCCCGAGGGGTCGGCCGCGCTCGACGCGGCGGCGCGGGTGGCCGGCGGCGACCCGCTGACGGCGGCGGCCGCGCTCCGCTCCGCCGGGGTGCCGGCGGGGCTCGCGGCGGCGGCACTGACGCAGGCGGAGCTGCGTCGCCGCGCGGCCGGCAAGTTCGGCCCGGCGGCGAGCGGCATGTTCCTCACCCGGGCGGGCCTGGAGCAGGCCACCCGGGGGGTCGTCGCGCGGCGCCGGGCGGAACGCCTGCGCGCCGCGGGCGTCGGCACCCTCGCCGACCTGGGTTGCGGCCTCGGGGCGGACGCGCTCGCCGCGGCCCGCGCCGGCATCCGGGTGTACGGCGTGGAGGCCGACCCGCTGACCGCCGCGATGGCGGCCGCGAACGCCGAGGCCGCCGGGCTGGCCGACCTGTTCACGGTGGAGTGCGGCGACGCCACGGCGTTCGACGTGACCCGGGTGGACGGGGTCTTCTGCGACCCGGCCCGCCGGAAGGCCGGCACCGGCCGGCGGATCTTCGACCCGAACGCCTACTCGCCGCCCTGGGACTTCGTCACCGGCCTGGCCGAGCGGGTCCCGCACACGGTGGTGAAGGTGGCGCCGGGGTTGGACCACGCGCTGATCCCGGCGGGCGCCGAGGCGGAGTGGGTGAGCGTCGACGGCGACCTGGTCGAGGCGGCGCTGTGGTGCGGCGCGCTGGCGCAGGTGCCCCGCCGGGCCACCCTGCTGCGGGAGAAGGAAGGGCCGGTCGCCGGAGCGGCGGCCCGCGCCGTGCAGCTCACCGGCAGCGGCGACGCCGAGGCTCCGGTCGGCCCGCCCCGCCGCTTCCTGTACGACCCGGATCCGGCGGTGGTGCGCGCGCACCTGGTCGCCGAGCTGGCCGGCGACCTCGACGCGACGCTGGCCGACCCGAGCATCGCCTACCTCTACGGCGACGAGGCCCGACCGACCCCGTTCGCCCGCTGCCTGGAGATCACCGACGTGCTGCCGTTCTCGCTGAAGCGGCTGCGCGCCCTGCTCCGGGAGCGCCGGGTGGGCCGGGCGGAGATCCTCAAGCGCGGCTCGGCGCTGGAACCGGAGAAGCTGCGCCGGGACCTGAAGCTGGCCGGCGACGAGGCGGCCAGCCTGGTGCTGACCCGGGTGGCCGGCGCGCCGACCGTGCTGATCTGCCAGCCGGTTCCCGCCTGACGGTTTTCGGCTCGCCCGGCGGGCGGCGGCCGGTTAGCTTGTCGCTCATGGCGGGACAGGGCACTCCGGCGACGGCACTGCTGACCAGGCGGAAGATCGCCCACAGCACCCACCCGTACGACGTCTCGCCGGACGCGCCGAACTACGGCGCGCTGGTCGCGGCGGCCCTCGGGGTGCCGCCGGCCCGGGTGTTCAAGTCGCTGGTCACGGAGGTCGACGGCGGGCTGACCGTGGCGGTCGTGCCGGTGAGCGGAGAGCTGGACCTCAAGGCCCTCGCGGCCGCGGTGGGCGGCAAGCGGGCGGCCATGGCGGACCGGACGGTCGCCGAGCGGGCCACCGGCTACGTCCGCGGCGGGATCAGCCCGCTCGGCCAGCGCAAGCGGCTGCCCACGGTCGTGGACGCGTCCGCCCTGGAGCATCCGACCGTCTACGTGTCGGCGGGGCGCCGGGGCCTCCAACTGCAACTCGCCCCGGCCGACCTGGTCGCCCTGACGGGGGCCGTCACCGCGCCGATCGCCGCCGACTGAACCGCCTCTGGGAGCGTTTCCGCACGCCACCCCGGGGAGCGCTCTCCACCGGGTGACGGCGGGGTGTCAGTTGCGTTGCTGAATTGTTACCGCCGCCAACAAACTTCTGACCTCGACTCTCTTGCGCGTGTCTCGACGGGAGGAATACGTTGCCGGGCACAACAAACCACCGACAACTCCCCCAACCCCCGAAAGGACCCGTGCACATGCGCAAGGGCTTCCTCACTTTCGCGGCCGTCGGTCTTCTCGCGACCGGCAGCATGGCCGCCTGCGGTGACAACGGCGGTTCCGACCAGGCCGGCGGCTCGACCGACAAGAAGCCGAAGATCGGCGTGATCCTCCCGGACAGCAAGTCCTCCGCCCGCTGGGAGGGCGCGGACCGGAAGTTCCTGGAGGAGGCCTTCAAGGCCGCCGGTGTCGACTACACCATCCAGAACGCCCAGGGCGACAAGTCCGCCTTCTCCACCATCGCCGACGGCATGCTGACCAGCGGCGTCACCGCCCTGATGATCGTCAACCTGGACTCCGGCACCGGCAAGGCCGTGCTGGAGAAGGCCAAGTCGCAGGGCGTCGCCACCATCGACTACGACCGGCTGACCCTGGGCGGCTCCGCCCAGTACTACGTCAGCTTCGACAACGAGGCGGTCGGCAAGCTCCAGGGCGAGGGCCTGAGCAAGTGCCTGACCGACAAGGGCGCGAAGAACCCCGTCGTGGCGTACCTGAACGGCTCCCCCACCGACAACAACGCCACGCTGTTCAAGAACGGGTACGACTCGGTGCTCAAGCCGAAGTTCGACTCCAAGGAGTACGAGAAGGGCCCGGACCAGTCGGTTCCGGACTGGGACAACGCCCAGGCGGGTGTGATCTTCGAGCAGATGCTCACCCAGAAGAAGGGCAAGATCGACGGCGTGCTGGCCGCCAACGACGGTCTCGGCAACGCGGCCATCTCGGTGCTGAAGAAGAACAAGCTCAACGGCAAGGTGCCGGTGACCGGCCAGGACGCCACCGTCCAGGGCCTGCAGAACATCCTCGCCGGTGACCAGTGCATGACGGTCTACAAGGCCATCAAGGAGGAGGCGAAGGCCGCCTCCGACCTGGCGATCACGCTGGCCAAGGGCGAGAAGAAGGAGACCGGCCAGAAGGTCAAGGACCCGGAGGGTGGCCGTGACGTGGACGCCGTCCTGCTCACCCCGAAGGCCATCTACAAGGACAACGTGAAGGACGTCGTGGCCGACGGCTTCGTCACCAAGGAAGAGCTCTGCACCGGGGCGTACACCAAGCTGTGCGCCGACGCCGGCATCAGCTGACCCGACCCACACCACCCCGCTCCGGCGACGCCGCCCGGCACGGTGACCACCGTGCCGGGCGGCACGCCGCGGACGGGCCCCGAGATCTCCCCTCCGTCCAAAGGAGACCCCCGTGTCCGCGACCCCCCTGCTGGAGCTACGCGGGATCGACAAGAGCTTCGGTCCCGTCCAGGTTCTGCGCGACGTCGCCTTCTCGGCCCATCCCGGTGAGGTGACCGCGCTGGTCGGCGACAACGGCGCCGGCAAGTCGACCCTGGTGAAGTGCATCAGCGGCATCTACCCCACCGATGCCGGCGAAGTTCTCTTCGACGGGCGACCGGTGACCATCCACAACCCGCGGGACGCCGCCGGGCTCGGCATCGAGGTGGTCTACCAGGACCTCGCGCTCTGCGACAACCTCGACATCGTGCAGAACATGTTCCTGGGCCGGGAGAAGCGCAGCGGGGTCGTGCTGGACGAGCCGACCATGGAGCAGCTGGCGGCCGAGACCCTGGCCGGGCTGAGCGTCCGCACCGTCAAGTCGCTGCGCCAGCACGTGTCCAGCCTCTCCGGAGGCCAGCGGCAGACCGTGGCCATCGCCAAGGCCGTGCTCTGGAACAGCAAGCTGGTCATCCTGGACGAGCCGACCGCCGCGCTCGGCGTCGCGCAGACCGCCCAGGTGCTGGAGCTGGTCCGCCGGCTGGCCGACAAGGGCCTGGCCGTGGTGCTCATCTCCCACAACATGAACGACGTCTTCGCCGTCTCCGACCGGATCGCCGCGCTCTACCTCGGCCAGATGGTCGCCCAGGTGAAGACCACCGAGATCACTCACTCGCAGGTGGTCGAGCTGATCACCGCCGGCCGCTCCGGCAACCTCGGCCTCGGCGCCGGGTCGGGCAACGGCAGCGAGCCCGCCGACGCGACCCCGGGAGCCCTTCGATGACCACCACCGCTGTGAAGAAGGACGGACCGGCGGCCGTCACGCCCACACCCGCCGTCGCCGACCACGTCCGCAACTACGTCGCCCGGGTACGCGGCGGCGACCTCGGTTCCCTGCCCGCCGTCATCGGCCTCGTCGTGCTCTGCGTCGTGTTCGCGATCGTCCGCCCGGTCTTCTTCTCCGCGGCGAACTTCGCCAACCTCTTCACCCAGGGCGCCGCCGTCACGGTGATCGCCATGGGGCTGATCTTCGTACTGCTGCTCGGTGAGATCGACCTCTCCGCCGGCTTCGCCAGCGGCGTGTGCGCGGCCATCCTGGCCAACGTCGTCAGCGTGCTCGGCTACCCCTGGTACGTGGCCGTGCTGGCCGCCCTCGCCACCGGCGTGGTCATCGGTCTGACGCTCGGCTTCCTGGTGGCCAAGGTGGGCATCCCCTCCTTCGTGGTCACCCTGGCCGGCTTCCTGGCCTTCCAGGGTGTGGTGCTGCTGCTCATGAAGGAGGGCACCAACATCTCGATCGGCGACGACGTGATCGTCGGCATCGAGAACGGCCGGGTCCCGCCGGCCGTCGGCTGGCTGCTGGCCGCCGTCGCGATCCTCGGGTACGCCGCCGCGCAGCTGCTGCGGCACCGGAACCGCGCCGCCCGCGGCCTGGTCACCGACCCGATCGCCGTGGTGGGCGCCCGGATCGTCGGGGTCGCCGCCCTGATCGGCTTCGCCGTCTACGTGCTCAACCAGGAGCGCAGCATCAACACGCTGATCTCGTCGAACAAGGGCATGCCGGTGGTCGTGCCCATCATCGCGGTCCTGCTGGTCTTCTGGACGTTCGTGCTCAACCGCACCGCCTACGGCCGGCACCTCTACGCGGTCGGCGGGAACGCGGAAGCCGCGCGACGGGCCGGCATCAACGTGGACCGGATCAAGATCTCCGCCTTCGTGATCTGCTCGGGGATGGCGGCCATCGGCGGCATCATCGCGGCCAGCAAGGACCGGTCGGTCGACCCCAACACGGGCGGCAGCAACGTCCTGCTCTACGCGGTGGGCGCGGCCGTCATCGGCGGCACCAGCCTCTTCGGCGGCAAGGGCCGGATGATCAACGCGGTGCTCGGTGGCGCCGTGGTGGCTGTCATCATCAACGGCATGGGACTGCTGGACCTCAGCTCCGGCCTGAAGTACATCTTCACGGGCGCGGTACTCATGCTCGCCGCCGGTGTCGACGCCCTGTCGCGGCGTCGCTCGGCCGCGACCGGCACCCGCTGAACGCGGCACGGACATGACGGTGGCGATGCGCGCGGGACCCAGCCAGGACGAGATCCGCCGGCAGAACCTGGGCGCGTTGCTCCGGTACGTGCACGTTCGTGGGGCCACCACCCGCGCGGAGCTGACCACCGCGCTCGGTCTCAACCGCAGCACCATCGGCGCGCTGACCGCCGACCTGGCCGGCGCCGGTCTGGTCAGCGAGGGGACGCCGAAGGAGACCGGCCGGGCCGGACGACCGTCGCTGGTCGTCCGGCCCGAGTCGGCCCGGGTCTACGCGTACGCGTACAGCATCGAGGTGGACCGGCTGCGGGCCGCGCGGGTCGGGCTCGGCGGTGAGGTGCTCGACCGCCGGGAACTGGAACGGCCCCGGAACCTGGTCGCCGGGGAGGCCGCCCCGCTGCTGGCCGACGCGGTGCGGGAGATGCACCGGGCGGTGCCGCCCGACTCGATCTGCGTGGGCGCCGGCGTGGCGGTCTGCGGCATGGTCCGCCGCGAGGACGGGCTGGTCCGGCTCAGCCCCACCACGGGCTGGGTGGACGAGCCGATCGGCGCGGCGCTCGCCGCCGAGCTGGGCGTCGACGTGCCCATCACGGTGGGCAACGTGGCCGACGTGGCGGCATTCGCCGAGCACGCCCGGGGTGTCGCGGCCGGCTGCGACAACGTCATCTACCTGTACGGGGACGTCGGCGTCGGCGCCGGCATCATCGCCGGTGGGCGGCGGCTCACCGGCCACGGCGGCTACAGCGGCGAGGTCGGCCACATGGTGGTGGTCCCCGACGGCGTGCTCTGCGACTGCGGGCGGCGCGGCTGCTGGGAGACCGAGATCGGCGAGCATGGGCTGCTCCGGGCCGCCGGCCGCTCCGACGCCCGGGGCCGGGAGGCGCTGCTGGCCCTCTTCGACGCCGCCGACCGGGGCGACGCGCGCGCCCAGACCGCGGTGCGGCAGGCCGGCGACTGGCTCGGCTTCGGCGTGGCCAACCTGGTCAACATCTTCAACCCGGAGATGGTCATCTTCGGCGGCACCATGCGCGACCTCTACCTGGCGGCCGCCGCCCAGGTGCGCAGCCGGCTCAACTCCAACGGGCTGCCGGCCTGCCTGGAGCACGTGCGGCTGCGTACCCCGAAGCTCGGTGACGACGCGGCGCTCATCGGCGCCGCCGAGCTGGCCTTCGAACGCCTCCTCGCCGACCCGCTGGACGTCGGCTGACCGGTCCCCGGATTCCGGTGAACTGAATCGGGTCGTGATCCGTACCAGTGGGCGGACGGACGGCCGCGGGCGGCCCTCCGCGCCATCCCGCGTACCGGTCCGGACCGAGGAGGCACCGCAACCATGGCACCGCTGGAATCCGCACGCCGCCGGCTGGCGCACCGGGTCATCCTGCTGCTCGTCGCGCTCGTCGCGGGGATCGGCGTCCTTCCCGGCGCGGCGATGGCCGCGCCCAACCCCGGTGTGCAGCTCAACGCCGCCGACATGACGCTGCTCAACGGGGTAAGACTGGCCGGGCTCTGGGAGATGCCGGCCGGGCAGATGGCCGCCGAGAAGGGCCAGTCGAAGCGGGTACGAGAGATCGGCGCGGAGATCGCCCGGCAGCACGGCGTCCTGGACCAGCTCGTGGTCGAGGCCGCGAACAAGCTCGGCGCCACCCTGCCGACCACACCGACCACCCAGCAGCAGGGCTGGCTGACCGAGATGCAGAACGCCACCGGCGCCCAGTTCGACCAGATCTTCGTGACCCGGCTGCGGGTCGCGCACGGCAACATCTTCCCGGTGATCGGCGCGGTACGGGCCAGCACCCGGGACCCGATCGTGCGCAAGCTCGCCGACCAGACGAACACCTTCGTCACCAACCACATGCTGATGCTGGAGAGCACCGGGCTGGTCCGCTGGCAGCAGCTCCCGCCTCCCGCGATGCCCCCGGCGCAGAGTGACTCGCTGATCGCCGCCGCGGGCGCCAACGTCGGCAGCGGTGGCGGGGTCCAGGTCAGCACCACCGTGGTGTGGGCCGTCTTCCTCCTCGCCCTGGCCACCGGCGGGTACGCGACCTGGCGGCTGCTGCGCCGCTCCTGACCGCGCCACCAGCAGAAGGCCCCCACCGGTGTCCGGTGGGGGCCTTTCCGCTCAGCCGTGCCAGGACCGCCAGAGCGCGGCGTACGAGCCGCCGGCCGCGACCAGCTCGTCGTGCGACCCCAGCTCGGTGATCCGGCCGTCCTCCACCACCGCCACCCGGTCCGCGTCGTGCGCGGAGAAGAGCCGGTGCGCGATGGCGATGACCGTCCGGCCCTGGAGCACCGCGGCCAGCGAGCGTTCCAGCGCCCGGGCCGCCCGCGGGTCGATCAGCGAGGTGGCCTCGTCCAGCACCAGGGTGTGCGGGTCGGCGAGCACCAGCCGGGCCAGCGCGAGCTGCTGCGCCTGGGCCGGCGAGAGCGGGTGCCCGCCGGCGCCCACCCGGGTGTCCAGCCCGTCCGGCAGCGCCTCCGCCCAATCGAGGGCGTCGACCGCGGCCAGCGCGGCGCGGACCTCGGCGGGGCCGGCGTCCGGGCGGACCATCGCCACGTTGTCGGTGAGCGTGCCGATGAACACGTGGTGCTCCTGGCTGACCAGCGCCACGTGGGTGCGCAGCTCGGCCAGGGGCAGCTCGGACAGCGGCCGGCCGTCCACGGTCACCGCCCCGACGCGCGGCGCGTGCACCCCGGCCAGCAGCCGGCCCAGGGTCGACTTTCCCGCGCCGGACGGGCCGACCATGGCCAGCTTCTCCCCCGGCCGGGGCACCAGGGTCACCCCGTGCAGCACGTCGTGGCCGGCGCGGTACGCGTACCGGACGTCGTGGGCGGCGAGCCGCCCGTCGTCGGTGACCGGCTGCCCGTCGGACGGCGCGGCCCCGGCCGGCTTGCCGTCGACCTCCGCCGGCTCGGCCACGCCGAGCAGCCGGGCCAGCGAGGCGCCGCCGACCTGGAACTCGTCCAGCCAGGAGAGCAGCCGGTCGACCGGGTCCACCAACTGCTGGGCGTAGAGGGTGGCCGCGGTGACCTGCCCGAGGCTGGCCCAGCCCTCCAGGTAGAACCAGCCGCCGAGCAGCAGGGTGCCCACCACCGGCAGCAGGTAGCCGATCTCGGCGACCGGGAAGAAGACCGTCCGCAGGCTGAGCGTGTAGTACTCGGCCGCGTACGACCGGCGGATGTCGGCGTCGGTGCGGGCCCGGCGGCGGGCCTGCTGGCGCAGCGCCTCGGTGGTCCGCGCCCCCTCGACCGTCTCGCTGATCCCGTCGGTGATGTCGGAGTAGGCGGCGTTCTCCCGCAGGTAACCGGCCGGCGCTCGGCGCAGGTACCAGCGGGTGCCGGCGACCAGCAGGGGCACCGCGAGCAGGCAGGGCACCACCAGCAGCGGGCCGGTCAGCACCAGCGCGCCGAGGATCAGCAGCACGGTGACCGCCGCGATCAGCGTCTCCGGGGCGGCGAACCGGACCGTCCGGGACAGCGCGGCGACGTCGCGGGAGGTGCGGGTGAGCAGATCGCCGGTGCCGGCCCGCTCCACGGTCGACAGCGGCAGGGCGAGCACCCGGTCGACGAACTCCTCGCGCAGCTCGGCGAGGACCCGCTCACCGAGCCGGGCCGACGCCAGGTGGGCGAAGCGGACCAGCACCGACTGTGCCACCACGAAGCCGGCGATGGCCAGGGCGACCCGGTCGACCGTGACCGCGCCGACGCCGCGCGAGATCCCCTCGACCAGATCGCCGAGGAGCCGGGGCGCGACCAGGCCGGCCGCCGCGGCGAGCGCGTGCAGGCCGAGCGCGGCGGCCAGGCCGCGCGGGTGCCGGCGGGCCAACTCCCGCGCGTACCGGCGGACCTGCCGCGCGTCGGCGACGGGCAGGGCGTTGCTCACCGGTCCTCCTCCCGGCTCACCGCGGCCCGGTACCGGGGCTCGGCGGCGAGCAGTTCGTCGTGGCGGCCCTCGGCGACCACCTTGCCGTCCTCCACGAAGACCACGTGCTCGGCGCGGCCGAGCACCAGCGGGCTGGTGGTGCAGACCAGCGTGGTCCGGCCGCGCCGGGCGGCGGCGAGCCGGTCGGCGATCCGCGCCTCGGTGTGCGCGTCCACCGCGCTGGTCGGTTCGACCAGGACGAGCGTCTCCGGGTCCGCGACCAGCGCCCGGGCCAACCGCAGCCGCTGCCGCTGCCCGCCGGAGAACTCCCGGCCGCGCTCGGCGACCGGGCTGTCCAGGCCGCCGGGCAGCGCCGCCACGATGTCCGTGGCGCTCGCCGCCACCAGCGCCTCCTCGACGGCGTCCTGATCCCCCCGGTCGCGCGGGTCCAGCTCCGTGCGGAGGGCGCCGCTGAACAGCTGCGCGTCGTTGTCGGCCACCAGGATCCGCTCGCGCACCGTCGCCAGCGCCACGTCCCGCAGCGGTACGCCGTGCAGCGTCACGTCCCCGTCGACGTACCGGCCGAGCCGGTCGGCGATCTCGGCGGCGTCCTCGGGCGCGGTGGCGGCCAGCGCGGTGAGCCGGCCCGGCCGCAGCACCAGCCCGGAGCGCACGTCCACCAGCTCGCCCGGCCCCTCGGGCACCGGCACCGGGCGCGCCGGGTCGGTGAACTCAGGGGCCAGGCGGAGCAGCCGCACCACCCGCCGGGCCGCCACGTGCCCCCGGGTCAGCTTGTCGGCCGCCTCGGTGAGGTTGCGCAGCGGGCTGACCAGGAACGCCGTGTAGCCGTAGAAGGAGACCAACTGGCCGGCGCTGATCTCGCCGCGCAGCGCGAACCGCGCCCCGAGCCAGGTCACCAGCACCACGAAGACGCCGGGCAGCAGGATCTGCGCGGCCTGGATCAGCGACTCGACCCGGGCCACCCGCAGGCCGTCGGCCCGCAACGCCTGGGACTGCTCGCGGTAGCGGGCGCCCAGCACCGGCTCGCCGCCCACCCCGCGCAGCACCCGCAGCCCGGACACGATGTCGCCGGCCCGGGCGGTCAGCTCGCCGGTCGACTCCCGGTACGCCGCCTGCTGCCGGTGCAGCGGCCGGATCAGCAGCGCCACCAGCGCCATGAGCAGCGGCACCCCCAGCACCACCACGAGGCCGAGCGGCACGGAGGCGGTGAGCAGGATCGCCGACACCGTGGCGATGGCGACCACCGCGCCGGTGCCCCGGGCGGTGATGTCGATCGCGCTGCCGATGTGCTCGATGTCGGCCGTGCCGATGCTCACCACCTCACCCGCGGCGACCCGGCGGGGCAGCGCGGCGCCGAGCCGGTTGGTGGCGTCCACGGTGACCTGCACGGTCCGGTAGGCGGCGCCGAGCCAGTTGTGCACCGCGCAGCGGTGCCGCAGGATGCCGGTCGTCGCCTGGACGACGCCCAGCCCGAGCAGGACGAGACCCCAGCGGAGCAGGGCGTCCGGGTCGCGGTGGGTCAGGCCGGCGTCGATGGCCCGGCCGACGGCGGCCGGCATCAGCGCCTGGGCCAGCATCCAGGTGACACCGAGGGCGATGGCGCCGCCGAAGAGCAGCGGGTGCCGACCGGCGAGCCAGACCAGGTAACGGGTGGCGGACCGGGTGTCGGGGGTGCCGGGATCGCCGGCGGGTGAGAAACGCATGACCACCCGACGCTAGGTGCCGCGCCGGGCTGGACGCCAACCAGTTTCCCGCCGGTCAGGCGGCCCGCCGGGTCAGCGATCGACCTGCGTGAAGTCCCAGCTGTGCGGCGGGCGGGCAACCAGCCGCATGGGCGGCTCCGGCAGCTCCCGCGGGTTGCTCCGCCACTTCGAGATGACCACCACCCGATGGTCGGTGGAGGAGAACACCTCGCTGGACAGGTGCAGCGGCTCGTGCTCGAACTCGGGCAGCGCGGTCTCGCACACCCAGGTGATCAGGTCGGTGAACCCGTACGGCTCGGCCTTCGCCTCCCACATCCGGACGATCACGTCGGTCCCCTCCCCCGCCTCAGACACTGACCACGGTCAGCGGCATGGCGGAGTCGGCCGGCAGGTCCAGCCGGCTCGGGGCGACGCCCGCGGCGACCAGGTGCGAGCCGAGCGCGGCCACCATCGCGCCGTTGTCGGTGCAGAGCTTCGGCCGGGGCGTACGCACCCGGACGCCGTGCTTCGCCGCCCGGTGCTCGGCCATCGCCCGCAGCCGCGAGTTGGCCGCCACCCCACCGCCGATCACCAGGGTGTCGATGCCGCTGCTCCGGCAGGCGTCCAGCGCCTTGCCGACCAGCACGTCGCAGACCGCCTCCTGGAAGGACGCGGCCACGTCGGCCACCGGCACCGCCTCGCCGGCCCGCTGCCGCGCCTCCACCCACCGGGCCACCGCCGTCTTCAGCCCGGAGAAGGAGAAGTCGAAGCGGTGCCCGGCCAGGTCCTTGGGCGCGGTCAGCCCGCGCGGGAAGGCGATCGCCGCCGGGTCACCGGCCCGCGCCTCCCGGTCGATGAACGGGCCGCCCGGGAAGGGCAGCCCGAGCAGCCGCGCCACCTTGTCGAACGCCTCGCCGGCCGCGTCGTCGATGGTCGAGCCGAGCGGGGTGACCTCCCGGGCCAGGTCGTCGACGCGCAGCAGGGAGGAGTGCCCGCCGGAGACCAGCAGGGCGATGGCCGGCTCGGGCAGCGGGCCGTGCTCCAGGGTGTCCACGGCCACATGCGCGGCGAGGTGGTTCACCCCGTACACCGGCTTCTCGGCGGCCACCGCGTACCCCTTGGCGGCGGCGACCCCGACGAGCAGCGCGCCGGCCAGGCCCGGCCCGGAGGTGACGGCGATCGCGTCGATGTCGGCGATCGTCACCCCGGCCTCGCGCAGCGCCCGGTCCATGGTCGGCACGATGGCCTCCAGGTGGGCGCGGCTGGCCACCTCGGGCACCACGCCGCCGAACCGGGCGTGCTCCTCGACGCTGGAGGCCAGCGCGTCGGCGAGCAGGGTGTGCCCGCGGACGATGCCCACCCCGGTCTCGTCGCAGGACGTCTCGATGCCGAGGATCAGTGGTTCGTCAGCCATGCTCGTCAGTCCTCGTTGCGCTGCATGACCAGCGCGTCGGTGTTGCTCGGTTGGTAGTAGCCGCGGCGCACGCCGATCGGCTCGAAGCCGTACATCGCGTAGAGCCGCTGCGCGGGCGCGTTGTCCGCGGCCACCTCCAGCAGCGTGCTGCGCATCCCCTGCCGGGCCGCCTCGGCCAGCAGCGCCTCCAGCAGCAGCCGGCCGATCCCCCGGCGCTGCGCGTCCCGGCGGACCGCGATGTTCTGCACCCACGCCTCGTCCGGCGGCGCCACCATGAGCCCGGCGTAGCCGAGCACCGTGCCGTCGTCGTCGGTGGCGACCAGGTAGTGGTGGCCGTTGGCCAACTCGTTCCAGAACATCGCCGGGGACCACCGCTCGGCGCCGAACAGGTCCGCCTCCAGCGGCAGCACCTGCTCGACGTGCCACCAGCGGAACCGGCCCAGTCGGACCTGACTCACGGTGCCGCCTCTGTTCGCGACTGCGGGGCTCGCAACCCCGGCTCACTCCTCGCGCTCACGGTGCCGCCTCTGTTCGCGACTGCGGGGCTCGCAACCCCGGCTCACTCCTCGCGCTCACGGGAGGACCGGCTTGTGGCCGGTGGCCGCGACCGCGTCGGGGCGGCGCAGGTAGAGCGGGGTGAGCGGCTCGCCGGGAGCGCCGGCGCGGATGCGCTCGGCGGCCAGGCGGGCCAGCGTCAGGGCGTCCGGGTAGCGCGGCTCCTCCCGGACCGGCAGGCCGAGGACGTCCGCGTACCGGTGCGCGCCGTCACCGACCGCGACCGTGACGGCCAGGTCCCGGGCCCGCTCGGCGGCGACCGCCGGTGCGTCCACGTTCGGCCCGGCGATGCGCTGGCCGGCGCCGTCGTAGACGGCCCAGTAGACCTCCCGGCGGCGGGCGTCGCTCGCCGCCAGCACCGGCTCCCCGACGGCCACCGGGTGGCCGATCCCGTCCAGCGAGCAGACCCCGTACGTGGGGATGCCGAGCACCTGACCCATGGTGGCGGCGGTGACCAGGCCGACCCGCAGCCCCGTGAACGGCCCGGGACCGAGCCCGGCGACGATCGCGGTCAGGTCGGCGGGGCGGGCGCCGGCGTCGGCCAGCACCGCGTCGACCTGCGGGGCGAGCAGCTCGCCGTGCGCCCGGGCGTCGACCGTGCACCGCTGCGCGCGGGCCGCGACGCCGTCCGCCGAGACCTCGACCAGCGCCGCGGTCACCGCGGGCGTCGAGGAGTCCACCACGAGTACGAGCACGGTATGCCAGCCTAGTCGCCGCCCCGGTTACCGCCGGTGACGCCCCTCCTGCCTCCCCGCTCAGCTCGGGGTGCGGAGGACCCCCCGATGGAACTGCGGCGGTCAGCCGGCGGTGCGCTCCCAGTCGATGGTGGGCAGGCCGGCGTCGGCGAGCGCCTTGTTGGCCGCGCTGAACGGACGGCTGCCCAGGAAGCCGCGCGGGTTCATGGGGCTGGGGTGGCCGGCCTCCAGCACCACGTGGTTCGGGTTGGTGACCAGGCCGGCCTTCTTGCGCGCGTAGCCGCCCCAGAGCAGGAAGACCACCCGCTGGTCCAGCGCGTCGAGGGCCCGGATGGTGGCGTCGGTGAACTCCTCCCATCCCTTGTTGGCGTGCGAGCCCGGGGTGGCCTGGCGGACGGTGAGCACCGCGTTGAGCAGCAGCACGCCCTGCGCCGCCCAGCCGCTCAGGTTGCCGCCGGCCGGCTTCGGCACGCCCAGGTCCTCGCCCAACTCCTTGAAGACGTTGCGCAGCGACGGCGGCACCGCCACCCCCTCGCGCACGCTGAAGCTCAGCCCGTGCGCCTGCCCCGCCTTGTGGTAGGGGTCCTGCCCGAGGATCAGCACCCGGGTCTGCTCCGGCCCGCACAGCCGGTAGGCCGAGAACAGGTCCTCGACCGGCGGGAAGACCGTCCCGGTGGCGTATTCCCCGGCGACGAACTCGGCCAGCGCCGCGGTGCGGGCCGGGTCGAGGTGCGGGGTGAGCGCCACCCGCCAGGTGTCGGGCAGGAGCGCCAGCAGGTCGAGGGTGGGGGCGTCGTCGGGCATCGGCAACCTTTCACCGCGTCTGATCGGTCCCCGGAACTGTAGGCAGCGGGTACGACAGCGGTCAGTCCAGGGCGGCCAGCCGCCGCGCCCAGTCGCCGCCCACCGGCTCCAGGGTGACCACCCGGGTGTCGTCGTCCCGCCGGTCGATGCGGACCCGCAGGTGGGCGTCGACCAGCTGCTCGACCATCCCCTCGCCCCACTCGACCACGGTGACCGCCTCGTCCACCGAGGCGTCCAGGTCCAGGTCGTCGATCTCGGCGCGCGGGTCGGCCGACTCCCCCAGCCGGTACGCGTCGGCGTGCACCAGGGTCACCCGGCCGCCCCGGGCCGGATCCGGGCGATGCACGCGGGCGATCACGAAGGTCGGCGAGGTGATGTCGCCGCGCACCCCGAGACCGGAGCCGATCCCCTGGGTCAGCGCGGTCTTTCCGGCGCCCAGCGGGCCGCTGAGCAGCAGCAGGTCACCGGCGCGCAGCACCCCGGCCAGCCGGCGACCGAACCCGTGGGTGTCGTCGACCGTCTTCAACTCCAGCACGGTGGTCACAGCGGCACCTCGGCTCGCGACTGCGGGGCTCGCAACCCCGGCTCACTCCTCGCGCTCACAGCGGCACCTCGGCTCGCGACTGCGGGGCTCGCAACCCCGGCCCACTCCTCGCGCTCACAGCGATTCCAGGAACCTCTCCAGCGCCGCGTTCACCTCGTCGGCGTGCTCCAGCATCACCACGTGCCCGCTGTCGTGGATCTTCACGAACTCGGCGTGCGGCAGCCGCCGGACGATCTCCTCGGAGTGGGTCACCGGCGTGATCATGTCCTTGTCCCCCACGATCACCAGCACCGGCGTGCCGGCCAGCGCGGCCAGCGCCGGGAACCGGGAGTGGGTCGCCAGGGTGCGCAGGTAGCGGGTGACCGTGTCGGCCGAGGTGCGGGAGTTCATCGTCTCGACGTAGGACACCAGGGCCGGGCTGGGCTTCGGGGTGCCGAAGCCGTATTTGCGGGTGAGCAGCCAGGCCACGTTGGAGGTGGACTTGCGGGCCTTGTCGATCACCGTGCCGCCGTACCGGGTGGCGTTGCTCATCATGTAGATCACCGGCGCGCCGACCCGGCCGAGCAGCGCGGGCGCCACCAGCTTGGTCTCCGCGAGCAGCCCACCCGAGGTGGCCATCAGCACCGTGCCGACCACCCGGTCGCCGAACAGCTCCGGGTAGAGCTCGGCCAGCGCCATGATCGTCATGCCGCCCATCGAGTGACCGATCAGCACCAGCGGCCCCTCCGGCGCCACCTCGTCGATCACCCGGCGCAGGGTGTGGCCCAGCGCGGCCAGGTCGTAGTCACCGCCCTCCAGCTTCCCGGAGCGGCCGTGCCCGGGCTGGTCGTAGGCGACGATCCGGTAGTCGCCGCGCGCGGCGAGCATCTTGCGCTGGAAGTGGAAGGTGCCCATGTCCAGGCAGAAGCCGTGCACCAGCACCACGGTCGGGTGCCCGGCGACCGGCCGGGTCGGCTCGACCACCTCCACGTGGATGTCGGTGCCGCCCGGCATCTCCAGCAGGTACGCCTCGTCGTACCGCTGCTCGCCGAACACCTCGCCCGCGTGCGGATCGGTGGGGTCGGACTTGAGGCGGCGGACCAGGACCCGCTCGCTCACCACCCCCGCGGCGAGCCCGGCGGCGGCGACGCCGACCGCGGCGCCCACGACCCCGGCGACCCGACCCGCGGCGGTGCGCGGCCGGGGAATCCGGAACCGCTGACTCACCGTGCCGCCTCGGTTCGCGACTGCGGGGCTCGCAACCCCGGCTCACTCCTCGCGCTCACGGCCGCTCGCCGTCGTAGACGCGCGGCACCCGGACGCCGCCGAACCGGGTCACGATCTCGTAGTTGATGGTGCCGACCGCCTCGGCCCAGTCGTCGGCCGTGGGCTCGCCGTCCGCGCCGCTGCCGAAGAGGACGGCCACGTCACCGGCGGCCACCTCGTCCTCGCCGCAGTCGACCACGAACTGGTCCATGCAGACCCGCCCGGAGATGGTCCGCCGCTTGCCGGCGAGCTGCACCGGGCCGGTGTTCGAGGCGTGCCGCGGCACCCCGTCGGCGTAGCCGAGCGGGACGACCGCCAGGTTCGCCTCCTGCTTCGTGAGGTAGGCGTGGCCGTAGGAGACGCCGGTGCCGGCCGGGACCCGCTTGGTGAGCATCACGCGGGCCCGGGCGGTCATCGCCGGGCGCAGGCCGAACTGCTCGCCCTCGATCGGGGAGAGGCCGTAGACCGCCAGGCCGGGGCGGACCAGGTCGAAGTGGGTGTCCGGGCGGGTCAGGGTGGCCGCCGAGTTGGCCAGGTGCCGGTAGCGGGGGCGCAGCCCGGCCCGCTCCACCATCTCCAGCCCCTCGTGGAACACCGCCAACTGGCGGTCGGTGGTGGGGTGGCCGGGCGAGTCCGCGTACACGAAGTGGCTCCACACGCCGACCACCTCGACCAGGCCGTCGGCCTGGGCCTTCGCGGCGGCCTCCAGCAGCGCCGGCCAGTCGGCGACGGTGGCCCCGCCGCGCGACAGCCCGGTGTCGATCTTGAGATGCAGCCGGGCCGGGCGGTCCGCCAGCCGGCCCGCCTCGATCATCTCGTCGAGCTGGGCGAGGCTGGCGCAGCCCAGGTCGACACCGACCGCGACACCGTCGTGCAGCGGCAGCCCCGGGTCGAGCAGCCAGGCCAGCACGGGCGCGGTGACCCCCTCCTGGCGCAGCAGGAGCGCCTCGTCCAGGGTGCAGACGCCGAGCCAGTCGGCTCCCGCGTCGAGCGCCGCGTTGGCCGCCGGCACCATGCCGTGGCCGTAGCCGTCGCCCTTGACCACCGCCATCAGCTCGGCGCTGGTGCCCGACTTGAGCCGGGCCACGTTCTCCCGGATCGCGTCCAGGTCGACGCGCACCTCCGACTGCCACATGCCTTCAGCCTACTTCCGTCCGTGATCACCGTGGCCCTGAGCCGCGCGGCCGGCCGCCCGCCCGCCGGCGGTGGCCGCCGCGCGCAGCCCCGGCAACCTGCGCGTTCAGCACAGCCGGGCGAGGACCGGGCGCAGCGCGGTCGCCACGTCGGGCGCGGTCACCGGACCGCCGCGCGCCGCCTCGCGGCCGGCCAGCCCGTGCAGGTACGCCGCCGTGGCCGCCGCCCGCTCCGGCGCGAGCCCGGCGGCGAGCAGCGAGCCGAGCAGCCCGGCCAGGACGTCGCCGGTGCCCCCGGTGGCCAGCACCGGCGTGCCGGTCGGGTTGACGTAGGCCCGGCCGTCCGGGGTGCCGACGATCGTGCGGTCGCCCTTGAGCAGCACCACCGCGTTCATCCAGGCGGCCAGCCGCAGCGCCGCCCCGACCCGGTCCGCCCCCGGGGACTCGCCGCAGAGCCGGGCGTACTCGCGGTCGTGCGGGGTCACCACGGTCGGCGCGTCCCGCCCGCGCAGCCGGTCCGCCAGCTTGCCGTCGACCAGCAGGGTGAGCGCGTCGGCGTCGAGCACCACCGGCACCGGCGCGGCGAGCACCGCACGCAGCTCGGCGGCGGACTCCTCGCCGGTGCCCAGCCCGGAGCCGCAGATCCACGCCTGCACCCGGCCGGCGTCGGCGACCCGGTCGTAAGCGATCACCGACGGGTGCTGGTGCAGCACCTCCGCGCGGGCGCCGCCCGCGTAGCGGACCATGCCGGTGGGGCCGGCCAACGCGCCGCTCACCGAGAGCACCGCCGCGCCCGGGTAGGTGGCCGAGCCGGTCGCCACGCCGACCACGCCCCGGCTGTACTTCTCCGAGGACGGGCCGAGCCGGGGCCACCAGTCGACCACGTCGGACCACTCGGTGACGCGCAGGGCCGGGGTGCCGCGCAGCCAGGGCGCCAGCCCGATGTCGACCAGCTCGACGTGCCCGGCGAGCGGCGCGGCCGGGCCGACCACCAGGGCCGGCTTCAGCGCGCCGAAGGCGACCGTCACGTCGGCGCGGACGGCGCAGGGCCGGCCGGAGGCGGTGAGCGGCACGTGCCCGGTGTCCACGGCGACGCCGCTCGGCACGTCCACCGCGACCACCGTGGCCCTCGCCCCGTCCCGCCCGCTGCGTTCGGCCAGGCTCGCGGCGAGCTGGTCGGCGGTCTCCCGGAGCCCGCCGGTGCCGCCGATCCCGACGATGCCGTCGAGCACCAGGTCGACCACGGCCGGCGGCCGGTCGACCACGTGCCCGCCGGCCGCCCGCAACGCGGCCAGCCCGTCGGCGTGCGCCCGGCCCGGCGTGAGCAGGAGGGCGTCGACCGCCGCGCCCCGCCGGGCCAGGTGCGCGCCCGCGTAGAGGGTGTCGCCGCCGTTGTCGCCGGAGCCGATCAGCAGCAGCACCCGGGCGCCGTAGACGCCGCCCCGCTCGCCGAGCAGGAGCGCGCAGCGGCGGGCCAGCCCCGCGGCGGCCCGCTGCATCAGCGCCCCGGGCGGCAGGGTGGCCATGAGGCCCGCCTCCGCCGCGCGTATGTCCGCGACCCGCCACACCGGTCTCATGCCACTCCGTCCCGTCCGTTCGTCCCGTTCGTCCCGGACCGGCCGACCGGCCCGCCGGGTCGGCTCACCGTTCCGCGACCACCATGGCCGACGCGATCCCGCCGTCGTGCGACAACGACAGGTGCCAGCGGTTGATCCCGCGCTCGGCCGCCGCGGCGGCCACCGTGCCGGAGACGGTCAGCCAGGGGCGGCCCTCCGGGTCGGGCACGACCTCGCAGTCGTGCCAGTTCAGCCCGGCCGGCGCGCCGAGCGCCTTGGCCACCGCCTCCTTGGCCGCGAACCGGGCGGCCATCGACTCCGGCGAGCGCGGGTTGCCGCCGCGGGTGTAGCGCTCGGCCTCGGTGAAGAGGCGGTCGGCGAGCAGCGGCGTGCGCGCCAGGGACCGGGCGAACCGGTCCACCAGCACCACGTCGATGCCGACAGCCACGATCACGGACCTCACCCTACCGGCGGTCGGGGCCGGGGATCGGCGGTGGAGAACGCCTGTGGAAAACCCGGAATCCGGCGTGCCGCGGGTTGTCCACAGGGCCGGTGCGGGCGGTACGTCGAGCCCTAGCGTCCCGGGTGTCCGTCGGGGTGCAGGGAGGTCGCCGTGGCCGAGGAACCGTTCAGCGTCGAGCCCGAGCTGTTGCGTGGGGTGGCCCGGGAGCTGGCCGACGACGCGCACCGGCTGGCTCGCGGGCCGGCCGCCGAGCCGGGGCTGGTGGTGCCGGCCGACGGCTGGCGGGCCGGGGTGGCGCTGGCCGATCTGGAGGCGGGGGTGCAGCGCTGGTGCGGGTCGCTGGCCGCCCGGGTGGCGGCCACCGCGGAGGCGGTCCGGGCCGCCGCCGACGGCTACGAGGCGGTCGACGAACGAGCCGCCCGCCGTCTCGCCGGGATCCCCCGGTGAGCGGGTACGCGGTGGTTCGCGCGCCCGGGCGGGTGCCGGCCGGGCGGGCGGAGCGGGCGGTGGAGGTCGTCCCGGTGGGCTATGCGCAGCTCTGGCGGGCCGATCCAGGTGCCTGGGCCGCCGCCGGGGCGGCCTGGCGGGGGCTGACCGGGCCGGTGCGGCACCGGGCCGACGGGCTGACCGCCCGGATCGGCGCGCTGCGTCCCGGCTGGTCCGGCACGGCCTCGACCACCGCGCGGGGGCGGATCGGCGAGCTGCGCGCCGACCTGACCGACCTGCTGCCCGCGCTGATCGAGGCCGACCAGGTGCTCGCCGAGTTCGCCGCCCGGGTGGGCGCGGCCAAGGCCCGGCTCGGCGCCGCCGTGGCGCAGGCCGACGCGGGCGGCCTGCTGGTGGACCGGGCCGGGGCGGTCCGGCCCGATCCGACCCGCCCCCGACCGGCCGCCCTGGTCGGCCCGGCGGTGGCACAGGCGGGCGCCGAGATCCACGGCGCGCTGGCGCTGGCCGGCGCGGCGGACCGGGAGGCGGCCGGCCGGCAAGCTCGCGACGGCGGCGGCGACCGGGTGGGTGAGCGTCCCGCCGGCCTGGCGACCCGCGCCCGGAGCCGGGCCGGCCGAGGTGAGCCGCTGGTGGGCCGGCCTCACCCCGGCCGAGCGCCGCTGGCTGGTCGGCCACGAACCGGACCGGGTCGGCCGCCTCGACGGGGTGCCGGTGGCGGCCCGCGACCAGGCCAACCGGCTGCTGCTGACCCGGCGCCGGGCCGAGCTGCTGGAGCGGCGCGCCGGGCTGCTGCGCCCGCTGCCGGCCGGTCCGCTCGAAATGGCCCGGCTGGCCCGGGTCGCCGGGGTGGAGGCGGCGCTGCGCGGCCTCGACGGGCTGGGCGAGCGGCTGGCCGCCCCGGGGGCGCCGCGGGCGTACCTGCTGGGATTGGATCCGGCCGGGGACGGGCGGGCGGTGGTGGCGCTCGGCAACCCGGACCGGGCCGGCGCGGTGCTGACCTACGTGCCGGGGATGACCGCGGACCTCGCCGACGCCCCGGCCGAGCTGGGCCGCGCCGCCCGGGTGCTGGACCGCTGCGCGGCGCTCGGGCCGGGCACGGAGGCGGCGGCCGTGCTCTGGCTGGACTACGACGCACCGGACTTCCTGCCCGAGGCGGCGCGCGGCCGCCAGGCCGAGGACGCGGGTCCGGCCCTGCACCGGTTCCAGGAGGGGCTGCGCGCCTCGCACGAGGGGCCGCCGGCCCGGCAGACCGTGCTCGGGCACAGCTACGGCTCGCTGGTGGTCGGCACGGCGGCCCGCGACCACGGGCTGGGCGCCGACGCGCTGGTCTTCGTCGGCTCCCCCGGCGTGGGCGTCGACCACGCGGCCGAGCTGCGGGTGCCGCCCGGCCAGGTCTGGGCCGCCACCGCGCCGGACGACGTGATCCGGCTGGCCCGGCCGCCCGAGGAGCTGGCCCGCCGGGCCCTGCTGGCCGGCACCCCGCTCGGCCGGGCCGCGGCGCTGCTCGACCCGCACGACGACCGGCTCTGGTTCGGCACCGACCCGAGCACCCCGGGCTTCGGCGGCCGGCGCTTCCCCAGCGGCCGCCACGGGCACGCCGGCTACTGGGATCCCGGCAACCCCGCTCTCGACGGGATGGCCCGGATCGTGCTGGGCCGATGACCGCCACGCCGCCGGCCCTGCGAGCCGGCGCCGCCGACCGCCGCGATCACCTCGATCGCCCGCGTCGACGCCGCCCACGGTGGCCGGACACGACGCGGCCCCTCCGCCGTGGGACGGAGGGGCCGCGACCGGGTCGACTACTCGACGGTGACCGACTTGGCCAGGTTCCGGGGCTGGTCGACGTCGTGCCCGCGGGCGGCGGCGATCTCGGCGGCGAGCACCTGGAGCGGCACCGTGGTCACCAGCGGCGCCAGCAGCGTGGGCGTGCGCGGCACGTAGATCAGGTGGTCGGCGTAGCGGACCACCGCCTCGTCGCCCTCCTCCGCGATCACGATGGTGCGGGCGCCGCGGGCGCGCACCTCCTGGATGTTGGAGACGACCTTGTCGTGCAGCATGCCCCGGCCCACCGGCGACGGCACGATGCAGATGACCGGCGTGCCCTTGTCGATCAGCGAGATCGGGCCGTGCTTCAGCTCGCCGGCCGCGAAGCCCTCGGCGTGCATGTACGCCAGCTCCTTGAGCTTCAGCGCGCCTTCGAGGGCCACCGGGTAGCCCACGTGCCGCCCGATGAACAGCACCGTCGGCTCGGACTTCAGCTCACGGCCCAGCTCGCGGACCGGCTCGATCCGGTCCAGCAGCTCGCGCAGCTTGGCGGGCATCTCCTGGAGCTGGGCCACGACGGCGCCGACCTCGTCGGCGAACTTGATCCCGCGCACCTGGGCGAGGTGCAGCCCGATCAGGTAACACGCGACGACCTGGGTGAGGAACGCCTTGGTGGACGCGACCGCGATCTCCGGGCCGCCGTGCGTGTACAGCACCGCGTCGGACTCGCGCGGGATGGTGGAGCCGTTGGTGTTGCAGATGGCCAGCACGCGGGCCTTCTGATCCTTGGCGTGGCGCAGCGCCATCAGCGTGTCCATGGTCTCGCCGGACTGCGAGATCACCACGATCAGCGTGGACCGGTCCAGCACCGGGTCGCGGTAGCGGAACTCGCTGGCCAGCTCCACCTCACAGGGGATCCGGGTCCAGTGCTCGATGGCGTACTTGGCGACCAGGCCGGCGTGGTAGGAGGTGCCGCAGGCCACGATGAAGATCTTGTCGACGTCGCGCAGGTCCTGCTCGCTGAGGCGGACCTCGTCGAGCGCGATCTCGCCGCTCTCGGTGAGCCGGCCGAGCAGCGTGTCGGCGATGGCCTGCGGCTGCTCCTCGATCTCCTTGAGCATGAACCAGTCGTAGCCACCCTTCTCGGCGGCCGACGAGTCCCAGTCGATGTGGAAGTCCTTGCCGGTCGCGGGCTGGCCGGCGAAGTCGGTGATCTCGATGCTCTCCGGCGTGATCAGGACGATCTGGTCCTGGCCCAGCTCGACCGCGTCGCGGGTGTGCTCGATGAACGCGGCCACGTCGCTGGCCAGGTAGTTCTCGCCGTCACCGCGGCCGACCACGAGGGGCGAGTTGCGCCGGGCGCCGACCACCGCGCCGGGGATGCCGGCGTCGACGGCGAGCAGCGTGAAGGCGCCCTCCAGCCGCTGGCAGACCAGCCGCATGGCGGAGGCGAGCAGCTGCGGGCTGTCGACCTCACCGGCCGAGCGCAGGTCGGCCAGGGAGCGGGCGAGCAGGTGCGCGGCGCACTCGGTGTCGGTGTCGCTGGCGAACTCGACGCCGTCGGCCTCCAGCTCGGCGCGGAGCTTCGCGAAGTTCTCGATGATGCCGTTGTGGATCACGGCGACCCGGCCGTCCGGGGAGAGGTGCGGGTGGGCGTTGCGGTCGGTCGGGCCGCCGTGGGTGGCCCACCGGGTGTGGCCGATGCTGGTGGTGCCGTCGCCGATGCCGATCGGGCTGGCCGCGCAGGACTCCGGGTCGGTGGCGGCCCGCTCGGCCAGCACCTTCTCCAGGTTGGCCAGCTTGCCCGCCTTCTTCTCGATCAGCAGCTCGTCGTCGCAGACGACGGCGACGCCCGCCGAGTCGTAGCCGCGGTACTCCAGCCGCCGCAGTCCGTCCAGCACGATGCCGAGCGCCGGGCGCGCACCGGCGTAACCCACGATTCCACACATGGTCCGCAGCCTAACTCAGTTTCGCTCATCGCGCGTGCTCGGAAGTCCGGTAAACGATCACTGAATTTGAGCGAACCGGTGAGCGGATGACGAGGATCGGACAAACCACCCAGGCAGTCCGGCGGACCGGAAGCACCGCCCGGACCGACCGCCGGCCCGTCCGGGGAGACCCGCCCCGGCGCCCCCGCGCGGGTACGTGCGGCTGGTCGTCGGGCCGTACATTGAGGGCCCCGGTCGGGGCGACCCCCGGCCCCACCCCTCCCGCGGTCGTCCGCGCCGTCCCCTGCGAGCTGAGCCGATGTCCGAGACGACCCCCATCCCCGAGCCGGGGCACAGCACCGGCCCGAGCGACCCGACCGCCCCGCCGGCCGCCCCGGAACCCACGACCTGGACGCCGCCGGATCCGCTCACCGCCCCGCAGCCCTGGGCGCCGCCCACCCCCTGGGCGCCGGCTCCGTGGACCCCGAGCCCGTGGGACCCGCCCGCGTCCGCCGCGCCCGGCGGAACCCCCAACCCATGGGGGCAACCAGGACCGGCCGCGCCCGGCGGGGCTCCCCACCCATGGGGTCCGCCGGGATCGGCGGCGCCGGGCGTGCCCGAAACGGCTCCGCCGCCCGGCACCGGCGCGGATCCGACGGCAGTCCCGGGGGCGGCCGGCTGGCCGGCGCCCTACGACCCGAACGCCCCGGGCGGCACGCCGCGCCCGGCCGTCCCGCCGCCGGGCCCGGCCGGTGCCCCGCCCGCGCCGCCCTGGCCCGGTGGCGCCCCGGGTCCGGGGTGGCCGCCGGTCGGCTACCCGCCGCCGTACGCGTACCCCACGGGGGCGCCGCCCCGGTCGGGCAGCGGGTGGGTCGTGCCCGTCGTGGTGACCGTGGTCATCGCCCTGGTGCTCGCCTTCTGCGGCTGCGTCGGCCTGGGCGTGCTGGGCAGCTTCGTCGACGACTCGACCACCTCGGGTCAGCCGTACGACCCCGAGTTCGACGAGCCGGACGGCGGCCTCGCCGGGGAACCCACGGACCCCGCGCCGCCGGTCCCCGCCACCACCCCGTCCGGCGGGCCCGGCCGGTTCACGGTCCGGTACGAGGTGAGCGGCACCGGCCCCGTCGACATCCAGTTCTACGATGCCAACGCCGACTTCCTCCAGATCGACGGGGTGCCGCCGCCGTGGCGGCTGGCGTTCACCGCGAACGACCGGGAACGGGTGCAGATCATCGCGTCGCCCACCGGCTCGGGCGAGGCGAGCTGCCGGATCACCGTCAACGGGAAGGTCGTCTCGCAGGACTCGGGCGAGTGGGGGGCGACCTGCTTCGGCTGGTGACGCCGGCGGCGGGGAACGCGGTGGTCTTGCGGCGTCGGCGCCGGGCCGTAGGCTGGCCGGCGTGACGACGACCGATCCGCTGGTGGCCCGGATGCGGCCGTTCGGCACCACCATCTTCGCCGAGATGTCGGCGCTGGCCGTGCGCACCGGCGCGGTCAACCTCGGGCAGGGCTTCCCCGACACCGACGGGCCGCCGGAGATGCTCGCCGCGGCCGCCGAGGCGCTGCGCTCCGGCCACAACCAGTACCCGCCGGGTCCGGGCATCCCGGCGCTGCGCGCAGCCGTCGCTGCCCACCAGCGCCGGTTCTGGGACCTGGAGTACGACCCGGACGGCGAGATCGTGGTGACCGCGGGCGCCACCGAGGCGATCGCGGCGAGCATCCTCGCCCTCTGCGAGCCGGGCGACGAGGTGGTGTGCTTCGAGCCGTACTACGACTCGTACGCGGCCTCGATCGCTCTGGCCGGCGCGGTCCGCCGCCCGGTGACGCTGCGTCCCGGCGCCGACGGCCGCTACGCCTTCGACCCGGCGGAGCTGCGGGCGGCGTTCGGGCCGCGCACGCGGCTGGTGCTGCTGAACACCCCGCACAACCCGACCGGCAAGGTCTTCACCGCCGACGAGCTGGCCCTGGTGGCCGAGCTGTGCCAGGAGCACGGCGCGTACGCGGTCACCGACGAGGTCTACGAGCACCTGGTCTTCACCGACGCCGCCGCCCCGCACCTGCCGCTGGCGACGCTGCCCGGCATGCGGGAGCGGACCCTGCGCATCTCCTCGGCCGGCAAGACGTTCTCCTGCACCGGTTGGAAGGTCGGCTGGGTGAGCGGCCCGGCGCCGCTGGTCGCCGCGGTGCTGCGGGTGAAGCAGTTCCTCACCTTCGTCAACGCCGGCCCGCTGCAACCGGCCGTGGCCGTGGCGCTCGGCCTGCCGGACGCCTACTTCGCCGATTTCCGGGACGGCCTCCAGCAGCGGCGGGACCAGCTCGTCGCCGGCCTCACCGACGCCGGGTTCGGCGTCCTCGCGCCGGAGGGGACGTACTTCGTCACCGCCGACGTCACGCCGCTCGGCGGGCGGGACGGGGTGGAGTTCTGCCGGTCGCTGCCGGAGCGCTGCGGCGTGGTGGCGGTGCCGACCCAGGTCTTCTACGACGACGCGGAGGCGGGCCGGCGGCTGGTCCGGTTCGCGTTCTGCAAGCGGCCCGAGGTGCTGACCGAGGCGGTCAGCCGGCTGCGCCGGCTCAGGGAGGACGGATGACCGACGCGTACGCCGACCGGATGCGCCGGCTCGCCGCCCAGCGCGACTGCGACACGGTGCTCTCCGGCGTCCGGCCGGCCTCGGTGCGGGAGCAGCTCACGGCGCTCGGCGGAGCCGTGCCGGAGGACCTGCTGCCCGACTTCTACGGCGAGGGCGGGGCGGTGGAGGAGCTGGAGCGCCGGGTCGCCGAGCTGCTCGGCACGGAGGCGGCCGCCTTCTTCCCCACCGGCACGATGGCCCAGCAGGTGGCGATGCGCCACGGCGCAGAGCTGACCGGCCGGGACGCGGTCGGCCTGCACCCGCTGAGCCACCCGCTGCTGCACGAGCGCGACGCGTACGCGGTGCTCGGCGGGCTGCGGGCGGTGCGGACCACGGAGGCGCCGCGCAATCCGACGGCCGAGGAGGTGGCCGCGCTCGACGAGCCGATCGGCACGCTGTTCCTGGAGCTGCCGTTGCGGGACGCCGGCTTCGTCCTGCCGACCTGGGACGAGCTGGTCGCGGTGGTGGGCGCCGCCCGGGAGCGGGGCGCCCGCGTGCACCTGGACGGGGCCCGGCTCTGGGAGTCCACCGTCCACCTGGGGCGCTCGGCGGCCGAGATCGCGGCCCTGGCCGACAGCACGTACGTCTCGTTCTACAAGTCCCTCGGCGGCCACTCCGGGGCGGCCCTGGCCGGCGACGCGGAGCTGGTCCGGTACGCCCGCGCCTGGCGGCACCGCTACGGGGGCACCCTGTTCCAGCAGTGGCCGGCGGCCCTCGCCGCGCTGGCCGGCCTGGAGCGTGAGCTGCCCCGGCTGGCCGGCTACGTGGCGCACGCGAAGCGGGTGGCGGAGGCGCTGGCCGGCGTGCCCGGCGCGCGGGTCCACCCGGCGCCGCCGCACACCCACCAGTTCCGCCTGTGGCTGCCGTACCCAGCGGAGGATCTGAACGAGGCCAACCTCGCCCTCGCCGAGGAGGAGAAGGCGTGGTTCGCGGGCGGCTGGCGGGACACCGAGGTGCCGGGCCTGGCGCTGACCGAGGTGACGGTGGCCGGCCCCGCGCTGGAGCTGGACGCCGACCAGATCCTCGACCTGGCCGACCGCTTCCTCCGCCGCCTCTCCGAAGCGAGTTGACCAAGAAGTTCGTGGCCCCGGAGGGCCGGGACCAGACGCAAACTTCTTGATCGACTGCGGGATGGGACGGGGGAAGGCCGTCAGGCCGCCGGGCTGGCGTTGCGGACCTGGTCCGCGATGCGCTCGGCCACTGATCGGGCGGTCGCCTCGGTGGCGGCCTCGACCATGACGCGGACCAGCGGCTCGGTGCCCGACGGGCGGAGCAGCACCCGGCCGGTCTCGCCCAGCTCGGCCTCGGCCCGCTCCACTTCGGCGCGGACGGCCGGCGCGGCGGCGCCGACGGTGCGGTCGCTCACCGGCACGTTGATCAGCACCTGGGGCAGCTTGGTCACCACCGACGCCAGCTCGGCCAACGACTTACCGGTCTGCGCCATCCGGGCCATGAGGTGCAGCCCGGTGAGCACACCGTCGCCCGTGGTGGCGTAAGCGGGCATCACGATGTGCCCGCTCTGCTCGCCGCCGAGCGCCAGGCCGGAGGCGCGCAGCTCCTCCAGCACGTACCGGTCGCCGACCTTGGTCTCGACGAGCCGGATGCCCTGCGCGGACATGGCCAGCCGCAGGCCGAGGTTGCTCATCACGGTGGCGACCAGGGTGTCCTGGGTCAGTTCGCCGGCCTCCCGCATGGCCAGGGCGAGGATTGCCATGACCTGGTCGCCGTCGACCTCCTCGCCGTCGGCGGTGACCGCGACGCAGCGGTCGGCGTCGCCGTCGTGGGCGATGCCGAGGTGCGCGCCGTGCTCGACCACGGCGGCGCGTAGCGCGTCGATGTGGTTGGAGCCGCAGTCGTCGTTGATGTTCAGGCCGTCCGGCTCGGCGCAGATGGCGATCACCTCGGCGCCGGCCTCCCGGTACGCCACCGGGGCGACGTCGGCGGCCGCGCCGTTGGCGCAGTCGACCACGACCTTGATGCCGTCCAGCCGGTGCGGCACGGTGCCGACCAGGTGCTGCACGTAGTGGTCGGCGCCGTCGAGCAGGTCGTGCACCCGACCGACCCCGGCGCCGATGGGGCGCTCCCAGGCGGTGGTGGCGTTCGCCTCGACGGCGGCCTCGATCCGCATCTCGATCTCGTCGGGCAGCTTGTGCCCGCCGGCGGCGAAGAGCTTGATGCCGTTGTCCGGCATCGGGTTGTGCGAGGCGGAGAGCATGACGCCCAGGTCGGCCTTGGCCTCGGCGGTGAGGAACGCCACCGCGGGGGTGGGCAGCACGCCGACCCGGACCACGTTGGCGCCCGCGCTGGTGAGCCCGGCGACCACGGCGGCCTCCAGCATCTCGCCGCTGGCCCGGGTGTCCCGGCCGACCACGGCGAGCGGCGGATGGCTCTTGTCGGTCTCGGCCAGCGTGTGGGCGGCGGCCACCGCCACCGCGAGCGCCAACTCCGGGGTGAGATCCGCGTTCGCCCGCCCGCGTACGCCGTCCGTGCCGAACAACCGGCCCATACCCGCCAACCTCCGATGGACTGCCGTTGAGAGGAGAAAAGCGGAACGGCCGGGCCACCTCCCCCGGCGAGGGGAGGCGGACCCGGCCGTCCGTCAGAAGTACACGGCGCTGGTGGTGATCAGCGCTTCGAGTACTGGGGAGCCTTACGGGCCTTCTTGAGGCCGTACTTCTTGCTCTCCTTGACCCGGGCGTCACGGGTCAGGAAGCCGGCCTTCTTCAGGGCCGGGCGGTCGTCGGGCTCGCTGACGATCAGCGCCCGGGCGATGGCGAGCCGCAGCGCGCCGGCCTGGCCGGTGGTGCCGCCGCCCCGCAGGTTGGCGATCACGTCGAAGGCCTCGGCCTTCTCGGCGGTGACCAGCGGGTCCTTGATGAGCTGCTGGTGCACCTTGCTCGGGAAGTAGGCCTCGAGGTCGCGGCCGTTGCAGGTGATCTTGCCGCTGCCCGGGACGATGCGGACCCGGACGATGGCCTCCTTGCGCCGACCCACGGTCTGGATCGGGCGGTCGCCACGAGGCGCGCGCGCGACGGGCGCCGGCGCCTCGGTGGCCTCGGGGGCGACCTCGGTGGCGGTGATGTCGGTCATGCTGCTTCCTTCGCCCGCGCTCACTGCGCGATCTGCTTGATCTCGAACGGCACCGGCTGCTGCGCGCCGTGCGGGTGCTCGGCACCGGCGTAGACCTTCAGCTTCTTGAGAATCTGGCGGCCCAGCTTGTTGTGCGGGAGCATGCCCTTCACGGCCAGCTCGATGGCCCGCTCGGGCCGCTTGGTCAGCAGCTCGTCGTAGCCGACCTGCTTCAGACCACCCGGGTAGCCGGAGTGGCGGTAAGCGATCTTGGTCTGGCGCTTGTTGCCGGTCAGCGCGACCTTGCCCGCGTTCACGATGACGACGAAGTCGCCCGTGTCGACGTGCGGCGCGAAAGTCGGCTTGTGCTTACCACGCAGCAGCGTGGCGGCGTGGGTCGCGAGGCGGCCCAGCACGACATCAGAGGCGTCGATGACGTGCCACTGACGCTCGATCTCACCCGGCTTCGGGCTGTACGTACGCACAGGTCTACCTTGTCTCGTCGTCGGTCTGGGGTCGCGCGCCGAGGTGACCAGGCGCGCACGAACGACCAAGCGTACCTGATGCGGCACGCCTAAGAATGTCGTACAACAGCAGGCAACGATACCCGGCCGCCCGGCGGCAGGTCAAAACGGGGTGCCACCCCGCGTGGCCTGCGCCTTTCCCATGGCGGAGGTCACACGCCGGCCAGCTTACGCGGCCCCGGCCGCAGGTACACCACCCAGGTCACCAGGAAGCAGAGCGCGTACCAGGCGATGAAGGCCAGGTAGGCGGCGTCGGCGGTGCCGGCGGTCAGGAACGACTGCCGGAACGCCACGTTCACCAGCACCCCGCCCGAGGCGCCGACCGCCCCGGCGATGCCGATCAACGCCCCGGAGAGCCGCCGGGCCCGCCGGTCGGCCGCCTCCCGGTCCCCGGTCAGCTCCGCCTCGGCGGCGGCCCGGGCCCGGAAGATCGCCGGGATCATCTTGTACGTCGACCCGTTGCCGACCCCGGAGAAGACGAAGAGCGCCAGGAACCCGGCCAGGTAGAGCGGGAAGGACCGGTCCCGGGCGGCGTAGAGCACCAGCCCCGCGCCGGCGGCCATGGCCACGAAGTTCCAGAAGGTGACCCGGGCCCCGCCGAGCCGGTCCGCGAGCTGCCCGCCGAACGGCCGGATCAGCGAGCCGATGAGCGGCCCGAGGAAGGTCAGCCAGGCGGCGTCGGCCGGGGTGGGGAACCGGTCGTGGAACTGGAGCTGGAGCACCTGGCCGAAGGCGAACCCGAAGCCGATGAACGAGCCGAAGGTGCCGATGTAGAGCAGGGACATCACCCAGGTGTGCGGGTCGCGGGCCGCCGCGCGCAGCGCGCCGGGCTCGTTGCGCGCACCCGGCACGTTGTCCAGCCAGCGCGCCGCGGCCAGCGCCGCGACCACGATCAGCGGCAGGTACACCGCGGGCACCAGCCGGGGGTACGCGGCGCCGGTGGTCGCCAGGACCGCCAGCCCGACGAGCTGCACGGCCGGCACGCCGAGGTTGCCGCCGCCGGCGTTGAGCCCGAGCGCCCGACCCTTGAGCCGGTCCGGGAAGAACAGGTTGATGTTCGCCATGGACGAGGCGAAGTTCCCGCCGCCCACGCCGGTCAGGCAGGCCAGCACCATGAGCGTGGCGTACGACACGCCGGGCTCGATCAGCACCGCCATGGGCACCGCGGGCACCAGGAGCAGCAGCGCGCTCACGATGGTCCAGTTCCGCCCGCCGAACCGGGCCACCGCCAGGGTGTACGGCAGCCGCAGCACCGCGCCCAGCGCGGCCGGCACGGCGGTGAGCAGGAACTTCCCGGCCGGGTCGATGCCGTACTCGGGGCCGAGGAAGAGCACCATCACCGACCAGAGGCTCCACACGGAGAAGCCGACGTGCTCGGCGAAGATCGAGACGTACAGGTTGCGGCGGGCGACCGGCGCGCCGGTCGTGGCCCAGAACTCCGGGTCCTCCGGGCGCCATTCGGTGATCCGTCCCGGGCGGCCGGCGGCGGCCGGGGCCAGGGTGGGGGAAGCGAGCGTGCTCACGGCGACTCCTCCTCGTCGGTGACGAGGGGGACGCTAGGAACGGGCGGTTTCCCGGTCGTGCCTGTCGCGCGTCGGTCCGGAAACGGAGATCGCACGGCCGCCGCCGGGCGGCCGTGAAGCTCCTCAGATCTCCTGGAGGATGCGCAGCGCGCGGGCGACCCGCTGCATGGTCTCGGTGTCGGCCACGTCCACGCACTCGGTGAACCACTTCTTCATGGGCGAGGAGAGCCGGTCGGGCATCACCACGTAGCCGCCCATCGGCACGGCCAGGGGCGAGTCGCGCAGCAGCGACTCCTCGACCACCTCGACCACGATCACGATCGGGACGGCCGTGGAGTTGTAGACGTCGGAGCTGATGACCAGGCCGAGCCGTTCCCGGGCGCCGGAGATGCGCCAGACCTCTCCCCTACGCAGCACTCGGGCGCCCGCCGCCGAACAGCGCGTCGTCGACCAGCGCGGCCTCCTGGGCGTCGGCCAGCGCGGCGGCCTCCAGGTCCAGGCCGGCACGGGCGACCGCCTCGGCGTGCGCGGTGAAGACCTCGCGCAGCGCCTTCTCCCGGGCGGCCCGGTCCATCCAGGCGGAGAGGGAGAGCCCCTCCCGCTTGGCGAACCGGCGCGCCTCCTCGATCGTCTCGTCGGAGAACGACAGTGTCACCTTGGCGGTCATGCCGGACAGATTACCCACCGGTATGACCGCCAGTCATCCCCGCTGGCACCCGTCGTCGAACCGGACACCCGGCCACGCTCAGGGACGCCGACCCCCGAACACCGCGAACCGCCACTCCTTGAAGAAGCAGTCCACGTCGACCAGGCCGGCCTCGGCGAGCCAGCGGCACTGGTCGGTCACGGGCGCCGGCCGGTCGTGCCGCATCCGCTCGCGGGCACCGGCGATCTCCGCGGCGTCCGAGCCCAGCTCGGTGATCCGGGCCGTCCAGACCTCGTCGTAGCGCCGGTCGAGGGCGGGGGTCGGGCCGGCCACCTGCTCGGCGTTGACGAGGACGCCGCCGGGCGCCAGCGCCTCGGCCGCCCGCCGGTAGAGCGCCCGCTTGCCGTCGTCGTCCAGGTGGTGGATGGCCAGCGCGGAGACCACCGCGTCGTAGCGGCCGGCGGGCAGCGGGGCGGCCAGGTCGGCGAGCACCGTGCGGTGCGGCACCCCGCGGGCGGCCAGGTGGCCGGTGGCCACCGCCAGCATGCCGGGTGCGGCGTCGACCAGGGTGAGCCGGACCCCGGGGACCGCCGCGGCCAGCAGCAGGGAGAGCAGGCCGGTGCCCGCGCCCAGGTCCAGCACCTCGGGGGTACGCCCCGACGCGAGCGCCGCCCGCAGCGGGGGCGCGGCCACCTCGACCGCCGTGCCGTAGAAGGCGTCGAAGCAGGGCACGAGCCGGCGCCGGGCCGCGTCGTAGCTTCCCGCCACCGCGTCGAACGCGTCCGCCACACTCATGCACGCCTCCCATGATGCGAGATTTTCGTCCCACATTCTAAGCCCTGCCGACCGGCCCGTCACTCCCGTGCGGTGTGAGGTGCTCTTGACAGGGCCGAAACAGAAGGGACCCGGACCGGAAACCGCCTGACGGCACGCTTTCCCGACATGACAGACGGTGCACGCGTGGCGACGCGACCGGGGGTACGGCCACCCCGGGAGGCGGCGACGCACTGCCCGTACTGCGCGCTCCAGTGCGGCATGGTGCTCCGCGAGAACGGGGAGCGCGTCGAGGTGGCGCCCCGGGACTTCCCCACCAACCGGGGCGGCCTCTGCCAGAAGGGCTGGACCGCCGCCGACCTGCTCGACCACCCGGACCGGCTGACCACCCCGCTGTTGCGGGACCGGCCCGGCGGCGACCTGCGCCCGGCGAGCTGGGACGAGGCGCTCGACCGGGTGAGCGCCGGGCTGCGCGCGGTCCAGGAGCGGCACGGGCGGGACGCCGTCGCGGTCTTCGGCGGCGGCGGGCTGACCAACGAGAAGGCGTACGCGCTCGGCAAGTTCGCCCGGGTGGCGCTGCGCACCCGGCACATCGACTACAACGGACGCTGGTGCATGTCCTCGGCCGCGGCGGCCGGCATGCGCGCGTTCGGCCTCGACCGGGGGCTCCCCTTCCCCCTCGCCGACCTCGGCCGGGCGGACACCCTGCTGCTGGTCGGCGCGAACCCCGCCGAGACCATGCCGCCGCTCATGCGCCACCTCGCCGACCAGCGCGAGCGGGGCGGCCGGCTCATCGTGGTCGACCCGCGGCTCACCGCCACCGCCCGCCAGGCGGACCTGCACCTGCAACCGCTGCCCGGCACCGACCTGGCGGTGGCCAACGCGCTGCTGCACGTCGCGCTCACCGAGGGGTGGCTCGACCGGGCGTACGTGGCCGACCGGACCACCGGCTTCGACGAGGTCCGGCGGACCGTGGCCGGCTGCTGGCCGGCCGAGGCGGAGCGGCTCTCCGGGGTGCCGGTGGCCGACCTGGAGGCGACCGCCCGGGCCCTGGCCACCGTGGACCGCGCGATCATCCTCACCGCCCGGGGCGCGGAGCAGCACGCCAAGGGCGTCGACACCGTCACCGCCTTCATCAACCTGGCGCTCGCCCTGGGCCTCCCCGGCCGCCCCGGCTCCGGTTACGGCTGCCTCACCGGGCAGGGCAACGGGCAGGGCGGCCGGGAGCACGGGCAGAAGGCCGACCAGTTGCCCGGCTACCGGCGGATCGACGACCCGGCGGCCCGGGAGCACGTGGCCGCGGTCTGGGGCGTCGACCCCGCGGAGCTGCCCGGGCCCGGCGTACCGGCCTACCAGCTCCTCGACTCGCTCGGCACCGCGCACGGCCCCCGGGCGCTGCTGGTCTTCGGCTCCAACCCGGTGGTGTCCGCGCCCCGCGCGGCCCGGGTCGAGTCCCGGCTCCGCGACCTGGACCTGCTGGTGGTGGCCGACCTGCTGCGCTCGGAGACCGCCGAGCTGGCCGACGTGGTGCTGCCCGTTGCCCAGTGGGCCGAGGAGGACGGCACCATGACCAATCTGGAGGGTCGCGTGCTGCGCCGCCGCGCCCTGCGGGAGCCCCCGCCCGGCGTCCGCACCGACCTGGCCGTCCTCGCCGGGCTGGCGGCCCGCCTGGACGCGCCCGGCGCGTTCCCCACCGACCCGGCGGAGGTCTTCGCGGAGCTGCGCCGCGCCTCGGCCGGCGGCCCGGCCGACTACGCCGGGGTGAGCTGGGACCGGATCGACGCCGACACCGGTGTCTTCTGGCCCTGCCCCGACGAGGGCGGGCCGGACACCCCCCGGCTCTTCGCCGACCGGTTCCCCACTCCGGACGGCCGGGCCCGGTTCCGGTCGGTGACCCACCGGCCGGCCGCCGAGCCGGTCTGCGCCGACTACCCGCTGCACTTCACCACCGGCCGGGTGCTCGCCCAGTACCAGTCCGGCGCGCAGACCCGGCGGGTCGCCGCGCTGCGCCGGGCCGCCCCCGGCGGCTTCGTCGAGCTGCACCCCGACCTGGCCGGCCGGCTCGGCGTGGCCGACGGCGAGGAGGTCCGGGTGGTCTCCCGCCGGGGCGAGCTGCGCGCCCCGGCCCGGCTCAGCCCGGCGATCCGGCCGGACACCGTCTTCGCGCCGTTCCACTGGCCGGGGGCGGCCCGCGCCAACTCGGTGACCAACGACGCCGTCGACCCGGTCTCCGGGATGCCCGAGTTCAAGATCTGTGCCGTCCGGGTGGAGAAGGCATGACCGAGCGAATCGTCATCGTGGGATACGGCATGGCGGGCGCCCGCCTCGCCGCCGAACTGCACGCGCGGGACGGGGACCACAAGGTCACCGTGCTCGGGGCGGAGCCGCACCGGGCGTACAACCGGATCATGCTCTCCACCCTGCTCGCCGGGAAGATCGACGAGCCGGACGTGGAGCTGGCCGAGGTCGCCGGGCAGGGCGCCGACGTGCGCACCGGCACCGCGGTCACCGCCGTCGACCGGGCCGCCCGCGAGGTACGCACCGCCGACGGCGACCGGCACGGCTACGACCACCTGGTCCTGGCCACCGGCAGCCGGGCCCTCGTGCCGCCGCTGCCCGGGCTCGACCCGCTCCCCGACCGGGTGGTCCCGTTCCGCACCCTGGACGACTGCCGGCGGATCCTCGCCGCCGCGAAGGGCGCCCGCAGCGCCCTGGTGCTCGGCGGCGGGCTGCTCGGGCTGGAGGCGGCCCGCGGGCTCGCCGCCCGGGGGCTGGACGTGACGGTGGTCCACCCGGTCGGGCACCTGATGGAACGGCAGCTCGACCAGCCGGCCGGCGCGGTCCTCGCCGGCACCCTCGCCGGTCTCGGGGTGCGCACCCGGCTGGGCGTCACGGCGACCGGGGTGACCGCCGACGCCGACGGCGTCCGCCTCGACCTCGGCGACGGCGACTCGCTCGCGGCCGACCTGCTGGTCCTCTCCTGCGGCGTACGCCCGGACACCGCGCTGGCCGCCGCAGCCGGGCTGGCCGTGGACCGCGGCGTGGTGGTGGACGACCGGATGCGCACCAGCGACCGGCGGATCTCCGCCATCGGGGACTGCGCCCAGCACGGCGGGACGCTGACCGGCCTGGTCGCCCCGGCGTGGGCGCAGGCCCGGGTGGTGGCCGAGGTGCTGACCGGCGCCGACCCGCTGGTCCGCTACCGGCCGCGGCCCGTGGTGACCCGGCTCAAGGCGGCCGGCATCGACCTGGCCGCCATGGGCGACGCCGTCGACGCGCCGGACGGGGGCGGGCCGGTCGAGGAGCTGACCTTCGCCGACCCGGCCCGGGGCACGTACGCCCGGCTGCGGATCCGCGACGAGCGGCTGACCGGGGCCATCCTGCTCGGCGACAACCCGGCGGTCGGCACCGTGGTGCAGCTCTTCGACCGGGGCGCGCCGGTGCCTTCGGACCGGCGGTCGCTGCTGCTCGGGCGGGCGTTCGGCGCGGCGCCGGCCACGCCCGCCGCGTCCCCGGCGCTGATGCCGGACGCGGCCACGGTGTGCCAGTGCAACGACGTGAGCAAGGGCGCCCTGGTGGCGTGCTGGCGCGCCGGCGCGCGGACCGCCGCGGAGCTGTCCGCGGCGACCCGCGCGGCCACCGGGTGCGGCGGCTGCCGGGAGGCGGTGGCCGGCATCGCCGGGTGGCTCGCCGAGGTCGATCCGGTGGCGGGACACCAGGAACCGAGTACGGACCGTGTGGAGGTGACACGATGAGTGGCGGCAGGCTGGTGGTCGTCGGCAACGGCATGGTCGGGCAGCGCTTCGTCGAGGCGTTGCGGGCCCGGGACCAGGAGCGGCGCTGGCAGGTCACGGTGCTCGGCGAGGAGCGGCGGCCGGCGTACGACCGGGTGCGGCTCTCGGCCTTCTTCGACGGGGTGAGCGCCGAGGAGCTGAACCTGCACACCCCCGACGACGGGGTGGAGCTGCGGCTGGGCGAGCCGGTGCTGGCGCTCGACCGGGCCCGGCGGGTGGTGACGACCGCGGCCGGCGAGCACCCGTACGACGCGCTGGTGCTGGCCACCGGCTCGTCGGCGTTCGTGCCCCCGATCGGCGGCGTCGACCTGCCGGGGGTCTTCGTCTACCGGACGCTGGACGACCTGGCGGCGATCCGCGCGCACGCCGAGGGCCGGCGCACCGGGGCGGTGATCGGCGGCGGGCTGCTGGGCCTGGAGGCGGCGAACGCGCTGCGCCTGCTGGGCCTTTCCACCAGCGTGGTCGAGTTCGCGCCCCGGCTCATGCCGGTGCAGGTCGACGAGGCGGGCGGGGCCATGCTCCGCCGCTACGTCGAGGAGCTGGGCGTCACCACGTACCTCGGGGTGGCCACCGGCGCGCTGCGCCCCGGCCCGGACGGCACGGTCGGCGCGCTGGAGCTTTCCGACGGGCGCACGGTCGCGGCGGACCTGGTCGTGGTGGCCGCCGGCATCCGGCCCCGGGACGAGCTGGCCCGGGCGGCGGGGCTGCCGCTCGGCCCGCGCGGCGGGGTGCTGGTCGACGCGGGCTGCCGGACGGCGGACGAGCGGATCTGGGCGGTCGGCGAGTGCGCCGCCGTGGACGGCACGTGCCACGGCCTGGTCGCCCCCGGGTACGCGACCGCCGAGGTGGTCGCCGACCGGCTGCTCGGCGGGGCGGCCACCTTCCCGGGCGCGGACACCGCCACCAAGCTCAAGCTGCTCGGCGTGGACGTGGCCTCGTTCGGCGACGCGCACGGCGTCACCCCGGGCTGCCTCGACGTCACGTTCACCGACCCGGCCACCCGGTCGTACGCGAAGCTGGTCCTCTCCGACGACGCGAAGACGCTGCTCGGCGGCGTGCTGGTGGGCGACGCGAGCGCGTACCCCACGCTGCGGGCGAGTGTCGGCGGGCCGCTGCCCGCTCCCCCGCTGGCGCTGCTGGCCCCGGCGGGCGGTGCGGGCGGCGGGGCCGGCGCGCTGCCGGCCGCCGCGCAGGTCTGCTCCTGCAACGCGGTGACCCGGGCCGACCTGGACGCGGCCATCGCCGGCGGGGCGACCGACGTGCCGGCCCTGAAGGCGTGCACCCGGGCGGGAACGAGCTGCGGCTCCTGCGTGCCGATGCTCAAGCAGCTCCTCGACGCGGCCGGGGTGCGGCAGTCCACCGCGCTCTGCGAGCACTTCGACGCCGGCCGGCAGGAACTCTTCGACATCGTGCGGGTCCGGGGCATCCGCACCTTCTCCCAGCTCATCGCCGAGCACGGGCGCGGGCGGGGCTGCGACATCTGCAAGCCCGTGGTGGCCTCGATCCTGGCCTCGCTGGGCACCGGGCACGTGCTCGACGGTGAGCAGGCGTCCCTCCAGGACACCAACGACCACTTCCTGGCCAACCTGCAACGCGACGGCAGCTACTCGGTGGTGCCGCGGATCCCCGGCGGCGAGATCACCCCGGAGAAACTGATCGTGATCGGCGAGGTGGCCCGGGACTTCCGGCTCTACACCAAAATCACCGGCGGGCAGCGGATCGACCTGTTCGGCGCCCGGGTCGAGCAGCTCCCGCAGATCTGGCGCCGGCTGGTGGACGCCGGCTTCGAGTCCGGCCACGCGTACGGCAAGGCGCTGCGGACCGTGAAGTCGTGCGTCGGCGAGACCTGGTGCCGGTACGGGGTGCAGGACTCCGTCGGGCTGGCCGTCGCCCTGGAACTGCGCTACCGGGGGCTGCGCGCCCCGCACAAGCTCAAGTCGGCGGTCTCCGGCTGCGCCCGGGAGTGCGCCGAGGCCCGCAGCAAGGACTTCGGCATCATCGCCACCGAGACCGGCTGGAACCTCTACGTCGGCGGCAACGGCGGCTTCCGGCCCCGGCACGCCGACCTGTTCGCCACCGACCTGTCCACGGCGGCGCTGATCCAGCTGATCGACCGGTTCCTGATCTACTACGTCCGCACCGCCGACCGGTTGCAGCGCACCGCCGCCTGGATCGAGGCCATGGACGGCGGCCTCGACCACCTCCGGTCGGTGCTCGTGGACGACTCGCTCGGGCTCTGCGCCGAACTCGACGCGGCCATGGCCCGGCACGTCGCCGGCTACTCCGACGAGTGGCGGGACGTGCTGGAGGACCCGGAGCGGCTGCGCCGCTTCACCTCCTTCGTCAACGCACCCGACGTGCCCGACCCGTCCATCAGCTTCGCGGTGGAGCGCGGCCAGCCGGTGCCCGCCCGCGGCGCCCCGCCGGCTGCCGGCGGCCGCCGCCAGCCGGTCGCGCTGGGCCTTCCGGAGGTACGGCGATGAGCGCCCCGACGATGCTGGCCTGGACGGCCGTCTGCCCGCTGGACCGGCTGGACCCGGACCGGGGCGTGGCCGCCCTGGTCGACGGGGTGCAGGTGGCCCTGTTCCGCACCGGCGGCGAGCTGTACGCGGTCGACAACCTCGACCCGGTCGGCGGCGCGCAGGTGATGTCCCGGGGGATCGTGGGCAGCCGCGGCGGCCTGCCGACGCTCGCCTCCCCGCTGCACAAGCAGGTCTACGACCTGACCACCGGACGGTGCCTGGACCTCCCGGACGTGGCGCTCCGGCGGCACGAGGTGCGCTGCCGGGACGGCCTCGTCGAGGTGCGGTTGCGACAGGAGGAGTGATGCGGGAGGAACTGGCCGGCTTCACCATCGGGGTCACCGCGGACCGGCGGCGCGACGAGCTGGCCGCGCTGCTCCAGCGGCGCGGTGCGCGGGTGGTGCTCGCCCCGGCGCTGCGGATCGTGCCGCTGGCCGACGACACCGACCTGCGCGAGGCCACCCGGACCTGCCTGGAGCGCCCGCCGGACGTGCTCATGGCGAACACCGGCATCGGGATGCGCGGCTGGCTGGAGGCGGCCGAGGGCTGGGGGCTGGCCGAGCCGCTGCGCAGCGTGCTGGCCCGGTCGTACGTGGTGGCCCGCGGCCCCAAGGCGACCGGGGCGATCCGGGCGGCCGGGCTGCGCGAGCACTGGTCCCCCGCCTCGGAGAGCTGCGACGAGGTGGTCGAGCACCTGGTCCGGCGCGGGGTGGCCGGCCAGGTCATCGCGCTGCAACTGCACGGCGAGCGGCAGCCGGAGTGCACCGAGGCGCTGGAGTCGGCCGGGGCCACGGTGATCGAGGTGCCGGTCTACCGCTGGGCGCCGCCGACCGACCCGGCGCCGCTGCACCGGCTGATCGACCTGGTCGCCGGGCGGATGGTCGACGCCGTGACGTTCACCTCCGCGCCGGCGGCCGAGGCGCTGCTGCGGGCGGCCGGGGACCGGACCGAGACGGTGCTGGCGGCCCTGCGCGGGGACGTGCTGGCCAGTTGCGTCGGTGCGGTCACGGCCGAGCCCCTGGTGCGGCGGGGGGTGCCGGTGAGCGCTCCGAACCGGGCCCGGCTCGGCGCCCTGGTCCGGACGATCGTCGACGAGCTGCCCCGCCGGACGGTGACCGTGAAGGCCGGCGGGCACCTGCTGACCCTGCGCGGCCACGCCGCGGTGGTGGACGGGGAGCTGCGCCCGCTGGCGCCGGCCCCCATGGCGGTGCTGCGGGCGCTCGCGGTCGCGCCCGGGAAGGTGCTGTCCCGCACGGCCCTGCTGCGTACCCTGCCCCGGGGCGCGGACGAGCACGCGGTGGAGATGGCGGTCGCCCGCCTGCGGGTCGGACTCGACGCCCCCCGCGTCGTGCAGACCGTGGTCAAGCGCGGCTACCGGCTGCGGGTCGACTGACCCCCGCCGCAAAGGGGCGGAGGGGTCAGCCGACCGGCGCCGCGAAGCCGTGCTCGGCCTGGAGCCGGAGCATGGCGTGCTCGACCACGGCCACCAGCACCTGCTTGACCGACTCGCGCCGCCGCGCGTCGCACATCACCAGCGGCACGTCCGGCGAGATCGCCAGCGCCTCGCGGACCTCCTCCAGCTCGTAGTGCGGCGCGCCGTCGAACCGGTTCAGCGCCACCACGTACGGCAGGTTGCGGTTCTCGAAGTAGTCCAGCGGCGCGAACGCGTCGGTGATCCGGCGGGTGTCCACCAGCACGGCCGCGCCCACCGCGCCCCGGATGATCTCGTCCCACATGAACCAGAAGCGGGTCTGGCCCGGCGTGCCGAAGAGATAGAGGATCAGGTCCTCGGCCATGGTGATCCGGCCGAAGTCCATGGCGACCGTGGTGGTCTCCTTGCCGGGCACCTTCGACGGGTCGTCGATGCCGACGCCCGCCGCGGTCATCAGCGCCTCGGTGGTCAGCGGCTGGATCTCGGAGATCGCGCCGACGAGGGTGGTCTTGCCCACCCCGAAGCCGCCCGCGATGACGATCTTCGCGGAGATGATCTCCCGGCTGCGGCTCGCCCCCGCGGGGTCATAGTTCGCGAAGTCCACTTAGCACCCTTCCAAGCAGGTTCATCCGCGCCGCGAACCCTGTGGCGGGAGCGGCGGTGTGTAGCGTCAGCAGGCCCTCGGCCACCATGTCGGCGACCAGCACCCGGGTGACGCCCAGCGGCATCCGGGTGTAAGCGGCGATCTCCGCCAGCGACTGCGCCCGGCCCTCGCAGACGGAGGCGATGCGGTACTTGTCGTGCCCGGCGAACCGCGCCTCGGCCGACTGGGTGGGCGTGCAGGACAGCACCGCCTCGAGCGCGATGTTCTGCAACGGCTCGGTGCGGCCACGGGTGACCGCGTACGGTCGCACCAGCGCGCCACGCGGGTCTCGTCGTGGTTCCATCTCGCGATCACCTCCCCTCGTACGGAGCCGGGCGGGCTCCGGGCCACGTCACCGGACGGCCGGTCAGGGCCGGACGGCGTCCCTGGGCAGCGGAACCAACGCCTGGCCGACCCGTTCCACCAGCAGCGCCATCTCGTAGCCCACCTGGCCCACGTCGCAGCTCCGCGCGGCCAGCACGGCCATCGACGAGCCGTCGCTGATGGACATGAGGAAGAGGTATCCGCTGTCCATCTCGATGACGGTCTGGAGCACCCCGCCGGCGCTGAACATCCGGGCGGCACCCTCGGTCAGGCTCACCACGCCGGAGGTGATCGCGGCGAGCTGGTCGGCCCGATCCCCCGGCAGGTCGCGGGAGGAGGCGAGCAGCAGCCCGTCCGCGGACACCGCCACCACGTGGGCGATGCCCGCCACGCTGTCGGCGAAGTTGGTGAGCAGCCAACCCATGTCCTGCATGGCCGCTGGCCTGTTCATCGGTTCGTCTCCTTGGTCGAGGTGCTGTTCAGGTCCGCGCCGGCCGTCCGACCCCGCTGCACACCGCGGTGGTAGGCCGACAGCAGGCCGCGTACTTCATCCGGGGTGCGCCGGGTGCTGGCCCGGCTGCCCTTCGGCTCGATGCCACCGGGCACGAGCTGGGCCTGCGGCACCCGCTTGGGCAGGCCGGAACGGGTGGTGCCGGCGTTGGCGGGCTCCGCGGCCCTGCTGGCCCGCGACCAGCCCTCGTCGGCGGCCGTCCGCCAGGCCTCCGGGTCGATCGCCGGCGGCGTCGGCGCCGGTGCCGGCACGGCCGCGGCGGGTGGCGGGGTCGGTGCCGCCGGCGGGGTGTACGGCGGCGGCGTGGTCAGCCCCGCCGCCTGGGCGCCCGGGGTGCGGGTCGGCAGCGGCGGACGCGCGGACGCGCCGGCCGGCTGCGCGGACGCGGCGGCCTGCGCCGGGGCCGGAGCCGGCTCCTCGTCGAACCGGGGGCGGGTGAAGATGGTGGTCTCGTCCTCGCCGTGCGAGCGGAACCAGACCGCCTCCATCTCCCGGAATATCGGCGCCTCGGCCGGCCGGTCCGGCCGGGCCACCACCGGGGCCGCCGGGGCCGCCGGGGCCGGCTGGTAGGCCGGCGGCGCCGCCGGGGCCGGGGCGGCCGGGGCGGCGGTCGTCGCCGCCTCCCCACCCGGTGCCCGCTGCGGCAGTGGATCGAGGGACGGGTGCGCGACCGTCGGCCCACTCGCCGACCAGCCGGCGGCGGAGATCGGGGCGGGAGCGGCCGGGGCGGGAGCGGGGGCGGGCGGCGCGGAGGCGACCGGGACACTCGGCGGGGCCGTGGGCAGCGCGCCGGTGACGCCGCCGAACTGCACGGCCGGGGCGGTGTCCCGCGCCTCGACGGGCGCCTGCCAGCGGGCGGGCGGCGGGGTGGCCGTGCTGCGCCACTGGTCGGCCAGGGTGGCCGTGCCGGCCCGGCCCGCGCCGGCCAGCGCGTCGGCGGCGCCGACCTGGCTGAGCGGGGACTGCTCGACGGCGAGCGGCTGGCGCGGGCGGGTCAGCGGGGCCTGGCCCCGGTTCGCCGGCAGCACCACGGTGGCGTTCGGCAGGGTGACCTGCGCGACCGTGCCGCCCTCCACGTTGCGGCGCAGCTCGACCCGGATCCCGTAGCGGGAGGCGAGCCGGCTCACCACGGCCAGACCCATCAGCCGGAACGCGGCCACGTCGACCGTGGGCGGGGCGGCCAGCCGGCGGTTGAGCGAGTCGAGCTGCTCGTCGCTGAGGCCCAGGCCGCGGTCCTCGACCTGGATCAGGACGTAGTCGCGGATCCGGCGGCCGTCGGCCACCACGATGGTGCTCGGCGGCGAGAACCGGGTGGCGTTGTCGAGCAACTCGGCCACCAGGCGGACCACGTCGTTGACCGCGTGCGCGGCGACCGAGATGTCGGTGTCGACGGTCCCGAACTCGATCCGGTTGTAGAGCTCCACCTCGGACTGCGCGGCGCGCAGCACGTCGACCAGGAGCGCGTCGTCGCGGCGCGGCACGGCGGAGTCGGCGCCGGCCAGCACCAGCAGGTTCTCGTCGTTGCGGCGCATCCGGGTGGCCAGGTGGTCCAGCTCGAAGAGCTGGGCCAGCCGCTTCGGGTCCTCCTCGCCGCGCTCGATCGCGTCCAGCTCGCCGATCATCCGGTCGACCAGGCTCTGGGAGCGGCGGGCCAGGTTGAGGAACATCGCCGAGACGCTGGTCCGCAGCGCGGCCTGCTCGGCCGCCACCCGGACGGCCTCCCGGTGGACCACGTTGAAGGCCGCGGCCACCTGGCCGACCTCGTCGCGGTTGGTCAGCTTGATCGGGTCCCGGACCTGCTGGACGATCTCGTCCACGCCGCCGTCGCCGATGGCGTTGACGTTCTGGAGCCGGGTCACCGCGTCGGGCAGGTCGTGGTTCGCCACCGCCAGCGCGCCCTCGCGCAGCCGGCGCAGCGAGTCGTTGAGCGAGCGGGCCAGGACCACGGCCAGCGTCACGGCGATGGCCAGGGTGAGCAGCACCAGCAGGCTCTCCATGAAGGCCTGCCGGATGACGTCGGTGCGCACCGCGTCGGCGTCGGCGAGCAGCTCGTCCTGGAGCTGGATCTCGGCCCACCGCATCAGGTCGCCGACCGCGCCGATGGCCGCGGCGGCCTCGTCGGCGGTGACCAGCGGGGCCTGCCCGACCGAGCGGGAGACGTCGGTGGCGACCCGGTCGCCGAGTTGCACGGCGTCACCGGAGACGGTGCGGTCCACCAGGGCCCGCTGGGCCGGCTCGGCGGCCCGGGAGAAGGAGAGCAGGGCCTCCTGCTGGCCGGTCAGGGTCGCGATGAACGAGGAGAACTGCTCGTCGTCGATCCGGCCGGTGGAGAGCGCGGTGTAGGCGACCGCCTCCTCCTCGGCGACCTCCGCCCTGGCGTGGGCGAAGGCGGCCACCGCGCGACGGGCGTCGGCGAGGCTCTCCGCGCCGGGCTGCTGGGCGAGCGTGTCGCCGTACGCCACGAGGTCGTCGAGGACGATGCCGTAGCGCAGGCTCGCCTCGGAGACCGGCATCTGCTGCCGGTCCAGCACCTCCTGGCGGGTGCCGTTCAGCGTGTTCAGGTGGTCGTCGATCACCTTGAGCCGGTCGCGTACCGAGTTCGGCACGTCGCCGAGCTTCCCGCGCTCGGCCCGGTACGCCGCGATCCGCTCGTCGGTGCGGCGTACCCGCACGTTGTAGGCGTCCGGCTTCTGGCTCGGCGCGACCAGGAAGGCGGCCGCGGCCATCCGCTCCTTGTGCAGGTCCTGGGTGAGTGCCGAGACATCGATCGACAGCGCGGTCAGCGACCGGATCCGGTTGGCCTCGTAAGCGCCCTCGCCGACCGAGACGAGTCGGATAGTTGCCAGTGCGATGACAGCCGCCACCGGAACGACGAGGATCAGGGCGAGCTTGGAGCGGATCCGCGCGTCACGCAGCCGAGGCAGTCGCCGACGCCGATTCCGCTGATCGGCGCCGGGGCTCTCGGGCAGGGTCGTAGATCCGGTGCTCACGACATCGCCTCCGTCGTTTCTTCCACGCTTGACCCGCCGACCCGTGCCTGGTTCAGCGGCCAGCGCCACGCGCGGCACGGCCGCGATTTCATCAGACGAGATCCTGTTTGGGAAGCGGCAGTGAGGCAGGAAACGGTCGGGGGTGACGCAACCCGTGATCCGATCACCTAATATCTTCTCTTCTCCAGCCCCCTGAACAGGGCATGTGACTCCAGAGTGGTCGGTCGCATCTGCGCCAGCAATTGTCGGTTAACGTTCCGTGTCCCCAACATGTGGGACGAGCGTCCCGAAACCACTCCCGACATCCGCGCTTGACCACAGAGCCCGGCATTGGCAAGGTTTTGCAGGCTTCGCGCACACCGTACGGCACACCAATCCCCGTTCCTCCACTGAGGACGGATGAGCGGCGGTGATCGGGCGCTGGCCCACGCCGCACCTGGAGGACTGAGTTGAGCCCCATCCGCTCCGCGAGCATCGCGGTGCTCGCATCGGCCGTGCTGGCCACCACCCTCACCGGCTGCGAGATCGGCGGGGAGCCGCAGGACACCAGCCCGATTGTGATCGCCGCGGACCTCGAACTGTCCGGCGCCTCCGCGCCGATCGGCAAGGTCTACCAACGGGCGCTGGAACTGAAGGTCGAGCAGTTGAACTCCTCCGGCGCGCTGGGTGGCCGGAAGATCGAACTCAAGGTGAAGGACAACCGCTCCGACGCCGCCGAATCGTTGCGGAACATCAACGATTTCAGCAGCGACTCACAAGTAACCGCCATCATCATGGGCGGCTGCAACGAATGTGCGGCCGGTGCCGTCCGCACGATCGGTGAGAAGCGTATTCCCACCGTCGCACTCGCCTCCTCCGGCGAGGTCACGGAACCGGTGGCCGAGCGCCGCTATGTCTTCAAGCTGGCGCCGAATGCGGCCGACAGCGCCGCCGCCCTCACCACCGAACTGACCCGCCGCAACATCCGCAAGGTGGCCGTCCTGCACAGCGCCGACAAGTACGGCCAGGAGGGGCTGGCGGCGTTGAACAGCGAGTTCGCCAAGGCCGGAATCAAGCTGGCCCGCGCCGAGTCGGTGCGGACCACCGACACGGAGGTCAGCACCCAGATCGACAGCCTGGTCGACAAGAAGCCCGAGGCGCTGATCGTCTGGACCCCGCCGGAGCAGGCGTCGCTGGCGGCCACCACCGCCCGGCAGCGCCGCTACACCGGCGCGCTCTTCTTCGACGCCTCGGCGGCCGGCGACCTCTTCCTGGGCGCCTCGGCGCGATCCACCGAACGGGCCACGCTGATCTTCACCCAGACCATGGTGATCGACGACGTCATCGCCACCACCCCGGCCAAGGCCGCCCGGCGGCAATGGTTCCAGGAGTACACCGCCCGGTTCGGCGGCTACAACGGCTACTCCTCGTTCGCCGCGGACGCCGTCCAGCTCATCGCCGACGCCGAACTGCGGGCCGGCGGCGAGCCGGGCAAGGTGGACCGGGGCGCCCTGCGCGACGTCCTGGAGACCGCTCAGCTCGACGGCCTCTCCGGGCCGATCCGGATGACCCCGGACAACCACTCCGGCCTCATGCCGCAGGCGCTCACCACGCTCGTCGCCCGCGGCGGTCGCTGGCGGCTGGCCGGCTGATCGGGCCGGCTCCCGGCCGGAGGCGGGGACGCCTCCCGCCGGGAGCAGCCCGTCAGCGGGCCGAGGTGGTGGCGCGGACCCAGGGCAGGGCGAGGCGCTCGACCAGGCTGAGGGCCGAGTAGAGCAGGATGCTCATCCCGGCCACCAGCACGATCGCCGCCCACGCCGTCGCGAAGTCGCCGACGCCGTTGTACTGGAGGATCTGGTAGCCCAGCCCCGGCCGGTCCGAATAGAACTCCCCGATCACCGCGCCGATCGCGGCCAGCGGCATGGCCACCTTCAGCCCGACGAAGATCTGCGGCAGCGCGGCCGGGAAGCGCACCTTCCGGAACGCCTGCCACCAGGACGCGTTCAGCGAGCGGCCCAGCTCGGCCAGGTCGGCGGGAGTGGTGGTCAGCCCGGTCGCCGTGGAGAGCACGATCGGGAAGAAACAGAGCAGGAACACCATGGTCAGGATGGGCTTCTGCCCCCAGCCCACCGCGACCACCAGCAGTGGGCCGAAGGCGATCTTCGGCACCGCGTTGACCGCCACCAGCAGCGGGGCGAACATCCGTTCCACCCGGCTGGACGCGGCCAGCGCCGTCCCGATGAGCACCCCGGCGATCGACGAGAGCAGGAAGCCGAGCAGGGTCATCCAGGTGGTGATGCCCAGCGCCGGAAGCAGCACGTCCGTGGTGCCGACCAGCGAGCGCCACACCGCCTGCGGCGGCGGCAGCGCGGCCGGGTGGACCAGGTGCAGCCCGGAGGTGACCAGCCACCAGGCGGCCACCACGATGACCAGCCCGAGCGCCGGCAGCCCCACCGCCGCCGGGCGTACGGCGAGCCGGCGTGGGGCGGCCGCGGGCTCCGCCGGCTCCTCCGGCGCCGGCGCCCCGGCCCGGGTCCCGGTCAACTGCGTCAACGTGTCCTCCTCTCTCGGCCGGTCGACGACCGGCACGCGAAGGGGGTGCGTCCCACCGGGTGTCCCGGCGGGCCGCACCCCCGATGCCGGAGCCGAACGGTCAGGCCTTCGGCGCGAGGTTGAAGTCGATGATCTGGTCGGGGGTGAGGTTCTGCTTGAGCGCGCCCGCGCCCTGGAGCAGCGCGATGCTCTTGGCGACCCGGCCGCTGTCCAGCGTGCCGATGGCGGTGCCCGAGTTGCTGGAGCGGACGTACGCGGCCATGAGCTGGAGCTCCGCGGCCGACGCGGCCGGGTTGGCGGCCGGCACGTTCTTCTTCAGGATCTCGCCCGCCTCGTCCGGGTGGGCCAGCGCGTACTCCAGACCCTTGAGCAGGGCCGTGGTGAAGCGCTTGACCATCTCCGGCTTCTCCTTGGCGATCTTGCTGGAGGTGATCAGCACATTGCCGTAGAGGTCCTGCATCACGTTGCTGTAGGGCAGCACGACCGGCTTCTTCTTGGCGACCGCCTCGACGGTCGGCTGGCCGACCACGAACTGGCCGATGCCGTCGACCGCGCCGGAGCCGAGCATGCCGATGAGGCCCTGCGCCTCACCGTTCACCCAGGTCACCTTGCTGCCGTCGATGCCGGCCAGCCGGGCGTACGTCGGGAAGAGGTTGCGCACGACGGAGGTGGGGGTGTCGGCGAGCTTCTTGCCCTCGAGGTCCTTCGGGGTGGCGATGTTCTTGCCCTCGACCGAGACGATGGCGGCCATGGTGCGCTGCTGGATCGCCGCCACCGCGACGAAGTCCTTGGCCTGGCCGTTGCCGAGCTGAAGGATGCCGCCGGTCAGGTCGATCGGGCCGAAGTCGGCCTGGCCACCCGTGATGGTCTGGATGACCGAGCCGGTGCCCTGGCCGGGCTTGATGTCGACGTCGAAGCCGGCCTCCTTGAAGAAGCCCTTCTCCTTCGCCAGCCAGGCGTAGGAGTCACGGCCGAAGTTGCCGAACGAGGTGAGGTAGGTCACCTTCTCCAGCGCCGCACCGTTGCCGCTCTTGCCGTCCTCCGACTTGTCCGAGTCGCTGCTGCAACCGCCGACGAGGGCGAGTGCGGTGGCCAGCGCCGCCGCGGCGACCGTACGGGTCAGCCTTCTCATCAGTGCACCATGTCCTTTCCGACCAGGCCATGTTCGCCCGGTCGGGTCGTGGGTCCGACGGTGTCGGCAGGAGGGGACAGCCAACGGGACCGTCGTGAGGGGACTCTTCGCGCGCAACAGCGTACGAGAAGGCCGATGAAGCCAGGCGGGCGTCCGGGTTGCGGAACGGAAACGAAGTTGCCTGACGGAAAGGAGACAGCTATCCACTCCGGACGGTGCTATAAGGACGGCTTCCCGCTACGCTGACCCGGCTCGCGTTCGCGACGTTGGAAGGGAGCCGGCGGGAGATGATCCGACTGTCCGGGGTGTCCCGCACCTTCGAGGGCCGCTCGGGCCGGGTCGAGGCGCTGCGCGGCATCGACCTCGACGTCGCGGAGGGTGAGTTCGTCGCCGTCCTCGGCCGCTCCGGCTGCGGCAAGTCCACCCTGCTCCGCATGATCGCCGGCCTGCTCCCGGTCACCGAGGGCGAGATCACCGTGGCCGGCACGCCGATCACGAAGCCCCGCCGGGACATCGCCATGCTGTTCCAGCGACCCGCGCTGCTGCCCTGGCGCACGGTGCTGGACAACGTCCTGCTGCCCGTGGAGATCTTCGGCTGGAGCCGGGCCAAGCACCGCGACCGGGCCCGCGGGCTGCTGGAGATGGCCGGGCTGGGCGGCTTCGAGAAGCGCCTCCCGCACGAGCTGTCCGGCGGCATGCAGCAACGGGTGTCGCTCTGCCGGTCGCTGATCGGCGAGCCCCGGGTGATGCTCATGGACGAGCCCTTCTCCGCGCTCGACGCGCTCACCCGGGAGGAGCTCTCCGGCGAGCTCCAGCGGGTGCACATGGAGACGAAGGCGACCATCGTCTTCGTCACCCACTCGATCGACGAGGCGGTGCTGCTGGCCGACCGGGTCGTCGTGCTCAGCCCACGCCCCGGCCGGATCCGTGAGGTCGTCGAGGTCGCCGTGCCCCGACCCCGCACCCTGGGCCGCCACGCGCACCTCGCCGAGGTCGCCCGGATCAGCGCCGAACTGCACGAACTGCTGATGGAACGCGACGCCACCGCCGGCGTCGTCGCGGGAGGGCGGTGACCATGCGGGTGTCCGTCTTCACCGAGCCGCACCGCGGGGCCAGCTACGACGACCAGCTCCGGTTCGCCCGGCTCGTCGAGGAGACCGGCTTCGAGGGCTTCTTCCGGGCCGACCACTACCGGTCGATGGGTGACGACCCCGGGCTGCCCGGCCCCACCGACGCCTGGCTGACCCTCGCCGCGCTGGCCCGGGAGACCTCCCGGATCCGGCTCGGCACCCTGGTCACCTCGGCCACCTTCCGGCTGCCCGGGCCGCTGGCCGTGATGGTCGCCCAGGTCGACCAGATGAGCGGCGGCCGGGTCGAGCTGGGCATCGGCGCCGGCTGGTACGAGCGCGAGCACACCGCCTACGGCATCCCGTTCCCGGCGGTCACCGAGCGGTTCGACCGGCTCGCCGAGCAACTGGAGATCGTCACCGGGCTGTGGCGCACCCCGCCCGGCGAGACGTACAGCTTCACCGGTGACCACTACCGGCTGGTCGACGCGCCCGCGCTGCCCAAGCCGGTGCAGCAGCCCGGCCCACCGGTGATCGTCGGGGGCCGGGGCCCGAAGCGCACCCCCGAACTGGCCGCCCGGTACGCCGACGAGTTCAACATGCCGTTCAAGACCGTCGCCGAGACGGCCGCCGCGTACGAGCGGGTCCGCGAGGCGTGCGACCGCACCGGGCGCACCGGATCGGGGCGGGCGCCGCTCGTGCTCTCCGCCGGCATCGTGGTGGCGATCGGGCGTACCGACGCGGAGGCGCAACGCCGGGCCGCGCCGCTGCACGTCAAGAGCGCGCTCCCGCCGGAGGACCCGGTGGTCGGCTCCCCCGCCCAGCTCGTCGACCGGCTCGGCGAGTTCGCCGCCATCGGGGCCACCCGGGTGCACCTGCGCCTCATCGACTTCGACGACCTCGACCACGTGGAGCTCATCGCCGCCGAGGTGCTCCCCGAACTGGACGGACCACGATGACCGACCTCTCCGCCGACCTCGACCTCGGCCCGGTGGGCCAGGAGATCGTCTTCGAGAACGACCGGGTACGCGTCTGGCACATCCGGCTGGAGCCGGGCGAGCGGCAGCCGCTGCACCGGCACGACCACCCGTACCTCGTGGTGGCGATCGAGGGCGCGAAGAACGTGGTGCAGACCATCGACGGCACGACGATCGACGCGGACGAGCCGACCGGCGGGGTGGTCTACCGCGACCCGGGCGCGGTGCACATGCTGACCAACGTCGGCGACACCACCTACCTGGCCCGACTGGTCGAACTGAAGTAGCCACGTCGACACCAACCTCGGCGAGTAAGTAGCGGGCGGCCGCACCGGGCCGTAACGTGCCCGACATGGCCTTTCGGACGTGGGGCAGGCTGCTGCTCACGGCGCTCGGGGTGAGCGTGCTGGCCGGGGCCGGCCAGCTCGGCATCGCGTACGGCTTCGGCGTCGTACGCCTCGACGGCGCGTTCGTCGACGGCTCGGTCAACCGGTGGCCCGCCCAGCTCGCCTGGGTCGGCTGGTTCGCCGCGGTCGCCACGATCGCCGGAGCCGTCCTCACCGAACGCCTCGCCCGCCGGGACGCCTCCCCGGCCGGCACCGGCGAGCTGCTCTCCATCGCCGGCGTCAGCGCGCTGGGCGCGACCGTGGTCGCCCCGCTCTGCATGCAGCCGGCCCGCGCCGCCGAACTGGGCGGCACCGTCGACCCCGTGGGGGCGGTCGGCATCTGCGCGATCCTCGGCGCGGTGGTCGGGGCGGGTGCGGCCATCGCCGTGCTGCTCAAACCGCCGTTCGGCTGGAGCGTCGCGCTCAGCGCCGCCGCCGTCTGGCTGCTCGCCCTGATCTCCGTCGCGCCATCGGTCGCGTCCAGCGGCACGCTGCCCACCGTACGCCTCGGCGTCCTCGAACCGTCATGGCTCGACCCGGCCGCGGCCCAGCGCCTGGCCATGCTGCTGCTGCCCACGCTGGCCCTGCTCGCCGGCGCCGCGGTCGGCGTGCTGGCCCGGCGGGCCGGGCACCTGCCGCTGGTCGGCGGCGCCGCCGGGGCGGCCGGCCCGGTCCTGCTGGCCTTCGCCTACCTGACCGCCGGCCCCGGCACCGCGGCCGACCGCTACCAGCTCGCGCCCTACTACGGCGCGCTGATCGCGGTCGCGGCCGGCGCGCTCGGCTCGACCGCCACGACGGTGCTGCCCCGGCCGGTGACCACGGCCGGCGGGCCGGACGCCATCGAGCCGACCGACATCCTCCAGCCCCTGCCGGCGTCGCCGGCCACCACCGGCCCGGCTCCCGCCGCCCCCGTGACGGTACGTGCCGCCGGGGCACCGAGCCCCGCCCACTGGGACTGGCCGGAGGCCGGCGGGCTCACCCCGGCCGGGCTCACCCGCCGGCCCCTCGACCGCCCCGCCGCCGAACTGCCGGCCGACCGGGCGGATCCGACCCCGGTGCACGAGCCGGCTCCGGTGCACGACCCGACCCCGGTGCACGACCGGACCCCGGTGCACGACCCGACCCCGGACACGGTGGACGAGGTCACCGCGACCCATCGCGACGCCCCGGCCGTAGCGACGCCGGGTGTGGCCGGCGAGGCGGCCTCGGACCGCCACTGGTTCGACGCGCCGACCCCCTCGGCGTCCGAGCAGCGTCCGGACGTCGCGCCGTCCCCCGACACCGCCGCCGCCCAGCCGGAACCGGACCCGACGCGAGCCGCCCGGGAGGCCGAGACGAGCGGCGCCGATCGCCCGGACCCGCAGCCCGCGTGGGCGTTCGGTGACACCGTGCCGGAGGAGCCGGCCACCGGCCGGGACGACGCGGACCTCGTCCGGAACCTCCAGATGCCCGGATCACCCCCGCCGGGACGGCGGACCTCGGCCATCGACGTGCTCGCCGCCGGCCGCCCGACTCCGCCGGCCGACCCGGCCCCGGTCACCCCGCCCGCACCGCCGGTGTCGCTTACGCAGGCCGCACCGTTGGAAGAGCCGGCCCCGGCCGCACCATTGGGAGAGCCGGCCCCGGCCGCACCGTTGGAAGAGCCGGCCCCGGCCACGCCGGTGGTGGAGTCGGCGCGTCCGGCGGCATCGCCGACCGGGACCGCGAGGGCGACCGACCGGAACGGAGCCGCGTCCGGCAAACAGGGCCGGACGGACGTGCCGGTCCCGACGGCGGAACGCGCGGTGCCCGCCGCAGTCCCCGCCGAGCCGGCGACGGAGGCGGCCCCGGCGCGGGCAACGCGATCGCGGCGGAACCGCGTCGGCGCCCCCGCGCCCACGCCACCGGTGGCGGACGAGGCGCTTCCGACGGCGCGCCCGGCGGACGAGGTGCCCCCGACGGTCCGGGCGCTCGACGACGCACCCACCACGGGCCGACGAGCGGACCGCGCTACCCCGGCGGGCCCCCGGGGAACACGAGACGACGCGCCCTCGACTGCCCGACCGGCGGACGGCGCGACTGCGGCGGGCGCCCTGGCAGCGGAGGCGGCGGCCGAGGGCGTCGGGCCAGCGCCGGCCACACCGGCTCCGGTCGGCCGCGCCAAGCGCACCCGCAAGCCGCGCACCACCCGGACCGCCACGGACCAGGCCCCCGCCGAGCCGAGCACCACCACACCGGCCAGCGCCACCGGGCCGACCACTACCACCACACCTGGCAGCACCACCGCCCCGGCCATCACCACACCGGCCAGCACCGTCGAGCCCGCCACCACACCGGCCAGCACCGTCGAGCCCGCCACCACGCCGGCCAGCACCACCGAGCCCGCCACCACACCGGCCAGCACCACCGAGCCCGCCACCACGCCGGCCAGCACCACCGAGCCCGCCACCACGCCGGCCAGCACCGTCGAGCGGACCGGAAGCACGCCGACGGCCGCCGCCAACACCCCGACGACCGGCGCCGAGCCGGAGGCCGACGTGCCGGCCACGCACCGACCCGAAGCGCCGGACCAGGCACCGGTCGCCGGCACGACCGGCGATCCGGCGGGCGGCCGCACGCCGACCGACGGCGAGCGGCGGAACTTCTTCTTCGCCCCGGAGCCCCCGCCGGCCGACCTGCCGGAGCCCCCGGCGTCGCCCCGGCCACGGGTCCCGATCTTCGAGGACGTGACACCCGGCGACGTCCGGCCGGCCTGGCCGATCGCCCCCGCCACGAGCTGGCCGGTCGCCCCGCGCGGCGGTGCCGGCTCCGCCGCACCCGGCACCCCGACCGCCGGCCGGACCGGTGACCCCGACGGCACCGGAACCCCCGACGGCACCGGGACCTCCCACGTCACCCGGCCGGAGCCGGCGCCGCGCCCCAGGCACCGGGCCCTGCCCGACCTCGGCCGGAGCACCGGCTGGGACGCCCTCGCCAACGCCCGCCCCGCCGGTCCGACCACCCCGTCGGCCACCGACCGGGCTCCGGAAACGACTGCCCCGGAAACCACCGGCCCGGAGGGGACCGGCCACACCGGGCCCGCCCCGGAGACCACCGGTCGGGTCCTTCCGGACTGGGACGGTCCGGCCGCGCAGAACACCTCCGGCGGCCGGCACGCCGACGTGTCCGAGGCCGACGCGGCCTCCGAGGCGGCCGGCGGGAAGTCCAAGGCCCGGCGCGGACTGTTCCGGCGTAACCGCGGCAAGGGCGGCGAGCCGGGTGAGGTCGAGCGCGAGTCCGAGCCGCTCGCGAGGCAGGACGAGGAGTACGTCGACTGGGTCGCCGGCCTCGCCTCGGACGACGACGCGGACGGCGCCCGGTCTCTGCGTACCGGCCGGCACCACCGCGACTGAGCGTGCGGGGACCGGGTCGACCAGCGGCCCGGCCCCCGGCGGCGCTCAGGCCAGCGGCAGGTAGACGCGGGAGCCGCCGGCCACGAACTCCGCCGACTTGTCCTGCATGCCGCGCGCCGCGTACTCCTTCAGCTCCTGGGTGATCTTCATAGAGCAGAACTTCGGGCCGCACATCGAGCAGAAGTGGGCGGTCTTCGCGGGCTCGGCCGGCAGCGTGGCGTCGTGGTACGACCGCGCGGTCTCCGGGTCCAGCGCCAGGTTGAACTGGTCCTCCCAGCGGAACTCGAACCGCGCCTTGGAGAGCGCGTCGTCCCACGCCTGCGCTCCCGGGTGCCCCTTGGCCAGGTCGGCCGCGTGCGCCGCGATCTTGTACGCGATCACGCCCGCCTTCACGTCGTCCCGGTCGGGCAGCCCGAGGTGCTCCTTCGGGGTGACGTAGCAGAGCATCGCCGTGCCGAACATGCCGATCATCGCGGCGCCGATGGCCGAGGTGATGTGGTCGTACGCGGGCGCGATGTCGGTGGTCAGCGGCCCGAGCGTGTAGAACGGGGCTTCGTGGCACCACTCCTGCTGGAGGTCCACATTCTCCTTGATCTTGTGCATCGGCACGTGCCCGGGACCCTCGATCATCACCTGCACGTCGTGCGCCCAGGCGACCTTCGTGAGCTCGCCCAGGGTGCGCAGCTCGGCGAACTGCGCCTCGTCGTTGGCGTCCGCGATCGACCCCGGCCGCAGCCCGTCACCGAGCGAGAACGTCACGTCGTACCGCGCGAGCAGCGCGCACAGCTCCTCGAAGTGGGTGTAGAGGAAGTTCTCCTCGTGGTGCGCCAGGCACCAGGCCGCCATGATCGAGCCGCCGCGGGACACGATGCCGGTGACCCGGTCCACGGCCAGCGGCACGTACGGCAGCAGCACCCCGGCATGCACCGTCATGTAGTCGACGCCCTGCTCGGCCTGCTCGATCACCGTCTCGCGGAACACCTCCCAGCTGAGCTTCACCGGGTCGCCGCCGACCTTCTCCAACGCCTGGTAGATCGGCACGGTCCCGATGGGCACGGGCGAGTTCCGCACGATCGCCTCGCGCGTCTCGTGGATCCGCTTGCCGGTGGACAGGTCCATGACGGTGTCCGCGCCCCACCGGGTGGCCCAGGTCAGCTTCTCCACCTCCTCGGCGACCGACGAGGTCACCGCCGAGGTGCCGATGTTGGCGTTCACCTTGACCAGGAACGCCTTGCCGATGATCGCCGGCTCGCACTCCGGGTGGTTGACGTTGAGCGGCAGCACCGCCCGCCCGGCCGCGATCTCGTCCCGGACGAACTCCGGCGCGACCCCCTCCCGGATGGCCACGAACTCCATCTCCGGCGTGACGATCCCGGCCCGGGCGTAGGCGAGCTGAGTCGGACGGCGGCCGTCCACACCGGCCAGCGCGGTGCCGGCGCCGCGCACCGGGGCGACGTCCCCACGCTCGGCGATCCACGGACCGCGCAGCGGCGGCAGCCCCACCTCCGGGTCCGAACCGGGGCCGGCGGTGTCGTAGAGCCGGACCGGCGGGTTGTCCCCGGTCAGCTCCACCTCGGCGAACGGCACCCGGATGTCCGGGCGTGACCCCTCGACGTAGACCTTGCGACGTGCGTGCATGACAGCCTCCCTGTCGCTCAAGCGGACCAGCCGAAGTGGTCCAGCGGGCCGCGTCCCGCGCCCAGCTCCCAGTCCCGGGCGCCGGTCAGCGCGCGGGTCACGTACTCCTTGGCGGCGGCCACCGCGACCCGCACCGGGTCGCCCGCCGCGAGCCGGACGGTGATCGCCGCCGAGAACGAGCAGCCGGTGCCGTGGTTGTGCCGGGTCGGCACACGGGGCGCGCGCAGCAGCCTGGTTCCGCCGCCGCCGGCCAGCACGTCCACCGACTCGCCGGCCGCGTCCACGTCGCCGCCGGTCACCACCACGTGCGCGGGGCCGCGGGCCGCCAGCGCCTCCGCCGCCGCCACCATCTCCTCGACCGTGGTCACCGGGCGTCCGGTGAGGGCCGCGGCCTCCGCGCGGTTCGGCGTCGCCACCTCGGCGTACGGGAGCAACTGCTCGACGGCCGTCGCCACGCCGAGCCGGTGCCCGCTGGTGGCGACCAGCACCGGGTCGACGACCAGGTGGGGCAGCCGGCCGGCCCGCGCCGCCTCGGCCACCGCGTCGGCGACCGCCGGGGTGCCGAGCATGCCCGTCTTCACGGCGCGTACGTCGAAGTCGCCGAGCACGCTGTCGAGCTGGTCGCGCACGGTCTGCGGCGGCAGTGGCAGGACGGCGTCCACGCCCCGGGTGTTCTGGGCGGTGACCGCGGTGATCACGCTGGTCCCGTAGGCCCCGAGGGCGGCGAAGACCTTGAGGTCGGCCTGAATGCCCGCGCCGCCGCCGGAGTCCGATCCGGCGATCGTGAGTGTTGTCGTCGGCGTCATCTGACTTCCCTGGTTGCGGTGGGGGCTGGTCGGGCCGCCCCGTGACCCGCCCGACCAGCCGCTTCGGTGAGCCCCGCGGCGAGTTCGGTGGGGTCATCGGCGCGCATGAGCGCGCCGAGGACCGCCACCCCGGCGGCGCCAGCCTCGACGCACTCCCGGACCTGGTCCGGGGTCTCGATGCCGCCCAGCGCGAGCACCGGCACGGGGCTGGTCGCGATCAGCTCGCGGAGCCCGGCGGGGTGCAGGGGCGGGCCGTAGCCGGGTTTGGTCCTCGTCGGGAAGACCGGCGACAGGGTCACGTAGTCCTCCGTGGTGAGCCGGGCCAGCTCGGCGGCGTCGTGGCAGGAGCGGCCGACCAGCCGGACGGCCGGCGGCGGGTACGGGCCGGCGGCCGGCAGGTGCACGGCGTCACCGTCGAGCGGATCGGGACCGGCGACGATCAGCCGGCCGCCGGCGTCGGCGAGGATCGCGCGCAGATCGGCGGCCAGGGCGGCCCGCTCGGCCCGGGACAGGTCCTTCTCCCGCAGCACCACCCAGCGCACTCCCCCGGCCACGGCCGCCTCGACGACCTCGGTCAGGGGGCGCCGCGCCTGCCACCGGTCGGTCAGCAGCACCACGCCCGACGGCACGGCGCGGGCCGGATCCGCGCCGAGGGCGACGGGGGCGGGCACGGTCACAGGTCCGGCCTTCCCTCGTCGGGGGTGGACGCGAGGGCGTGGAAGCGGCGGGCGATCCGGCCCGCCCCGTAGGCCAGCCGCCCCGCCTGGACGGCGTGCCGCATGGCGGTGGCCATCGCCACCGGGTCGGCCGCCCGGGTGACCGCGCTGGCCAGCAGCACGGCGTCGCAGCCCAGCTCCATGGCGAGCGCCGCGTCGGAGGCGGTGCCGATCCCGGCGTCGAGGATCACCGGCACGTCCACGGCCTGCCGGATCAGCCGGATGTGGTGCGGGTTGCTCACCCCCAGCCCGGAGCCGATCGGCGCACCGGCCGGCATCACCGCCGCGCAGCCCACGTCGGCCAGCCGGCGGGCCAGGACCGGATCGTCCGAGGTGTACGGCAGCACCGTGAACCCGTCGGCCACCAGCTCCTCGGCGGCGCGCAGCAGTTCCACCCCGTCGGGCAGCAGCGTGCGCTCGTCGCCGATCACCTCCAGCTTCACCCAGTCGGTGTCGAACGCCTCCCGGGCCAGCCGCGCCACCTTCACCGCCTCGGACGCCGTGTAGCAGCCGGCCGTGTTCGGCAGCAGCCGTACGCCGCACCGGTCCAGCAGGTCGAGCAGGCCGCCGGCCGCGTCCGGCCCGGTGTCCACCCGGCGCAGCGCGAGGGTCACCAGCTCGGTGCCGGAGGCGCGGATCGCCTGCTCCAGCACGTGCAGGTTGGCCGCGCCGCCGGTGCCGAGGACGAGCCGCGAGCCGAACCGGACGCCGCCGATCTCGAAGGACATCCGGCTCACCCGCCCTGGGCGGCGCTGAGCACCTCGACCCGGTCGCCGTCGCGCAGCACGGTCGCCGACCAGCCGCCGCGCGGCACCACCTCGCCGTTCACGGCGACCGCCAGGCCGCGCTCCTGGGCGGTGACCGCGCGTACCACGTCCGCGAGGGTCGAGCCGCCGGGCAGGTCGCGTCCCGCGCCGTTGACGATCAGTTCCACCTGGGCTCCTTCCCGAACCGGTCCGGGGTGAAGGGGGCGAGCAGCGGGTCCGGCTCGCCGGTGACGATCAGCTCGGTGACCAGGTCGGCGGTGACCGGGGTGAGCACGATGCCGTGCCGGTGGTGCCCGGTGGCCACGAGCACGCCGGGCCGGCCGGGCAGCGGCCCGATGACCGGCGCGTTGTCCGGCGTGCCGGGGCGCAGCCCGGCGGTCGCCTCGACCAGCTCGTACTCGGCCAGCTCCGGCACCAGGTCCACGGCGGCGCGGAGCAGCCGCAGCACGGCCCCGGCGGTCACCTCGGTGTCGGCGCGCTCCTCGACGGTCGCCCCGACCACCACCTCCCCGCTGTCCCGGGGCACCAGGTAGATCGACTCCCCGTCGGCGTACCCCCGGATGACGTGCCGGAAGTCCGGTGCGCCGCGACCGGGCGCGCGGAGCCGGAGCACCTGGCCCTTGACCGGCCGGACCGGCAGCCCGGTCAGCGCGGCGGCGCCGCAGCCGGCCGCGACCACGGTGATCCGGGCGTCCACCTCGGACAGCGCGCCGACCCGGGCCGGGCGCAGCACGGCGCCGGCCCGCTCGGCCGCCGCCCGCAGCGCGGCCACCAGCCGGCGCGGGTCGACCTGGTGGTCGCCGGGGGCGACCGCGCCGCCGCGGACCCGCGGGGCCAGCGCCGGCTCGCGGTCGCGCAGCTCCGAGGGGCGCAGCGGCGTGATCGGCAGCCCCACCCCCTGCTGGTACGACCACAGCCGCCGCGCCTCGGCCAGGTCGTCGGCGGTGAGCCCGACCACCAGGGTGCCGTCGGCGCGGTACCCGACGTCGGCGCCGGACGCCTCGGCCAGGTCGGCGGCGAAGCGGGGCCAGCGGGCGGCGGACTCGGCGAGCAGCCCGGTCAGCTCGTGCTCGCCGAAGTACGCCTCGGCCACCGGCGAGAGCATCCCGGCGGCGACATGCGAGGCCCCGGAGCCGGGCGCCGGATCGTGCACGGTCACCCGCAGCCCACGCGACGCGCACCGCCACGCGATCGCCAGCCCGACCGGTCCCGCCCCCACGATGGCGACGTCCGGTCGGGTCAGCACGTCAGCGCCTCGATCAGCTCGGCGGTCGTGCGGGCGGGATCGGGGCTCGCGGAGAGCGCCCCCACCACCGCCACCCCGTACGCCCCGGCCGCCCGCAGCGCCGGCACCGACGCGGCGGTCACCCCGCCGATGGCGATCACGGGCACGTCCACCGCGCCGGCCACCGCGCGTACCCCCTCGGGGCCGATCGGATCGGGCAGGCCGGCCTTCGTCGTGGTGGCGTGGCAGGGGCCCACGCCCAGGTAGCTGGCCCCGGCGGCGACCGCCGCGGCGGCGCCGGCCGGCTCCCGCGCGGTCGCCCCGAGCACGGCGCCGCCGCCGAGCACCCGGCGGGCCGCCGCCACCGGCAGGTCCTCCGCGCCGACGTGGCCGCCGTCGGCCTCCACGGCCAGCGCCACGTGCAGCCGGTCGTTGACCAGGCACGTCGCCCCGTACGGCCGGCACAACCCGACCACCCGCTGCGCCAGCTCGTACGCCTCGCGATCGGTGGCGTCGTCCTCCACCCGGACCTGGACGACCAGCTCGGCGCGGGCCACCGGCAGGGCGGCGCGCAGCACGGCCAGCGGGTCCCGCCCCGGCCGGGTGTCGGTGATCAGATGCAGTCGTCCCAGGGACGGCACGGCAACTCTCCTCCCTGCGCCGGCATTACCCGGATCAGGTTCGACGGTCGGGGGCTTCCAGCCCCCCTCTCAGCCCGGTGGCACCGGGCTCCCGTGGGTCACTTGCGGACTACCGTACGACGTGGGCGCGGATCCGCCAAGGGTGGGCGGGGAATTCCCCACCGACCCTCCCGGATGGAGAATGGGGACAGCAAGTGATCTCCCCATCACGCCATGCTGTCCGGATGCCCTCGTCCGCCCACGTCCCGCGCCGCCTGGCCTCCCTGCCGTTCCGCGGCAGCGCCGCCGTCGCCGAAGGGCTCCTGACCTGGGCGATGTTGAAGGGGCCTGCTTGGCGCCGCCTCCTGCCCGACGTGTACGTGCACCGCGACGGCCACCGCCCGGACGACCATCGCATGTGGTGTGAGGCCGTGGCGCTGCGGCTGCCGCCGGATGCGGCCATCGCGGGGCGCAGCGCGGCGTATCTGTGGGGCGCCGACCTGCTGGCCAGGGACGCGCCGGTCACCGTGTTGATGCCCCGGACCGTGCGGATCCGGCCGCATCCCCGCGTGCACCAGGTCCGTTCCGTGCTGCCGGACACCGACCGCACCCGCTTCGCCGGCCTTCCGGTCACCACGGCCCTGCGCGCCGCCTTCGACCTCGGCCGGCAGGGCCCGCGCGTCGACGCGCTGGTCGCCGTCGAGGCGTTGCTGCATCGCCGGGTGGTGAAGCTGCCCGCCCTGCGCGCCTACTCGGCGGCACATGCCGGTTGGCCCGGCTCGGCGCTGCTGCGGGAGGTGCTGACGCTCGCCGAACCGCTGAGCGAGTCCCCGATGGAGACCCGCCTCCGCCTGCTCCTCCTCGACGCGGGTCTGGGCCCGCTCACCGCCCAGCACGACGTGCACGACGCCCGGGGTCGGTTCATCGCCCGGGTCGACCTGGCCTGGCCTGCGCTCCGCGTCGCCGTCGAGTACGACGGCGACCACCACCGCGAGCGCGCCCACTTCCGCCAGGACGTCGCCCGCCTGAACGCCCTCCGCGCGGTGGGCTGGCTGGTTCTCCGCTTCACCGCCGACGACGTCCTCCGCCACCCCCACGCGACCGTCGCCCTCGTCCGCCAAGCCCTCCGCGAACGCACCGCCCGCTGACCGCCGCCCGTCAGTGGAACGCCATGGAGGTCAAAACCGCCGGATGACCTCCATAGCGTTCCACTCACGCCCCGATCGCGCCTTGGCGGCGCTGCCTCGGCCGGCAGCAACACCCCCGAGGGCGCGGAAAAGGGGGCGGGGCGCGAGTGGACAGCATGCTGCCCCGGTGCCGGTGGGCGGCGCCGGGGCAGCGGAGAGTGTCTCAGAGGAGGGCGTCGAGGGCGTCGAGGTCCTCGTCGGTGGGCTGCCAGGTGCCCGCCTCGGCGTTGGCGCGTACCTGCTCGGGCGTGGTGGCGCCGGCGATCACCGAGGTCACCGCCGGCCGCGCGGCGAGCCCGCCGATGGCCACGTGGAGCATGCTGACCCCGCGCTCGGCCGCGTACGCCTCGATCGCCTCGATGGTGTCCCAGTCCGCGGCGGCGAGGCGCTCGGCGTACCGGCCGCCGCCGGAGAGCCGGCTGCCGGCGGGCGGGGCCTCGTTGCGCTTGTACTTGCCGGTGAGCAGCCCGTTGGCGAGGGGGAAGAACGGCAGCATGCCCAGGCCGAACCGCTCGCACGCCGGGATCACCTCGGCCTCGACGGACCGCTCCAGCAGCGAGTAGTGGTTCTGCGCGGAGATGAAGCGGGCGCGGCCCTGGGAGGAGGCGGTCCAGTCGGCGTCGGCGATCTGCCAGCCGGCGAAGTTCGAGTTGCCGAGGTAGCGCACCTTGCCGGCGGTCACCAGGTCGTCGAGCGCGGCGAGGGTCTCGTCGATGGGGGTGCCCGGGTCGGGCTCGTGCATCTGGTACAGGTCGATGTGGTCGGTGTCGAGCCGGCGCAGCGACGCCTCGACGGCCCGGGCGATGTAGCGGCGGGCGCCCCGGGCGCCGTGGTCCGGCCCGTTGAGGCCGTGCATGTCCATGCCGAACTTGGTGGCGACCACCACGTCGTCCCGGCGGCCCTTGAGCGCCTGCCCGAGCAGTTCCTCGGAGCCGCCCTGCGGCTCGCCGTAGATGTCGGCGGTGTCGAAGAAGTTGATCCCGGCGTCGAGCGCGGCGTCCACCACGGCGCGGGTGCCGTCGAGGTCGAGCTTGCGGCCGAAGTTGTTGCAGCCGATGCCGACGACGGACACCACGAGCCCGGAGTCGCCCAGCCGGCGGTAGGTCATCTCAGTCACGAGATCCACCCTATGCCGCCGGCCGGGCGCTCACCGCACGTCCCAGACCGGCTCCGGGGTCTCCACCACCTCGCCGTCGCCGCGGAACAGCACGAACCGGTCGAAGGAGCGGGTGAACCACCGGTCGTGGGTGACGGCGACGACCGTGCCCGCGAACGCGGCCAGCCCCGCTTCGAGGGCCTCGGCGGAGGCCAGGTCGAGGTTGTCGGTCGGCTCGTCCAGCAGCAGCAGGGTGGCCCCGGACAGCTCCAGCAGCAGCACCAGGAAGCGCGCCTGCTGGCCGCCGGAGAGGGTGCCGAAGCGCTGGTCGCCCTGCCCGGCCAGCTCGTAGCGGGACAGCGCCGCCATGGCCGCGTGCCGGTCCATGCCGGCCCGGTGCTCGTCGCCCCGCCACAGGATCTCGACAAGGGTCTTCGCCATCAGCTCCGGCCGGTCGTGGGTCTGCGAGAAGTGGCCGGGCCGGACCCGGGCGCCGAGGCGTACCTGGCCGTCGTGCGCGACGGGGGCGAGGGCCGCCGCGCCGTCGACGGGGGTGTTGGCCGGGTCGGGGTCGGTGCCGCCGCGGGCGAGCAGGCGGAGGAAGTGCGACTTCCCCGTGCCGTTCGCGCCGAGCACCGCCACCCGGTCGCCGTACCAGAGTTCCAGGTCGAACGGGTAGGTCAGCCCGTCCAGTTCGAGCTGCTCGGCGATCACCGCGCGCTTGCCGGTCCGCCCGCCGGTCAGGCGCATCCGGATGTCCTGGTCCTTCGGGGGTACGGGCGGCGGCCCGGCCTCCTCGAACTTGCGCAACCGGGTCTGCGCGGCCTGGTAGCGGGAGGCCATCCCGTCGTTGTACGCGGCCTTCTGCTTGTACATGAGCATCAGCTCGCGCAGCTTCTGGTGTTCCTCGTCCCAGCGGCGGCGCAGCTCGTCGAGGCGGGCGTGCCGGGCCACCCGGGCCTCGTGCCAGCTCGCGAAGCCACCGGGGTGCACCCAGGCGCTGCCGCCCTCGACGGCGACCACCCGGTCGGCGGTCTGGGCCAGCAGTTCCCGGTCGTGCGAGACGTAGAGCACGGACTTGCCGGACTCGCGCAGCCGGGCCTCCAGCCAGCGCTTGCCGGGCACGTCGAGGAAGTTGTCCGGCTCGTCGAGGAGGAGCACCTCGTCCGGGCCGCGGAGCAGCAGTTCCAGCGCGAACCGCTTCTGCTGGCCGCCGGACAGGGTCCGCACGGGGCGTTCCCGGGCGGCGTCCCAGGGCAGGTCGAGGACGATGGTGGCGACGGTGTCGAAGAGCACCTCGGCGTCGTAGCCGCCGGCCTCGCCCCAGGCGGCCAGCGCGTCGGCGTACGCGAGCTGGGCCTTGCCGGCGGCGCTGCTGTACTTGCCGCGGACCTCGGCCGCCCGCATGGCCGCCTCGGTCTCGGCGAGGCGGTGGCCGGCGTCGCGCAGCGCCGGCGGGGCGAGCGACAGCGCCAGGTCGGCGAGGGTCGACTCGTCGCCGATCATGCCGATGAACTGGCGCATCACGCCGAGGCCGCCGGAGCGGGCGACGGCGCCGGTCTTCACGGGCAGGTCGCCGGCCACCATGCGCAGCAGTGTGGTCTTGCCGGCGCCGTTGGGGCCGACGAGCGCCACCTTGGCGCCCTCACCGACCCGGAACGACACCTCGGCGAAGAGTTCCCGGCCGTCCGGGAGGATGCGCCCGACCCCTGCCACGTCCACGTATCCCACGCGGGCATCCTGCCCGAGGGGCGGGCGCGGGCGACACCGGATTACCGGGTGACCCGGAGCACCCGGTAGCCCTTCTGGCTGGCGTGCCGCTCGACCTGCCAGCCCTGCTCGACCAGCCAGCGGTGCAGCGAGTCGCCGCCGAGGTGCCGCGCGACGACCAGCCAGGCCACCCCGTCCGGGGTGAGCCGGGGCAGCCAGCGCCGCAGCAGGTCGTGCAGCTCTCCCTTGCCGATGTGGATCGGGGGGTTGGACCAGATCTGGGCGAAGGTGACGTCGGCCGGGAGGTCGTCCGGGGCGACGACCCGGACCCGGTCGGCGGCGCCGACGCGGGCGGCGTTGGCGGCGGTGAGTTCGCGGGCCCGCTCGTTGACGTCGACCGCCCAGACCGTGGCGGCCGGCGCGCTGGCGGCCAGTACGCAGGTGATCGGCCCGAAGCCGCAGCCGATGTCGAGCAGCGCGCCGGTGGTGTCGTGCGCCGGCAGGTCGGCCTTGCGCAGCAGCACCGCGGTGCCGGGGTCGAGCCGGTTGGCGGAGAAGACCCCGCTGGCGGAGGCGAGGGTGTAGTCGCGCCCGCCGGCGGAGAACTCGACCTCGCGCGGCCGGGCGGCGGTCGTGGGTTCCGCGGTGAAGTAGTGGTCGCCGGTCACGACGGGAATTGTCGCACCGCCCCGGATCGTCCCCGGCGACGGTGGCCGGGGCAGGACGCGACGCCACTCCGCCAGAATTTCCCGATATTACCCCCGAAAGGGACAATGGCCCCTACTGTAGCCAACATGGTGTATCGGTACGAGTCCGATGAGGACGCCTTCCTGGAGTACCCGAGGCCCGGGTCGGACCCGTCCGTGCCCGGCGCCGCGGCGGCTCCGCCGGCGGGTCCCTCGCCGTCCCGCTTCCCCACCCCGTCGCTGCCCCCGCCGGTCCGGCCCACCCGACCGGCCGTCGAGGCCGCGCGGGCGCCGGCCCCACCGGTTCCCACGCCTGCCCCGAGCCGGCCCGCCCCGCCCCGGGAGCCCGCTCCCGTGCCGCAGCCGACACCGGCGGCGCCGCAGCCCGCGCCACCGGTGCCGCAGCCGACACCGGCCGCCGCGCCCAGGCCGGCGGCCTCCGCCCCGCCCGACCCCGTCGTCCGGACCACCGAGCCGCTGGACCTGCCTCGGGCCCGCCCGGCCGACCACCGGCGCGGCGGCGGCCGGGCCTGGCAGGTGCTGATCGGCGGCGCCGCCGTGCTGATGCTGCTCGCCCTCACGGGGCTCGCCGTCGCCGCCCTGCTCGACGACCGGACAGCCACGCCGCAGGCCGGCCACCAGAGCAGCTCTCCCGTGGTGGACCAGTCCGCCGCGGCCGACGGAAGCGACCTGAACTCCCGGGACACCGACCAGGCGGCGCTCACCGCCAAGGAGGTCTTCCCCGGCCAGCAGCTCGTGGTGACCGACGGGCAGCCGGCGTACCGGGTGCTCAAGACGCACTCCAGCGGCAGCTGCGCCGTGGCGGCCACCGGCGAGATCGCCGACCTGCTGGTACGCCTCGGCTGCAACCAGGTGGTCCGGGCCACCCTCCGCTCCCCCGACGGCGGCCACCTGCTCACGGCCGGCCTGTTCAACCTCACCGACGTGGCCAGCGCCCAGCGGGCGCGTGACCGGATCCGGCCGATGCTGGACGAACGGCAGGGCCGGTTCCGCGGCATGGCGGCGAGCGACGACACCGAGGCGGTGGCCACGGCCGCGGCCCGGGTCGGCTGGCAGGTCCGCGGCCACTACCTCGCCTACTGCGTGGTCACCCGGGCCGACGGGGCACGGATCAGCTCCGACGACAGCAGGGCCCGCGACATCCTGTACGACATGATCGAGGTCTACCTGAACCGGAGCGTGCTGGAGCGCCGGGCCAACGGCGGGTCGGCCAGCCAGCCCACCGACGCCCCGACCGACGGCACGGCCGGCCAGGACGGCGCCGGCAACTGAGCCCCACCACCACGGCCCGTCGTCCCCCTCCCGGGGCGGCGGGCCGTTCCCCTGTGCTCAGCCCTCGGCTACGGGCACCCGGAGGCGGCGGGTGAGGTCGGCGCGGCGGGCGTACTCGGCGGGGTCGGCCGGGTAGCCGACCTCGACGAGGGCCAGCCCGTGCGCGGGCGCGACGGTCACCTCGCTGGAGCGTTCCCGGCGGCTCAGCAGGCTCGCCGGCCACTCGACCGGCCGGCGGCCGTCCCCGGCGACCAGCATGGCGCCGACCAGGCTGCGCACCATGTTCTGGCAGAACGCGTCGGCCTGCACGGTGGCGACCAGGATCCCGTCCGGGTCGCGTCGCCAGTCCAGCCGGGTCACCTCGCGCAGCGTGGTGGCGTTCTCCTTCCGCCGGCAGTACGCGGCGAAGTCGTGCTCCCCCACCAGCCCCGCCGCCGCGGCGTTCAACGCCGCCAGGTCCAGCGGCTTCGGCCAGGCCAGGGTGTCGGTGCGGCGCAGCGGCTCGGCGCCCCACGGCGCGTCGGTCACCCGGTACTCGTAGCGGCGGAAGGTGGCCGAGAAGCGGGCGTCGAAGTCGGCCGGCACCTCGGTCATCGCGCGGACCCGCACGTCCGGCGGCAGCAGCCGGGCCAGCCGGCGCAGCAGCTTCCCGTCGTGCTGCCGCCACACCTCGACCGGCAGGTCGAGGTGGCAGACCTGCCCGGTGGCGTGCACGCCGGCGTCGGTGCGACCGGCCACGGTCAGCCCCGTCGCGGTGCCCGCGCCCAGGACCAGGTCCAGCGTCTGCATGAGCACCCCGGCGACCGTCCGCCGGGTGGGCTGGGCGGCCCAGCCGGAGAAATCGGTGCCGTCGTACGAGACGTCCAGCCGCAGCCGGGTTAGCTCGTCCACCTCGTACCTCCTCATGCCGTCGGGCCCGGCACCCCGTGCGGGGGTACCGGGCCCGACGATGCGGCCAGTGCTCAGGCCTTGTCGTTCTCGGCGGCCTCGTCGCTGTCCTCGCGGGCGGCGGCGGTGTCACCGGAGGCCGAGACCGGAGCGTCAGCGTCCTGGTCGGCGGCCTCGGTGGAGCGCGGGGTCTCCTCGGCCGGGGCCAGGGCCTCGACCTTGTCCTGCTGGGCGGCCTTGCGGGCGGCGGTCTTCTTGTTCGCCTTCGGCTCGGCGACCTGAAGCTCCTCCACCAGCTCGATGATCGCCATCGGAGCGGCGTCACCCTTGCGCGGGCCGGTCTTCACGATCCGGGTGTAGCCACCGTTGCGGTTGGCGTACCGGGGCGCGATCTGGTCGAACAGGGCGTAGACCACGTCCTTGTCCTTGACGACGCCCAGCACCCGACGCCGCGAGGCGAGGTCGCCGCGCTTGGCCTTGGTGATGAGCTGCTCGGCCAGCGGACGCAGCCGCCGGGCCTTCGTCTCGGTGGTCTGGATCTTGCCGTGCTGGAACAGCGCGGTGGCCAGGTTGGCCAGCATCAGCCGCTCGTGCGCGGGGCTGCCGCCGAGGCGGGGGCCCTTGGTGGGCGTGGGCATGCTTGGTGCTCCTCAGGTGTGGCGGCAGCGCGGACTAGAGCTGCTCGGTCTCGCGGTAGTCGTCGGTGTCGTAGTCGGCCTCGCCGAAGGCGTCCACGACGTGCGCCGGGTCGAAGTTCGGAGCCGAGTCCTTCAGCCCCAGGCCCATCCCGGCGAGCTTCATCTTGACCTCGTCGATCGACTTCTGACCGAAGTTGCGGATGTCGAGGAGGTCGGCCTCGGTACGCCCGATGAGCTCACCAACGGAGTTGATGCCCTCGCGCTTGAGGCAGTTGTAGGAGCGGACGGTGAGGTCCAGCTCCTCGATCGGCAGAGCGAGGTCGGCCGCCAGCTGGGCGTCCTGCGGGGACGGCCCGATGTCGATGCCCTCGGCGGTCTCGTCCAGCTCCCGGGCCAGCCCGAACAGCTCCACCAGCGTCGAGCCGGCCGAGGCCAGCGCGGTACGCGGGCCCATCGACGGCTTGGTCTCGACGTCGATGATCAGCCGGTCGAAGTCGGTCCGCTGCTCGACACGGGTCGCCTCGACGCGGTAGGTCACCTTGAGCACCGGCGAGTAGATCGAGTCGACCGGGATCCGGCCGATCTCCGCACCCGCCTGCTTGTTCTGCGCCGCCGTGACGTAGCCACGACCACGCTCGACGGTCAGCTCCATGTCGAGCCGGCCCTTGCCGTTCAGGGTGGCGAGCTTCAGGTCCGGGTTGTGCACCGAGACACCGGCCGGGGGCTGGATGTCACCGGCGGTCACGTCGCCCGGGCCCTGCTTGCGCAGGTACATGCTGACCGGCTCGTCGTGCTCCGAGCTGACGCACAGCTCCTTGATGTTCATGACGAGCTCGACCACGTCCTCCTTGACACCGGGAATCGTGGTGAACTCGTGCAGGACACCGTCGATCTTGATCGAGGTGACCGCCGCACCCGGGATGGACGACAGCAGCGTGCGCCGCAGCGAGTTGCCCAGGGTGTAGCCGAATCCCGGCTCCAGCGGCTCGATGGTGAACCGGGACCGGGTCTCGTTGATCGACTCTTCGGAGAGAGACGGTCGCTGGCTGATGAGCATCTTTTCTCTTCTCTTCCGGGGCGCCCGCTATATGACGCCCACGACACAAACTGTTCCGGTGGCCCGCCCCGGAGGGCGGGCCACCGCAACGAGCCCTTACTTGGAGTAGAGCTCGACGATCAGCTGCTCCTGGACCTGGGTGTCGATCACCTGGCGGGCCGGGAGCGAGTGCACGAGGATCTTCATCTGGCTGGGGATGGCCTCGAGCCACGCCGGAACGGTCTTGGAGCCGGCCTCGGCCTGCGCGACGATGAACGGGGTGAGCTCCTTGCTCTTGCCCCGGACCTCGATGATGTCGTGCTCCTTGACGCGGTACGACGGGATGTCGACCTTCTTGCCGTTCACCGTGAAGTGACCGTGCTTGACCAGCTGGCGGGCCATGTCCCGGGACTTGGCGTAGCCAGCCCGGTAGACCACGTTGTCCAGCCGCGACTCGAGGATCTGCAGGAGGACCTCACCGGTCTTGGCCTGCTTGCCCACGGCCTCCTCGTAGTAGCCGCGGAACTGCTTCTCCAGCACGCCGTAGACGCGGCGGGCCTTCTGCTTCTCACGGAGCTGGAGCAGGTACTCCGTCTCCTTGGTGCGGCCGCGGCCGTGCTGCCCGGGCGGGAACGGCCGGGACTCGAACGGGCACTTCGGGCCATCGCACTTGCTGCCCTTGAGGAACAGCTTCATCTTCTCCCGCCGGCAACGGCGGCAGTCAGCACCGGTGTAACGAGCCATCTCTCTCTACCTCTCAGACCCGACGACGCTTCGGCGGACGGCATCCGTTGTGCGGCTGCGGGGTGACGTCGGAGATCTGCCCGACCTCCAGCCCGGCGGCCTGCAGCGAACGGATGGCGGTCTCCCGGCCGGAGCCGGGGCCCTTGACGAACACGTCGACCTTGCGCATGCCGTGATCCATGGCCCGGCGCGCGGCGGCCTCGGCGGCCAGCTGCGCGGCGAACGGGGTCGACTTGCGCGAGCCCTTGAAGCCCACCTGGCCCGAGGAGGCCCAGGAGATGACCGCACCGGTCGGGTCCGTGATGGACACGATGGTGTTGTTGAAGGTGCTCTTGATGTGCGCCTGCCCGTGGGCGACGTTCTTGCGTTCCTTGCGCCGGACCTTCTTGACAGCGGCTCCGGCACGAGCCTTCGGTGGCATAAGTCTGTGCGCTCCTAGTTACTTCTTGCCGGGCTTCTTCTTGCCGGCGACGGTCCGCTTCGGGCCCTTGCGGGTCCGCGCGTTGGTCTTGGTCCGCTGGCCACGAACGGGCAGGCCCCGGCGGTGCCGGATACCCGCGTAGCAGCCGATCTCGACCTTGCGGCGGATGTCAGCGGCGACCTCGCGGCGAAGGTCACCTTCAACCTGGTAGTTGCCCTCGATGTGGTCGCGGAGCTGCACGAGCTCCTCGTCCGTGAGGTCCCGAGCGCGCTTGTCCGGCGAGATGCCGGTGGCGGCCAGCGTCTCCAGGGCGCGGGTGCGACCGACCCCGAAGATGTAGGTGAGCGCGATCTCCATCCGCTTGTCGCGGGGGAGGTCAACGCCGACTAGACGTGCCATGTGCGGGCGTACTCCTCGTGATGTTGTGGCGGAGGTGTGGACCCGTCCCACCCCGCTACCGACCGTCCCTGTCCTTCCGGCGCGATCAGCGCCGGCGACCGGGATCGGTCGCTGCCCGAGCGGGCCCCGGCCTCCGACCGGGGGTCAACCACGAGGGGGTACGCGCTGCGTACCGCTCGCGGCTGGGACGAGCTGTGATGTGTGTGTCGGGATCTGCGACCCGGGCCGGTTCCGCCGCCGCTCATCACGGTCGGCGGGAACGGTTCAGCCCTGGCGCTGCTTGTGGCGCGGGTCAGAACAGATGATCATGACCCGGCCGTGCCGGCGGATCACCCGGCACTTGTTGCAGATCCTCTTGACGCTCGGCTTGACCTTCACGGTTGCCTTACTTCCCATCTGGCCCGGAGACGCGACGAGCGCGACCCGGACGTCGAAGACGGACACGGGGACGTCCCGGCCGTCGTCAGGCTTACTTGTAGCGGTAGACGATGCGCCCGCGGGTCAGGTCGTACGGCGAGAGTTCGACGACGACCCGGTCCTCCGGCAGGATGCGGATGTAGTGCTGCCGCATCTTGCCGCTGATGTGAGCCAGCACCTTGTGGCCGTTCGCGAGCTCCACCCGGAACATGGCGTTCGGCAGGGGCTCGATGACCCGACCCTCGATCTCGATGGCTCCGTCTTTTTTCGGCATGTCCTCCGCTGTCCTGACGTCGGTTGCTCCGGACGGCCCACAACGTCTTACACGGGCTCCGGCGAGATTCGCCGAGCCCGAGCCAGCCGCGGCTCCGACTCCCACCGAAGCGCAGGGTGGGCATGCCGGAGTGGACGCTGTGCGCCGATCTGAAAGTGTACGCCCGCCTGCGCGCCGTCGCCAAACCGGCCACCCGGTCGGTCGCCCCGACGGAGGACATTCGCCAGGCACCGCCGGCCGGCTGTGGCGCCGGCCACAGCCGGTCCCCGGTTCAGCGGCGCCGGCGACGGTCCCGCCGGGCCCGGCCACGCCGCTCGACCGGGCGCCACCCGTGGTCGCCGCCGCCAAGGGTACGCATCAGCAGGAAGAAGCCCCACGGCCCGATGGCCCAGACCGGCCAGTAGTGCCCGAGGTGCCCCGAACCGAGCGAGGCGAACAACCAGATCGCGGTGAGGATCGCGGCGACCCGCAGCCACGGCGACCAGATCGCGAGCAGCCCGCTGGCGCCGCGCCCGCTCGCCACGACCGTCCCACCGGCGTCGGTGGCCGCGGGCGGCGCCGCCGAGGCCACCGCGGCACGGTGCGGGGGTGTCGTCCCCGGCAGGTCGGCCACCACCGCGTCCAGGTCGGCGTAGGTCTTCGCCCCGTACGCCCGGACCAGCCGCTCGTCGTACTCGTGCAGGTCGAGCCGGCCCTCCTCCAGAGCCACCCGGAGCCGCTCCGCCGTGGCCTCCCGGTCGGCGTCGGCCGCCCGCATCCCGCTCCGCCCGTCCATGAGGGCAAGCATGCCACCGCCCCGCCAACGTCCGCCGCCTCGCCCGAGCCGGACTGCCGGGGCAGAACCTCGCAAGCGGACCGGAACCTCCGGGGCGCGCAGGAACGTCGCGGGCGGGCGGCTCCCCCTCAGACGGCCGGGGAGTCCGCCGGCTGGCGGGCGGTGACCAGCTCGCCGAGCCGGGCGCGGCCGCCGTCCTCGGCGGTCAGCACCCAGACGCCGTCGTCCAGCAGCGCCATCGAGTGCTCCACGTGCACCGCCATCGACCGGTCGCGGGTCACCACGGTCCAGCCGTCGGACAGCTCCACGGTGCGCGGGTTGCCCATGGTGATCATCGGCTCGATGGCCAGCGCCAGGCCGGGCACGAGCCGGGGGCCCTTGCCCGGGCGCCCGTGGTTGAGGACGTGCGGGTCCTGGTGCATCTCGGTGCCGATGCCGTGCCCGCCGTAGCCGTCGACGATGCCGTACCGGCCGCCCTGGCGGACCGCGGTCTCCACCGCGTGGGAGATGTCGGTGAGCCGGCCCTTGCCGCTGGCCGCGCCCCGCGCCGCGGCCGCGATGCCGGCCCACATGGCGTCCTCGGCGACCGCGGCCATCTTCAGCAGGGCCGGGTCGACCTCGCCGACGCCGACTGTGATGGCCGCGTCGCCGTGCCAGCCGTTGAGCACCGCCCCGCAGTCGATCGAGATCAGGTCGCCGTCGCGGAGCACCTGGGTCGACGACGGGATGGCGTGCACCACCTGCTCGTTGACCGAGGAGCAGATCGACGCCGGGAAGCCGTGGTAGCCCTTGAACGAGGGGATGGCGCCGGCCTCGCGGATGGTGGCCTCGGCGATCGCGTCGAGGTCGGCGGTGGTGACGCCGGGGGCGACCGCCTCCCGCATCCGGCGCAGCGCGCGGGCGACCACCAGACCGGCGGCCCGCATCAGCTCGATCTGCTCGGGGGTCTTCAGCTGGATGTCCAGCTGGGGACGACGCATGGAGGCGTTTACCTTTCGTTGCGCGGAACAGCGGGGCACGTCGCACGTACCCCGCTGTTCGCACTCTATCCGCCGGAATCCGGCGGGACGTCAGCCGCCGTACGAGCGGAGGGCGTCGATGGCGCGGACGGTGACGTCCTCCACCGGCCCGGTCGCGTCGATGCCGACGAGCTTGCCCTGGGCGCCGTAGTAGTCGACCAGCGGCGCGGTCTTCTCGGCGTACTCCCGCAGCCGGGCCGCGATGGTCTCCGGCTTGTCGTCGTCCCGCTGGAACAGCTCGGCCCCGCAGCGGTCGCAGACGCCCTCACGGGTGGTGGCGTCGAACTCGACGTGCCAGATCTTGCCGCAGCCGCGGCAGGTGCGCCGGCCGGACAGCCGCCGGATCACCTCGTCGTCGTCGACGACCAGCTCCAGCACCAGGTCCAGCGCCGTGCCGAGGTCGGCGAGGAGCTTGTCCAGCGCGGCGGCCTGCGGCGTCGTACGCGGGAAGCCGTCGAGGAGAAAGCCCTCGGCGGCGTCCGGCTCGGCGAGCCGGTCCCGCACCATGTTGATGGTGACCTCGTCCGGGACCAGCTTGCCGGCGTCCATGTACCGCTTGGCCTCGACCCCCAGGGGCGTGCCCTGGGAGACGTTCGCCCGGAAGATGTCCCCGGTCGAGATCTTCGGCACCGAGAGGTGAGCGGCGATGAACTCCGCCTGCGTGCCCTTGCCCGCGCCCGGCGGGCCAACCAGAACGAGTCGCATCTACCGCAGGAACCCTTCGTAGTTCCGCTGCATGAGTTGGCTCTCGATCTGCTTCACGGTCTCCAGACCGACGCCGACCATGATGAGCACAGCGGTGCCGCCGAACGGGAAGTTCTGGAACTGCTGGTTCGCGAGCCAGATGAAGAAGAAGTTCGGCAGGACCGCGACGATGCCCAGGTAGAGCGCGCCCGGCAGGGTGATCCGGCTGAGGATGTAGTCAAGGTACTCGGCGGTCGGCTTGCCGGGGCGGATGCCCGGCACGAAGCCGCCGTACTTCTTCATGTTGTCCGCGACCTCGGTCGGGTTGAACGTGATCGACACGTAGAAGTAGGTGAAGAAGATGATCAGCAGGAAGTAGATCGCGATGTGCTCCGGCGCGCTCGCCTTCACGATGTGGTTCTGGATCCAGGCCTGGGTCTTGCCCGGGTTGTTCTGGTCGAAGAACTGGAGGGCGAGCTGCGGCAGGTAGAGCAGCGACGAGGCGAAGATGACCGGGATGACGCCGGCCTGGTTCACCTTGAGCGGGATGTAGGTGGACGTGCCCCCGTACATCCGCCGCCCGATCATGCGCTTGGCGTACTGCACCGGGATCCGGCGCTGGGCCTGCTCGATGAAGGTGACCGCGGTGATGACCAGCAGGACCAGGACGATTACCAGGGCGAACCAGCCCCAGCCCTTCTGGGTCTTGATCTTCCAGCCCTCGCTGGGGAGCCGGGCCGCGATCGAGGTGAAGATCAGCACGGACATGCCGTTGCCGACGCCCCGGTCGGTGATCAGCTCACCGAGCCACATCACCACGCCGGTGCCGGCGGTCATCGTCATGACCAGGATGGTCAGCGTCAGCCAGTCCGGGATGCCGGTGCCCCGCGGGACGATCGGGAACTGGTCGCACTGGTTGTTGAAGAGCTGGCCCGAGCGCGCCAGCGCCACGAACGCCGAGGACTGGAGGATGCCCAGACCCAGCGTCAGGTAGCGGGTGTACTGGGTGATCTTCGCCTGGCCGGCCTGACCCTCCTTGCGGAGCTGCTCCAGACGCGGGATGACCACGGTCAGCAGCTGCAGGATGATCGACGCGGTGATGTAGGGCATGATGCCCAGCGCGAAGACCGAGAGCTGGAGCAGCGCCCCCCCGGAGAAGAGGTCCAGCAGGCTGAGCACACCACTCGTGTTCTGGGTGGCCTCCAGACACTTCTGCACGTTGCCGTACGAGACGCCCGGGCTGGGCAGCGTGGCACCCAGCCGGTAGACAGCGATGATGCCTACTGTGAACAGCAGCTTCTTGCGCAGGTCAGGCGTACGGAACGCACTGAGAAAGGCGGACAGCAACTGAATCCTCCTGCGCGGAAGGCCCTTCGACCTCGTGGATCAGAAGCCGGGGGGCACGGTCGGGCTGGCGACGGAGTCACGTCGCCGACGAGACACCCTAACAGGCTGGTCCACCAGTTCGCCATGACGGCCAAGACCTGCGGCGATGAGAGCGGCAGAGGGTTCGAGCCGGCCCACAGGGGGTTGCGCAGACACTTCGACACCGTCCTCGACCAGCAGTGCGCCCCTTGGCCGGCCGGCACCCAGGCGCGGGCCCAGCCAGCCGGTTGGCGCAGAGCCATGACTGCGCCGGCCGGAAGTGCCGCTTGGTGAAAGGACCGCTGAAGTGCGGGCGAAGTGTGTTACAGCAATAGGTCGACAAAATTTCTTTATCACAACTTGCCCAGACGAGATGGCCCGCCCGTCATTTTCGACGAAAGAACGCATCCCGGGCGAATGGCATATCCATTGATCGTGGTTGACCTAAGCGGCGGCCGGAATGTAAGTTCCTCCGCAAGCTCACATCACGGGAGGATGCACAATGACTATCGGCCGCACCTTCAAAAGGGTTTTCATGGCTGGGACGCTGATCCTTGGAGGACTCGCACTCACGCCTGCTTCGCCCGCTTCTGCTGCTGGCTGCGAGCTGCACATCGGCACCACCTATAAGAGTGGCAGCCAGATTGTCGGTTATGGCAGCCAGGCAAATTGCGGCAGCTCGGGTGTCTCTTACCTGCGGATCCAGAAGCAAACGTGCATCGGCTGCTGGTCAACTCTGAAGACGGTCAGCCTCACCGGCTCCGGATTCGACAAGTACATCTACTACAACTGCTCTGGGACCGGCACCCAGACCTACCGCACGACCCACTCCGGGGACACCATCGGTGGTGGCTTCAAGTTCAAGGAGTCCAACCACATTCGAGTTTCCTGCTAGCAACCGCAGCACCGTCCTCTGAGCACAAAGAAGGTGATGCCGGCGAGGCATCACCTTCTTTGCAGTGCCCTATGTCAGAGGATGTCGCCAAGCGACAAGCGGGTGCCCGCCCAATCCAGGGATTGGGCGGGCACCCGGGTAATGGCCTGCTACAGCTCGGTGACCGAGCCGCCGGCCGCGGTGATCTTCTCCTTGGCCGACGCGCTGAACGCGTGCGCCGACACCTGGAGAGCCACGCCGCCGAGGTCGCCGGTGCCGAGCACCTTGACCGGCTGGCCCTTGCGGACCGCACCGGCCTCGACCAGCTCGGCCGGGCCGACCTGGCCGCCGTTCGGGAAGAGCTCGGCGAGCCGGTCCAGGTTGACCACCTGGAAGACGACCTTGAACTTGTTCTTGAAGCCCTTCAGCTTCGGCAGGCGCATGTGGATGGGCATCTGCCCACCCTCGAACGCCGCCGAGATGTTCTTCCGGGCCTTGGAACCCTTGGTACCGCGACCGGCGGTCTTGCCCTTCGAGCCCTCACCGCGACCCACGCGGGTCTTGTCGGTCTTGGCTCCGGGCGCCGGGCGCAGGTGGTGCACCTTGATCGTCATTACTCGACCTCCTCGACCTTCACGAGGTGGTTGACCGTGAAGATCATGCCCCGGATCTCCGGCCGGTCCTCCTTGACCACCACGTCGTTGATCCGCTTGAGACCGAGCGAACGCAGCGAGTCACGCTGGTTCTTCTTGGTCCCGATCTCGGACCGGACCTGGGTGACCTTCAGGCGTGCCATCAGGACGCCACCCCCGCCCGCGACGCCAGCATGGCGGCCGGCGCGACGTCCTCGACCGGCAGGCCACGACGGGCCGCGACCTGCTCCGGCGACTCGAGCGCCTTCAGGGCCGCCACCGTGGCGTGCACGATGTTGATCGGGTTCGACGAGCCGAGGCTCTTGGAGAGCACGTCGTGGATGCCCGCGCACTCCAGCACGGCACGCACCGGACCGCCGGCGATGACACCCGTACCGGCCGAGGCCGGCTTGAGCAGCACCACACCGGCCGCGTCCTCGCCCTGCACCGGGTGCGGGATCGACTGACCGATCCGCGGCACCTTGAAGAAGTGCTTCTTGGCCTCCTCGACACCCTTGGCGATCGCCGCGGGCACCTCCTTGGCCTTTCCGTAGCCCACACCGACGGTGCCGTCGCCGTCGCCCACGATCACCAGGGCGGTGAAGCTGAAGCGACGACCACCCTTCACGACCTTGGCGACGCGGTTGATCGCGACGACCCGCTCGAGGTGCGGGGTCTTCTCGACGGGCGCGTTTCCGCGGCCGCCCTCACGGCGGTTGTCGCGGCGACCACCCTCGTTGCCACCGGACCCGCCGCCACGGCGCTGTTGACCTGGCATCAGCAGCCTTCCTTCTCTCTCGTGACGGGGTTTCTAGAACTCGAGCCCGGCTTCGCGGGCGGCGTCGGCAAGCGCGGCGACCCGCCCCGCGTACCGGTTGCCACCGCGGTCGAAGACGACCTTCGAGACGCCGACGGCCTTGGCCCGCTCGGCGAGCAGGGCGCCGACCTTGCCGGCCAGGGCGCTCTTGTCGCCCTCGACGCCGCGCAGCGAGGCGTCCATGGTCGAGGCCGACGCCAGGGTGTGACCCTTGGTGTCGTCCACGATCTGGGCGACCATGTGCCGCAGGGAGCGGGTGACGACCAGGCGGGGACGCTCGGTGGTGCCGCTGACGTTCTTGCGGACCCGGAAGTGCCGGCGCGCACGCCCGACGGCACGCTTGGCGGCGACGCCGCGGCGGCGCTTGAGCAGCGTGGCGCTCACTTCTTACCTGCCTTTCCAGCCTTGCGGCGGATGACCTCGCCCTGGTACTTCACGCCCTTGCCCTTGTAGGGCTCCGGCGGGCGGATCTTCCGGATGTTGGCGGCGACCTCGCCGACCTGCTGCTTGTCGATGCCGGCCACGTGGAACAGCGTCGGCCGCTCCACCGTGAAGGTGATGCCCTCCGGGGCCGGGACCAGCACCGGGTGCGAGAACCCGAGGGCGAACTCGAGGTCCTTGCCCTTGGCGGTCACGCGGTAACCGGTACCGGCGATCTCGAGGCTCTTGCGGTAGCCCTCGGTCACGCCGACGATCATGTTGGCCACCAGCGTACGGCTCAGGCCGTGCAGCTCCTTGGCCTTGCGCTCGTCGTTGGGCCGGTTGACGTGCACCTGGCCGTCCTCGGCGCGCTCCGCCGTGATGGGCTCGGCGAGCGTGTGCGACAGCTCGCCCTTGGGGCCCTTGACCTTGACGGTCTGGCCGTCGATGGTGATCTCGACGCCGGCTGGCACCGGGATCGACTTACGTCCAATACGCGACATTTCTACCTGTCTCCCGTTACCAGACGAAGGCGAGGACTTCCCCGCCAACGCTCCGCTTGCGGGCCTGCCGGTCGGTGAGCAGCCCCTGGGACGTCGAAATGATCGCCACGCCCAGCCCGCCGAGCACCCGCGGGAGCCCGTCCGACTTGGCGTACACCCGGAGACCGGGCTTGGACACGCGCTTGATGCCGGCCAGGCTCCGCTCCCGGTTCTGGCCGTACTTCAGCTCGACGACCAGTCGCTTGCCGACGGCGCCCTCCTCGGGCTCCTCGACCGACCAGGCGGCGACATAACCCTCGGCCTTGAGGACCTCGGCGATGTTCGCCTTGATCTTCGAGTAGGGCATCGTCACCCGGTCGTGGTACGCCTGGTTGGCGTTACGCAGACGCGTGAGCATGTCTGCGATCGGGTCGGTCATCGTCATGAAATTCGTCAACCTTTCTCGCCGGGGTTCCCCGGGCCAGGCCCGGGGCCTACGGCGAAGAGACAGTTCAGCTGACGCGCGAAGCGCGCCGGGCTATTACCAGGAAGCCTTGGACACGCCGGGCAGCTCACCGCGGTGGGCCATCTCCCGGATGCACACCCGGCAGAGACCGAACTTGCGGTAGACCGCCTTCGGACGCCCGCACCGCTGGCAGCGGGTGTACGCGCGAACCGAGAACTTCGGCTTCGCGGCCGCCTTGAGGATCAGCGCCTTCTTGGCCATCTCAGTTCTCCTTGAACGGGAAGCCCAGGAGCTTGAGCAGCGCCCGGCCCTCGTCGTCGGTCGTGGCGGTCGTGACCACCGTGATGTCCATGCCCCGCTGGCGATCGATCTTGTCCTGGTCGATCTCGTGGAACACCGACTGCTCGGTCAGACCGAACGTGTAGTTGCCGTGGCCGTCGAGCTTGCGCCCGTCCAGGCCGCGGAAGTCACGGATACGCGGCAGCGCGATCGAGAGCAGCCGGTCCAGGAACTCCCACATCCGGTCGCCGCGCAGGGTGACCTTCGCGCCGATCGGCATGCCCTCGCGGAGCTTGAACTGCGCGATGGACTTGGTCGCCCGACGCACCAGCGGCTTCTGGCCGGTGATGGTCGCCAGGTCGCGGACCGCGCCGTCGATCAGCTTGGCGTCGCGAGCAGCCTCGCCGACACCCATGTTGACGACGATCTTGACGAGCCCGGGCACCTGCATGGGGTTGCCGTAGCTGTACTGCTCCTGCAGCTTCGCCACGACCTCGTTGCGGTACCGCTCCTTGAGGCGCGGCAGGGTCTTGATTTCGGTAGCCGTGGTCATCAGAGGTCCTTACCGGTGCTACGCGCGATGCGGACCTTCTGGCCGTTGTCGTCGATCCGGTAACCGACCCGGGTCGGCTTGCCGTCGGAGTCCAGGACCTGCACGTTCGAGACGTGGATCGGGGCCTCCTGGGTGACGATGCCACCGGTCTTGGCGCCACGCTGGGTGGTGCTGATGCGAGTGTGCTTCTTGACCCGGTTCACGCCCTCGACCAGGACCTTGTCCTGCCGCGGGTAGGCCGCGATGACCTTACCCTTGGCACCCTTGTCCTTGCCGGCGATGACGACGACCGTGTCGCCCTTCTTGACCTTCACGGTCACAACACCTCCGGCGCGAGAGAGATGATCTTCATGAACCGCTTGTCCCGCAGCTCGCGGCCCACCGGGCCGAAGATGCGGGTACCGCGCGGGTCCCCACCGTCCTTGATGATGACGGCGGCGTTCTCGTCGAAGCGGATGTACGAGCCGTCCGGCCGCCGCTTCTCCTTGGCGGTGCGAACGACGACGGCCTTGACGACGTCGCCCTTCTTCACACCGGCACCGGGGATCGCGTCCTTGACCGTGGCCACGATGACGTCGCCGATGCTCGCGTAGCGCCGACCGGAGCCACCGAGAACCCGGATGCACAGGATCTCCCGGGCACCCGTGTTGTCGGCGACGCGCAGTCGCGACTCCTGCTGAATCACGTCTATCTCCTATGTCTGCCGGTTCTCCGGCCGCCCGGGGGCGGCCGGAGCCTGGCGGAACCTGCGCCCGACCGAACCCGGCCGAGCTCGAGCCTTCGCTACTTGGCCTTCTCGAGGATCTCCACGAGCCGCCACCGCTTGGTGGCGGACAGCGGCCGGGTCTCCATGATCAGGACCCGGTCGCCGATGCCGGCCGAGTTCTGCTCGTCGTGGACCTTCAGCTTGCTGGTCCGGCGCATGATCTTGCCGTACAGCGCGTGCTTGACCCGGTCCTCGACCTCGACCACGACGGTCTTTTCCATCTTGTCGCTGACCACGAGGCCCTCACGCACCTTGCGGCTGGCCCGCGCGGTGGCGGCGGTGTTCTCACTCATGATGCAGTCACCTCAGTCGGCGCGGCCGAGAGACCCAGCTCACGCTCACGCATGATCGTGTAGATCCGGGCGATCTCCCGACGGATGACCTGCAGCCGCCGGTTGTTGTCGAGCTGCCCGGTTGCGGCCTGCACGCGGAGGTTGAACAGCTCCGCCTTGGCCTCGCGCAGCTTCGTGACCAGCTCCTCCTCGGAGAGCTCACGCAGCTCGGAAGGCTTGACGCCAGCTGCCATCAGGATTCACCCACTTCGCGCGTAACAATGCGGCACTTCATCGGGAGCTTGTGGATCGCGCGACGCATCGCCTCTCGCGCGATCTGCTCGTTGGGGAAGGACATCTCGAAGAGAACCCGCCCCGGCTTGACGTTGGCGACCCACCACTCGGGCGAACCCTTACCGGAACCCATCCGGGTCTCGGCCGGCTTCTTGGTGAGGGCCTGGTCCGGGAAGATCGTGATCCAGACCTTGCCGCCACGCTTGATGTGACGGGTCATCGCGATACGCGCCGACTCGATCTGGCGGTTGGTCACGTACGCCGGCTCGAGAGCCTGGATCCCGAACTCGCCGAACACCACCCGGTTACCACCCTTGGACGCGCCGTGGCGGTCCGGGTGGTGCGGCTTGCGGAAGCCCTTCGGGGGCTTGCGCGGCATCAGCATCTGTCAGCCCTCCTGCTGCGTTTCTGCCGGCTGGGTCGCGGCCGCGGCCACGGCTCCGGCGTCGACCGGCTCACCGGCCGGCGTCTCCGCCTGCTGCGCGATGGTGGTCGCGGCAGCACGGCCGGCCTCGGTGCCACCGGCGGTCGTACCCGACGAACCCGACCGGCCACGGCGCGGCCGCTCCGGCCGGTCGCCACGGTCGCGGCGCGGGCCGCGCGAGGGGGCGGCCTCGGCCGGGGCCTCGCGGCCCGGGACGGCGTCGCCCTTGTAGATCCAGACCTTCACGCCGATCCGGCCGAAGGTGGTACGGGCCTCGAAGAAGCCGTACTCGATGTTGGCCCGCAGCGTGTGCAGCGGAACCCGGCCCTCGCGGTAGAACTCGGTCCGGCTCATCTCGGCGCCGCCGAGACGGCCCGAGACCTGCACCCGGATGCCCTTGCAGACCGGGTTCTTCATCGCGGACTGCATCGCCTTGCGCATCGCCCGACGGAAGCTGACCCGGCTGGACAGCTGCTCGGCGACGCCCTGGGCGACCAGCTGCGCGTCCGACTCGGGGCTCTTCACCTCGATGATGTTCAGCTGGACCTGCTTGCCGGTGAGCTTCTCCAGCTCGCCGCGGATCCGGTCGGCCTCCGCACCCTTACGGCCGATGACGATGCCCGGCCGGGCGGTGTGGATGTCGACGCGGACCCGGTCCCGGGTGCGCTCGATGTCGACCTTGGAGATCCCGGCGCGCTCGAGGCCCTTGGACATCATCCGGCGGATCTTGACATCCTCGCCGATGTAGTCCTTGTAGAGCTTGTCCGCGAACCAGCGGGACTTCCAGTCGGTCGAGATGCCGAGCCGGAACCCAGTGGGGTGAACCTTCTGACCCATTACTCGGCACCTTCCGTCGTGCTCTGCCCCTCAGCGGCCTCGGCCTGCTTGGCCGGGGCGGCCTTCTTCGCCGACTTCTTCGGCGCGGCCGGCGCGACCGCCTCGACCGCCACGGTGATGTGGCAGGTCCGCTTGCGGATCCGGTACGCCCGGCCCTGCGCCCGCGGCCGGAACCGCTTCATGGTCGGGCCCTCGTCGACGAACGCCTCGCTGACGAGCAGCGCATCGGGGTCCAGCCGCTCGTTGTTCTCCGCGTTGGCGATCGCGCTCGCGAGCACCTTGTACACCTGCTCGCTCGCAGCCTGCGGCGCGAACTGCAGCACCGTGAGCGCCTCCTTCGCGGGCAGGCCGCGGACGAGGTTGACCACCCGGCGCGCCTTCATCGGCGAGATGCGCACGTGCCGCGCAACCGCCCGCGCGCCCGGAAGCACCGGAGCGTCGCCCTTTCCTGGCATCGCTGTAACCCCTTGTTCCTCTATCCGTATGCCCGCGGCGTCAGCGCCGGCGGCTCTTCCGGTCGTCCTTCTCGTGACCCTTGAACGTGCGGGTCAGCGCGAACTCGCCGAGCTTGTGCCCGACCATGGCCTCGGTCACGAAGACCGGGACGTGCTTACGTCCGTCGTGCACGGCGATCGTGTGACCCAGCATCTCCGGGATGATCGTCGAGCGGCGCGACCAGGTCTTGATGACGTTCTTCGAGCCCTTGTCGTTCTGCGTCTCCACCTTCTTGAGCAGGTGGTCGTCGACGAACGGGCCCTTCTTCAGGCTGCGAGGCATGTCTTATCTCCCTCAGCCGCGCTTACGCGTGGCGTAGCGGCGGCGGACGATCAGCCGGTCGCTCGGCTGGCCCTTACGACGGGTGCGGCCCTCGGGCTTACCCTGCGGGTTGACCGGGTGGCGACCACCGGAGGTCTTACCCTCACCACCACCGTGCGGGTGGTCGACCGGGTTCATGGCCACACCACGGACGGTCGGGCGCTTGCCCTTCCACCGCATCCGGCCGGCCTTACCCCAGTTGATGTTCGACTGGTCGGCGTTGCCGATCTCGCCGACGCTGGCGCGGCAGCGCACGTCGACGCGCCGGATCTCACCGGACGGCATGCGGAGGGTCGCGTACGCGCCCTCACGGCCGAGCAGCTGGATGCCGACGCCGGCCGAACGGGCCAGCTTGGCGCCGCCGCCCGGACGCAGCTCCACGTTGTGGATGGTGGTACCGACCGGGATGTTGCGCAGCGGCAGGTTGTTGCCCGGCTTGATGTCGGCGCTCGGCCCCGACTCCACCCGGTCGCCCTGCTTCAGGTCCTTCGGCGCGATGATGTAGCGCTTCTCGCCGTCGGCGTAGTGCAGCAGCGCGATGCGCGCGGTGCGGTTCGGGTCGTACTCGATGTGCGCGACCTTCGCCGGCACGCCGTCCTTGTCGACCCGCTTGAAGTCGATCAGGCGGTACTGCCGCTTGTGGCCGCCACCGTGGTGCCGGGTGGTGATCCGGCCGTGGGCGTTGCGTCCGCCCTTCTTCGGCAGCGGAGCCAGCAGCGACTTCTCCGGCGTCGACCGGGTGATCTCGGCGAAGTCGGCGACGCTCGAGCCACGCCGGCCCGGCGTCGTCGGCTTGTACTTACGGATAGCCATTGTCTACACCCCTCAGCTGACCGGGCCGCCGAAGGCCTCGATACGGTCACCGTCAGCCAGCTTCACGATCGCCCGCTTGGTCGCCTTGCGCTGACCGAAGCCGGTCTTGGTGCGCTTGCGCTTGCCCTCGCGGTTGAGCGTGTTGACCGTCAGGACGCGGACGTTGAAGATCTGCTGGATAGCGATCTTGATCTCGGTCTTGTTGGCGTCCGGGTGCACCAGGAAGGTGTACCAGTTCCGGTTCAGCTCGCTGTAGCTCTTCTCCGAGACGACCGGGGCGACGATGATGTCGCGCGGATCGGCGATCGTGCTCACTTGCCACCCTCCTCGGTGGTCTCGGCGGGAACGCCCAGGAACTCGTCCAGGGCCTCCTTCGTGAAGACCACGTCGTCGGCCACCAGCACGTCGTACGTGTTGAGCTGGCCGGCCTCGATCAGGTGCACCCGCGGCTCGTTGCGCAGCGACACCCAGTTCAGCTCGTCGGTGCTGCTCAGCACGACCAGGACCCGACGGGCCTCGGTCGCCTTCGTCAGCGTGGCCAGCGCGGCCTTGGTCGACGGCTTCTCGCCCGAGACGAACGCCTCGACGACGTGCACCTGGCCGGCGCGGGCCCGGTCGGAGAGGGCGCCACGCAGGGCGGCGGCCTTCATCTTCTTCGGGGTGCGCTGGCTGTAGTCGCGCGGCACCGGGCCGTGGACCACGCCACCGCCGGCGAACTGCGGCGCGCGGATCGAGCCCTGGCGGGCACGACCGGTGCCCTTCTGCTTGTACGGCTTCTTGCCTCCACCGGAGACCTCGCCGCGGGTCTTGGCCTTGTGCGTGCCCTGCCGGGCCGCCGCCAGCTGAGCCACCACGACCTGGTGCATCAGCGGGATGTTGGCCTGGACGTCGAAGATGTCGGCCGGCAGCTCGACGGAGCCGCTCTTGGCGCCTTCGACGTTGAGGACGTCAACGGTGGTCACTTGGCCGCACCGCCCTTCTTCACCTTGCTCTTGGCCGCGGTACGGACCAGGACCAGCGCGCCCTTGGGGCCGGGGATGGCGCCGCGGACGAGCAGGAGGTTGTTCTCGGTGTCGACCGCCTGGACGGTCAGGTTCTGGACGGTGTAGCGAACGCCACCCATCCGACCCGCCATCCGGGTGCCCTTGAAGACGCGACCCGGGGTCGCGCAGGCGCCGATCGAGCCCGGCGAGCGGTGCTTGCGCTCCACACCGTGGCTGGCGCGCAGACCGTGGAAGCCGTGCCGCTTCATCGGGCCGGCGTAGCCCTTGCCCTTGGTCTTGCCGGTGACGTCGATGGTCACGCCGGCCGGGAACTCCTCGACCGTGACCTCCTGGCCCGGCGCGTAGTCCGCGGCGTCGGAGGTGCGCAGCTCGACGATGTGCCGGCGCGGCGCGACGTCCGCCTTGGCGTAGTGCCCGGCGATCGGCTTCTTGACCTTGCGCGGGTCGATGGCCCCGTACGCCAGCTGGACCGCGGAGTAACCGTCCTTGTCGGCGCTACGAACCTGGCTCACGACGCACGGGCCGGCCTGAACCACGGTCACGGGAACAACGCGGTTGTTGTCCCAGACCTGGGTCATGCCGAGCTTTGCGCCCAGGATCCCCTTGACTTGCCTGTCCATTTGTCCGGTCCCTACAGCTTGATCTCGATGTCGACGCCAGCCGGCAGGTCGAGGCGCATGAGCGAGTCGACCGTCTTCGGGGTCGGGTCGATGATGTCGATCAGCCGCTTGTGCGTGCGCATCTCGAAGTGCTCGCGCGAGTCCTTGTACTTGTGCGGCGAGCGGATGACGCAGAAACGGTTGATCTCCGTGGGCAGCGGCACCGGGCCAGCGACCTGCGCCCCGGTACGCGTCACCGTCTCGACGATCTTCCGAGCCGAGGAGTCGACGACCTCGTGGTCATAGGCCTTGAGCCGGATGCGGATCTTCTGTCCCGCCATGGTGGCTTCTGTTCCTTCTCTCGATGCCGCTGTGTTGCGGGCGCCTGTACCGGCTGGCACAGGCCCACTTCGCCGACCCCCGCGGTCGGGCGTGTCGCGCCCGTGGGTCAGGCTCCGCCCCGGGACCCCGGAGCGATTTCCGACCACGCGGTGGGTCATGGCGCCGATCGCAGTGACCGCGACCTGGACGCCGCGCGAGGGTGGTTGACCGCCAGTGGCGATCAACCACCCTACGCGAGACTGTCTGCCTCCCGGAGGTCCAGCGTTAACCGGACGCGGGCGACCGACCGTCGTTACGCAACCTGACTAGTATGCCGCACGACCGGCGGCGACGCTAATCGGGGTTACCCAGCTCACTTGATGATGTTGGTGACGCGACCAGCGCCGACCGTACGGCCACCCTCCCGGATCGCGAACTTGAGGTTTTCCTCCATCGCGATGGGCTGGATCAGCTTCACGGTCATCGTGGTGTTGTCGCCCGGCATGACCATCTCGGTGCCCTCGGGCAGCGTGACGACGCCGGTGACGTCCGTGGTCCGGAAGTAGAACTGCGGACGGTAGTTCTGGAAGAACGGGGTGTGCCGGCCGCCCTCCTCCTTGGAGAGGATGTAGACCGTGGCCTCGAACTCCGTGTGCGGGGTCGTGGTGCCCGGCTTGATGACGACCATGCCGCGCTCGACGTCCTCGCGCTTGATGCCGCGGAGGAGCAGACCGACGTTCTCGCCGGCCCGGGCCTCGTCGAGCAGCTTGCGGAACATCTCGATGCCGGTGCAGGTGGTCTTCATCGACTTCTCGCGGATGCCGACGATCTCCACCTCCTCGTTCGGCTTGAGGATGCCACGCTCGGCGCGACCGGTGACGACGGTGCCACGACCGGTGATCGTGAACACGTCCTCGATCGGCATGAGGAACGGCTTCTCGGTCTCGCGCTCCGGCTGCGGGATCGCGGTGTCGACGGCGTTCATGAGGTCCATGAGCTTGCCGGTCCACTCGGGGTCACCCTCGAGGGCCTTCAGCGCCGAGACCCGGACGACCGGCAGGTCGTCACCCGGGTACTCCTGCGACGAGAGCAGCTCGCGCACCTCGAGCTCGACGAGCTCCAGGAGCTCCTCGTCGTCGACCATGTCGCTCTTGTTGAGCGCCACGACGATGTACGGCACGCCGACCTGACGGGCCAGCAGCACGTGCTCGCGGGTCTGCGGCATCGGGCCGTCGGTCGCCGCCACCACCAGGATCGCGCCGTCCATCTGGGCGGCACCGGTGATCATGTTCTTGATGTAGTCGGCGTGACCGGGGCAGTCGACGTGCGCGTAGTGACGCGCCTCGGTCTGGTACTCGACGTGCGCGATGGAGATCGTGATGCCGCGGGCCTTCTCCTCCGGCGCCTTGTCGATCTCGTCGAACGGCGTGTACGGGTTGAGGTCCGGGAACTGGTCGTGCAGGACCTTGGTGATGGCCGCCGTCAGCGTCGTCTTACCGTGGTCGATGTGACCAATGGTGCCGATGTTGACGTGCGGCTTAGTCCGCTCGAACTTCGCCTTCGCCACTGGTGTCCTCCTGTGGACTTTCTTGGTTCGTTCGCCCCGGTGCGCCGGTCGGCGCTTAGGACTCTGTCGACAGCCTTTCCGGCCTGACGGCCGGAGAGCCTTTGTGGGTTCTGCGGCGATGAAGCCTACAGGCCCGGATTCACACGATCCGACCGAGGTGGCCGCGGGCGGGAGAACCCTCCCGCGACCGGCCCCGGATCAACTCAGGTGAGTGTCACTCACCCGTCGCCTTGGCGATGATCTCCTTCGCCACGCTCTGCGGAACTTCGGCGTAGGAGTCGAACTGCATGCTGTAGCTAGCCCGGCCCTGGGTCTTCGACCGCAGGTCGCCGACGTAGCCGAACATCTCCGACAACGGCACCAGGGCCCGGACGATGCGGGCGCCGCTGCGCTCCTCCATCGCCTGGATGATGCCCCGTCGGGAGTTGAGGTCGCCGATGACGTCACCCATGTTCTCCTCAGGGGTGGTGACCTCAACGGCCATCATCGGCTCGAGCAGTGCGGGGTCGGCCTTGCGAGCCGCCTCCTTCATCACCATCGAGCCGGCGATCTTGAATGCCATTTCCGACGAGTCGACCTCGTGGTACTGGCCGTCCAGCAGCGTCAGCTTGACACCCACCAGCGGGAAGCCGGCGAGAATGCCGTACTGCATGGCGTCCTGGGCCCCCGCGTCCACCGACGGGATGAACTCCCGGGGGATGCGGCCACCGGTGACGGCGTTCGCGAACTCGTAGGTCGGCGAGTCGTTGTCCAGCGGCAGCGGCTCGATGCTCACGATCACGCGGGCGTACTGGCCGGAACCACCGGTCTGCTTCTTGTGGGTGTACTCGATCTTCTCCACCTTGCGGCGGATCGTCTCGCGGTACGCCACCTGCGGCTTACCGATGTTCGCCTCGACGTTGAACTCGCGGCGCATCCGGTCCACCAGGATGTCCAGGTGCAGCTCGCCCATGCCGGAGATGACCGTCTGACCGGTCTCCTCGTCCAGCTTGACGCGGAAGGTCGGGTCCTCCTCGGCCAGCCGCTGGATGGCGGTGCTGAGCTTCTCCTGGTCGGCCTTGGTCTTCGGCTCGATCGCGACCTCGATGACCGGCTCCGGGAAGGTCATCGACTCCAGGATGACCGGGTTGGCCGGGTCGCACAGGGTGTCACCGGTCGTGGTCTGCTTGAGACCCTGCACCGCGATGATGTCGCCGGCCTTGGCGGAGCTGCGCTCCTCCCGCTTGTTGGCGTGCATCTGGTAGATCTTGCCGATGCGCTCCTTGCGGTCCTTGGTGGAGTTGACCACCTGGGTGCCGGTCTCGACCACGCCGGAGTAGACCCGGACGTAGGTGAGCTTGCCGAGGTGCTTGTCGGTCTGGATCTTGAAGGCCAGGCCCGAGAACGGCTCCGAGGTGGACGGCTTCCGCTGCATCGGGGTCTCGCCGTCGGTGGCGGTGCCCTCGATGGCCGGGACGTCCAGCGGCGACGGCAGGAAGTCGACCACGGCGTCGAGCATGGGCTGCACGCCCTTGTTCTTGAACGCCGAGCCGCACAGCACCGGGTTGGCCTTGCTGGCGATGGTGGCGCGCCGGATGGCGGCCTTGATCTCCTCGACGGAGATCTCCTCGCCCTCCAGGTACTTCTCCATCACCGAGTCGTCGACGTCGGCCAGGGTCTCCATGAGCTTCTCGCGCCACTCGGCCGCGGAGTCGGCCAGGTCGGCCGGGATCTCCTCGATCGCGTAGTCCTCACCCTTCTGGGTCTCCCCGCGCCAGGTGAGCGCCCGCATGTTGATCAGGTCAACGACACCGATGTGGTCGCCCTCGAGCCCGATCGGGATCTGGAGCACCAGCGGGGTGGCGTTGAGCCGGTCGATCATCATCTGCACACAGCGGAAGAAATCGGCACCGGTCCGGTCGAGCTTGTTGACGAAGCACATCCGCGGGACGTGGTACTTGTCCGCCTGCCGCCAGACGTTCTCCGTCTGCGGCTCCACGCCGGCGACACCGTCGTAGACCGCGACCGCACCGTCCAGCACACGCAGCGACCGCTCGACCTCGACCGTGAAGTCGACGTGACCGGGCGTGTCGATGATCTGGATCGTGTGGCCCTTCCACTCACACTTGGTAGCAGCGGAGGTGATGGTGATGCCACGCTCCTGCTCCTGCTCCATCCAGTCCATGACGGCGGCGCCCTCGTGGACCTCACCGATCTTGTACGTGATACCGGTGTAGAACAGGATCCGCTCGGTGGTCGTGGTCTTACCGGCATCGATGTGCGCCATGATGCCGATGTTGCGTACGTTGGCGAGCGCGTCTGCGGCGGCCACTTCAATCCCTACTTATCGTCGTCTAGACACAACTGGTGGCGGTTCCGGCGCCTCGTGGGCGCCGGAACCTGGGTGTTACCAGCGGTAGTGCGCGAAGGCCTTGTTGGACTCGGCCATCTTGTGCGTGTCCTCGCGCCGCTTGACGGCGGCACCGAGGCCGTTGCTCGCGTCCAGCAGCTCGTTCATCAGCCGCTCGACCATGGTCTTCTCGCGACGGGCCTTGGAGTACGTCACCAGCCAGCGCAGGCCGAGGGTGGTCGCGCGGGCCGGACGAACCTCGACCGGCACCTGGTAGGTGGCGCCACCGACCCGGCGGCTGCGCACCTCGAGGGTGGGCTTGACGTTGTCCATCGCGCGCTTGAGCGTGACGACCGGGTCGGTGCCGCTCTTCTCGCGGCAACCCTCCAGGGCGGCGTACACGATGCGCTCGGCGAGCTGACGCTTGCCGCGCATCAGGATCTTGTTCACCAGCTGGGTGACCAGCGGCGAGTTGTACACCGGGTCAGCGACCAGCGGCTTCCGCGGAGCGGGTCCCTTACGCGGCATGTCAGCTCTTCTCCTTCTTCGCGCCGTAACGGCTGCGAGCCTGCTTGCGGTTGCGGACACCCTGGGTGTCCAGCGAGCCGCGAACGATCTTGTACCGCACGCCGGGGAGGTCCTTCACACGACCGCCGCGGACGAGCACGATCGAGTGCTCCTGCAGGTTGTGGCCGACGCCCGGGATGTAGGCGGTCACCTCGATCTGGCTGCTGAGCTTGACACGAGCGACCTTGCGCAGCGCCGAGTTCGGCTTCTTGGGGGTGGTGGTGTACACGCGGGTGCACACGCCGCGCCGCTGGGGAGACCCCTTGAGCGCCGGGGTCTTGGTCTTGGTCGTCTTGGCCTGGCGGCCCTTTCGGACCAGCTGCTGAATGGTGGGCACCGGGTTTCTCCGCTCCCTTCGGCCGCTGCGAGGCGACCGCGCCGTCTGCTCTAGCCGGCCTGATGGACGGCTCTCCTACATTCCAACCAGGGCCACCTGACGGGGGTCCCAGCACCCGCGGTCGGGCGTGTCGCCCGAGTCACGGTCCGGTGCGGTCGCTCGCGCGTCCTACCGGGTTTCTGTCACCGGCGCAGGAAACTCCCGGCGCCAGGTCTTGGGGCTCTGTCGTGCGGCCGCGCGATCACCGGCTGACCGGTTCCAGCGCACGCACGCATTGCCCGGGCTGGCCCGGGCACAAGGGGAAAGAGTACCTACCACAGGCGCGCCGGTCAAAACGGAGCGGTCCTGCAGAACCACGTCGCGGTCCGCCGGCCGATCGCATCGTCCCCGCACGCCCGTCATGGGCACCTACGGTGACAAGTGTACCGGCTTCCCCGGCGCTCGGCCCGGCGGCCCCGGTTCCGCCCGCACCCCCAAGGTCCGGGCATACCGGTCGTAACTGGTCAGCGCGCCGCCCGGCCGGTTGGCCGGCTCACGTGATCTGCACCACCAGGGCCAGCGCGAGCCCGCCCAGGCTGACCAGCAGGCCCACACCCCCGCAGCTGAGCCCCGCCACGGCCAGGCCGCGGCCCGTGAACCGGACCGCCGGCGGCGGCGCCGGCCGCCGGATCTGCCGACGGGCCAGCAGCCCCGTCACGACGGCCGCCGTGCCGGCGATCGCCCCGAGGACGGTGAACGCCCCGGCGGCCCAGGCCCCGCCGTAGTTGGGCCCGGCCACACCGAAGCAGCTGACCAGCAGCGACACCAGGATCGAAGCGATCCCGGTGACCAGCGACCCGATGGCGAGCCCCGAGGTCACCGGCGGCACGTCCAGGTGGACCACCCCGAACGGGGTGCCCGGGACCGCGTCGACCCGCTTCGGCGGACGCGGCGCCTCGCGCGGGGGCGGCGGCAGCGATGCCGGGGGCGCCGATCCCCAGCCTCCGCCGGCCGGCGCGCTCCCCGGCGCGGCCCACCCACCGCCGGGTGCCGGCTGGTTCCCCGGGTACGCCCCGGACCCCGGCCAGCCGGCCGGAGCGGACGGCCCGGAGGGCGGCCCGGGAACGGGCGGGACGCCGTAGCCGCCGTGGTGCGACGGCGAGCCCTGCGGAACCGACGGCCCGGCGCCGTATCCGCCGTGGTGCGACGGCGAGCCGTGCGGGACGGAGGGCCCCGCGCCGAAACCGGCCTGGTGCGGCGGCGCCACGGGTGGAGTCGACGGTCCGGGCGCGCCGGGGACGCCGTAGCCGGCGTGGTGCGGCGGGGAGCCGGGCAGGGCCGGCGGGTACGGCCCGGCGGGCGGCCAGGACCCGGGCGGCGCGGACCGGGGCGAGGTCGACCCGGGCGAGGCGGACCCCGGCGGCGCGGACGCGGGCGGGACGGTCGCCGGCGCGTACCCCGTGGGGGTGGTCTCCGGTGACGCGCCCGAGCCCGCGGCGGGCCCGGCGTCCGGTCCGGCCCAGGGGCTGGCCGGCGGCGGCCCGCCGGCGTCCGGCCCGGTGCCGGGGCGGGTCGGGTCGCCTCCCGGCGGCGAGGCCGGTTCCGTCACGGGGTCCTCCTGTCGACGTGGCTCGCCCGCCGCGCGGCGGACACCGGCCAGGCTACCGTCGCGGGTCTCGCCGGCGGGGCCGGGCGCGGGGCGCTCCCCCGGCGGGTCAGTCGATGTTCGGGGGGAAGTCGTGCCCGGACGGGGCCCCGGCCAGCCGGACCAGACCGATCACCACGGCCGCCACCACGGCCACGGCCGCGAGCAGCAGGCCCGTCCAGGCCAACTGTTCGCCCCGGCGCAGCCAGCCGGCGCCGGTGAGGAAACCGCCCGAGACGTACGCCTCGCGGCGGGCCTGCCGGGCGAGGGTGAGCGCGATGGTCGCGGGCACCACCCCGCCCACGAAGAAACCGGTGAGCGCCCCGATCAGCCCGAGAGCGAAGACCGCGCGCGCCTTGGTCGAGCGGACCGGCTCGGGGTCGAGCGGATGGCGGTGCCCCTGCTGGGCGGCGGGCACCTGCCCGGGCACGGTCGTCATGCCCACCATCATGCCCCGCCGCGCCGGTCGAAGGGTTCACCGCGGCGGGACGCGACGAGGCCCCCGGCGGATGCCGGGGGCCTCGTCGTTTCCTACTGCTTAGCGGTACGACCCGAAGTCGAAGTCGTCCAGCGGCACCGCCTGGCCGCTGGCCGGCCCGAAGCCGTAGTCGGTCTCCGGGTAGCCGGTCATCGAGTAGACCTTGGCCTTCGCCTCCTCGGTCGGCTCGACCCGGACGTTGCGGTACTTGCTGATGCCCGTACCGGCCGGGATGAGCTTACCGATGATCACGTTCTCCTTGAGACCGATCAGCGAGTCGCTGCGGGCGTGGATCGCCGCGTCCGTCAGCACCCGGGTGGTCTCCTGGAAGGAGGCCGCCGACAGCCAGGAGTCCGTGGCCAGCGAGGCCTTGGTGATACCCATCAGCACGGGGCGACCGGCGGCGGGCTCGCCACCCTCGCCGACGAGCCGGCGGTTCTCCGACTCGAACAGCGCCCGGTCGACCAGCACGCCCGGCAGGAACTCGGTCGAGCCGGAGTCGATGACCGTCACCCGCTTGAGCATCTGGCGGATGATGATCTCGATGTGCTTGTCGTGGATGAGCACACCCTGCGAGCGGTAGACCTCCTGGACCTCCTGCGTCAGGTGGACCTGGACCGCGCGCGGGCCGAGGATGCGCAGCAGCTCGTGCGGGTCGATGGTGCCCTCGGTGAGCTTCTCGCCGACCTCGACGTGGTCGCCGTCGTGCGCCCGGAGCCGGACCCGCTTCGAGATCTTGTCGTAGACGATCTCGTCGCTGCCGTCGTCCGGGATGACGATGATCTTGCGGGACCGCTCGCCGTCCTCGATCCGGATCCGACCAGGGGTGTCGGCGATGGGCGCCTTACCCTTCGGGACCCGGGCCTCGAAGATCTCCTGGACACGGGGCAGACCCTGGGTGATGTCCTCACCCGCGACACCACCGGTGTGGAAGGTACGCATCGTCAGCTGCGTGCCCGGCTCACCGATCGACTGGGCGGCGATGATGCCGACCGCCTCGCCGACGTCCACGGTCTTGCCGGTCGGCAGCGAGCGGCCGTAGCACGCACCGCAGACGCCCAGCTTCGACTCGCAGGTGAGCACGCTGCGCACCCGCACCGTCTCCGTCCCGGCGGCGACGATCGCGTCGACCAGGATGGAGTTGATGTCCTGGCCGCGGTGGGCGACGACGGTGCCGTCCGGGCCCTTGATGTCGTCGGCCAGGGTGCGGGCGTGCACGCTGGTCTCGGCGTGCTCGTGCACGACGAGCTTGCCGTCGACCCGCTCGCCGATCTGCATCGGGATGGCGCGGTCGGTGCCGCAGTCCTCCTCGCGGATGATGACGTCCTGCGAGACGTCCACCAGACGCCGGGTCAGGTAACCCGAGTCGGCGGTACGCAGGGCCGTGTCCGCGAGACCCTTCCGGGCGCCGTGCGTGGAGATGAAGTACTCCAGCACGGACAGACCCTCCCGGTACGAGGCCTTGATCGGCCGCGGGATGATCTCGCCCTTCGGGTTGGCCACCAGACCACGGATCGCCGCGATCTGCCGGAGCTGGAGCAGGTTACCGCGGGCACCCGAGTTGATCATCTTCCACAGCGGGTTCTCCTGCGGCAGCGCGGTGTCCATCTCCTTGGCGACCTCGTTGGTCGCCTTGGTCCAGATCTCGATGAGCTCGCCGCGACGCTCCTCGGCGGTCATCAGACCACGCTGGTACTGCTTGTCGATCCGGTCGGCTTCCTTCTCGTACCGCTCCAGGATCTCCCGCTTGCGCGGCGGAGCGATGACGTCCTCCATGCCGATGGTGACGCCGGACCAGGTGGCCCAGTGGAAGCCGGCCTCCTTGAGCCCGTCCAGGGTGGCCGCCAGGGCCACCTTCGGGAAGCGCTCGGCGAGGTCGTTGACGATCGCGGAGAGCTGGCCCTTGCGGATCTCGTAGTTCACGAAGCGGTAGCCCTGCGGCAGCGTCTCGTTGAACAGGACCCGGCCCAGGGTCGTCTCCACCGTCACCGGCTCGCCCTCGACCCAGCCCTCGGGCGCGACCCACGGCTCGGCGCCGGCGCCGTTGTCGACACCGACGATGCCGCGCAGGCGGATCTTGACCGGGGTCTGCAGGTGCAGCTCTCGGTTGTCGAACGCCATCCGCGCCTCGGCGTCCGAGCTGAACGCCCGGCCCTCGCCCTGTCCACCCGGGGTGAGGTGGGTGAGGTGGTAGAGGCCGATGACCATGTCCTGGGTGGGCATGGTGACCGGCTTGCCGTCGGCCGGCTTGAGGATGTTGTTCGACGACAGCATCAGGATCCGCGCCTCGGCCTGGGCCTCGGCGGACAGCGGCACGTGGACCGCCATCTGGTCACCGTCGAAGTCGGCGTTGAACGCGGTGCAGACCAGCGGGTGGATCTGGATGGCCTTGCCCTCGACCAGCTGCGGCTCGAAGGCCTGGATGCCCAGCCGGTGCAGGGTCGGCGCCCGGTTCAGCAGGACCGGGTGCTCGCCGATGACCTCTTCCAGCACGTCCCACACGACCGGCCGCTGCCGCTCGACCATCCGCTTGGCGGACTTGATGTTCTGCGCGTGGTTGAGGTCCACCAGCCGCTTCATCACGAACGGCTTGAACAGCTCCAGCGCCATCTGCTTGGGCAGGCCGCACTGGTGCAGCTTGAGCTTCGGGCCGACCACGATGACCGAACGGCCGGAGTAGTCGACGCGCTTGCCGAGCAGGTTCTGGCGGAACCGGCCCTGCTTGCCCTTGAGCATGTCGGAGAGCGACTTCAGCGGGCGGTTGCCCGGACCGGTGACCGGCCGGCCGCGACGGCCGTTGTCGAACAGCGCGTCGACGGCCTCCTGGAGCATCCGCTTCTCGTTGTTGACGATGATCTCGGGCGCGCCGAGGTCGATCAGCCGCTTGAGGCGGTTGTTCCGGTTGATCACGCGGCGGTACAGGTCGTTCAGGTCGGAGGTCGCGAAGCGGCCACCGTCCAGCTGCACCATCGGACGCAGGTCCGGCGGGATAACCGGGACGCAGTCCAGCACCATGCCGAGCGGCGAGTTGCGGGTGTTCTGGAACGCCGCCACGACCTTGAGCCGCTTGAGCGCCCGGATCTTCCGCTGGCCCTTGCCGGACCGGATGGTCTCGCGCAGGCTCTCGGCCTCGGCCTCCAGGTCCATGTTCTGGACCAGCGCCTTGATGGCCTCGGCGCCCATGCTGCCGGTGAAGTACTCACCGAAGCGGTCGCGCAGCTCGCGGTAGAGCAGCTCGTCGGTGACCAGCTGCTTCGGCTCGAGCTTGCGGAAGGTGTCGAGGACCTCGTCGAGGCGGTCGATCTCGCGCTGGGCCCGGTCGCGGATCTGGCGCATCTCGCGCTCTCCGCCCTCCTTGACCTTGCGCCGGACGTCCGCCTTCGCGCCCTCGGCCTCCAGCTCGGCCAGGTCGGCCTCGAGCTTGGCGGCCCGCTTCTCGATCTCCGAGTCGCGGCTGTTCTCGGCCTGCCGCTTCTCGGCCAGGATCTCGTTCTCGATGGTCGAGAGGTCGCGGTGACGCGCTTCGGCGTCCACGCTCGTCACGACGTACGAGGCGAAGTAGATGATCTTTTCGAGGTCCTTGGGGGCGAGGTCCAGCAGGTAGCCCAGCCGGCTCGGCACGCCCTTGAAGTACCAGATGTGGGTCACCGGAGCGGCCAGCTCGATGTGACCCATCCGCTCCCGGCGGACCTTGGAGCGGGTCACCTCGACGCCGCAGCGCTCGCAGATGATGCCCTTGAAGCGGACCCGCTTGTACTTACCGCAGTAGCACTCCCAGTCCCGCTGCGGACCGAAGATCTTCTCGCAGAAGAGCCCGTCCTTTTCCGGCTTCAGGGTGCGGTAGTTGATGGTCTCGGGCTTCTTGACCTCGCCGTGGGACCACTGACGGATGTCGTCGGCGGTGGCGAGACCGATGCGCAGCTCGTCGAAGAAGTTGACGTCGAGCACTATGTCCCCTATGTCGTCGTCTGTACTGCTTAGCTAACGGGCGGGGTCGGGAGCCGGCGGACCGGCTCCCGACCGCTCGCCTCAGACCTCTTCGACCGAGCTCGGCTCGCGCCGGGACAGGTCGATGCCCAGCTCCTCCGCGGCCCGGAACACCTCGTCGTCGGTCTCGCGCATCTCCAGGGCCACACCGTCGCTGGAGAGCACCTCGACGTTGAGGCACAGCGACTGCAGCTCCTTGAGCAGCACCTTGAACGACTCCGGGATGCCCGGCTCGGGGATGTTCTCGCCCTTGACGATGGCCTCGTAGACCTTCACCCGGCCGAGGACGTCGTCGGACTTGATGGTCAGCAGCTCCTGGAGGGCGTAGGCGGCGCCGTACGCCTGCATGGCCCAGCACTCCATCTCACCGAAGCGCTGGCCACCGAACTGCGCCTTACCACCCAGCGGCTGCTGCGTGATCATCGAGTACGGGCCGGTCGACCGGGCGTGGATCTTGTCGTCGACCAGGTGGTTGAGCTTCAGGATGTAGACGTAGCCGACCGCGATCGGGTCCGGCAGCGGCTCGCCGGAGCGACCGTCGAACAGCTGCGCCTTGCCGCTGCGGCCGATCAGCTGCTTGCCGTCCCGGTTGGGCAGGGTCGACTCGAGCAGACCGGAGATCTCCTCCTCGCGGGCACCGTCGAAGACCGGAGTGGCCACGTTGGTGTCCGGCTCGGACTCGTGCGCCTCGATCGAGCGGAGCTGGCGCTTCCACTCGGTGTCGTCGCCGTCCACGCTCCAGCCGGTCTTGGCCACCCACCCGAGGTGGGTCTCCAGGACCTGGCCGATGTTCATCCGGGACGGCACACCGAGCGGGTTCAGCACGATGTCGACCGGGGTGCCGTCCTCCAGGAACGGCATGTCCTCGATCGGCAGGATCTTGGAGATGACGCCCTTGTTGCCGTGGCGGCCCGCGAGCTTGTCACCATCCTGGATCTTGCGCTTCTGGGCCACGTAGACCCGGACCAGCTCGTTCACGCCCGGGGGCAGCTCGTCGCCGTCCTCGCGGGAGAAGGTACGCACACCGATGACCGTGCCGGTCTCGCCGTGCGGCACCTTCAGCGAGGTGTCCCGGACCTCGCGCGCCTTCTCACCGAAGATCGCGCGGAGCAGCCGCTCCTCGGGGGTCAGCTCAGTCTCGCCCTTCGGCGTGACCTTGCCGACCAGGATGTCGCCGGGGACGACCTCGGCGCCGATCCGGATGATGCCGCGCTCGTCGAGGTCGGCGAGCATCTCCTCGCTGACGTTCGGGATGTCGCGGGTGATCTCCTCCGGGCCGAGCTTGGTGTCCCGGGCGTCGACCTCGTGCTCCTCGATGTGGATCGAGGTGAGCACGTCCTGCTGCACGAGGCGCTGCGACAGGATGATCGCGTCCTCGTAGTTGTGGCCCTCCCAGGTCATGAACGCCACGAGCAGGTTGCGCCCGAGCGCCATCTCGCCCTCGTCGGTGCACGGACCGTCGGCGATGACCTGGCCGGCCTCGACGCGGTCGCCCTCGAAGACGACCGGCTTCTGGTTGACGCAGGAGCCGGCGTTGGAGCGGCGGAACTTGTGCAGCAGGTAGGTGCGGCGGTGGCCGTCGTCCTGGTGGACCGTGATGTAGTCCGCGCAGAGGTCCTCGACCACACCGCCGACCTCGGCGACGACGACGTCACCGGCGTCCACGGCCGCGCGGTACTCCATGCCCGTGCCGACCAGCGGCGCCTCGGCCTTGACCAGCGGCACCGCCTGACGCTGCATGTTCGCGCCCATGAGCGCGCGGTTGGCGTCGTCGTGCTCGAGGAACGGGATCATCGCGGTCGCGACCGAGGTCATCTGCCGCGGCGACACGTCCATGTAGTCGACGGCGGACGGCGCCACGTCCTCGGTCTCGCCGCCCTTACGGCGGACCAGGACGCGGTCCTCGGCGAACGACCCGTCCGACTTCAGCGGGGCGTTGGCCTGCGCCTTGACGAACCGGTCCTCCTCGTCCGCGGTCAGGTAGTCGATCTGGTCGGTGACCCGACCGTCGACGACCTTCCGGTACGGCGTCTCGATGAAGCCGAACGGGTTGACCCGGGCGAAGGTGGAGAGCGCGCCGATCAGGCCGATGTTCGGGCCTTCCGGCGTCTCGATCGGGCACATCCGGCCGTAGTGGGACGGGTGCACGTCACGGACCTCGAAGCCGGCCCGCTCCCGGGACAGACCACCCGGGCCGAGCGCGCTCAGCCGGCGCCGGTGGGTCAGGCCCGCCAGCGGGTTGGTCTGGTCCATGAACTGGGACAGCTGCGACGTGCCGAAGAACTCCTTGATCGCCGCCACGACCGGGCGGATGTTGATCAGGGTCTGCGGCGTGATCGCCTCGACGTCCTGGGTGGTCATCCGCTCACGGACGACCCGCTCCATCCGGGAGAGACCGACCCGGACCTGGTTCTGGATCAGCTCGCCCACGGTGCGCAGGCGCCGGTTGCCGAAGTGGTCGATGTCGTCGGCCTCGTAGCCCTCCTCACCGGCGTGCAGCCGGCAGAGGTACTCCACGGTGGCGACGATGTCGTCCTCGGTCAGCGTGCCGGTGGTGATCGGCACGTCCAGCTCGAGCTTCTTGTTGAACTTGTAACGCCCGACCTTGGCGACGTCGTACCGCTTCGGGTTGAAGAAGAGGTTGTCGAGCAGGGTCTGGGCGTTCTCGCGGGTCGGCGGCTCGCCAGGGCGGAGCTTCCGGTAGATGTCGAGCAGCGCCTCGTCCTGCCCGGCGATGTGGTCCTTCTCGAGCGTGGTCATCATGAGCTCGGACCAGCCGAACTTCTCGCGGATCTGCTCCGCGGACCACCCGATGGCCTTGAGCAGGACGGTGACGGCCTGCCGGCGCTTGCGGTCGATGCGGACGCCGACCGTGTCGCGCTTGTCGATGTCGAACTCCAGCCAGGCACCCCGGCTCGGGATCACCTTGACGCTGGAGAGGTCGCGGTCGGAGGTCTTGTCCGGCTGCTTGTCGAAGTAGACGCCCGGCGAGCGGACGAGCTGGCTGACCACGACGCGCTCGGTGCCGTTGATGATGAAGGTGCCCTTCGGCGTCATCATCGGGAAGTCACCCATGAACACCGTCTGGCTCTTGATCTCGCCAGTGGTGTTGTTGGTGAACTCCGCGGTCACGAACAGCGGGGCGCAGTAGGTCAGGTCCTTCTCCTTGCACTCCTCGATCGAGGCCTTGACCTCGTCGAAGCGCGGAGCCGAGAAGGAGAGCGACATGGTGCCGGAGAAGTCCTCAATGGGACTGATCTCGTCGAGGATCTCCGCGAGACCCGAGCGTGCGTGCGGGTCGTCCGCCGACCGGCCCTGCCAAGCCTCGTTGCCGACGAGCCAGTCGAAGGACTCGTTCTGGATGGCGAGGAGGTTGGGGACCTCGAGGTGTTCGGTAATCCGACCGAAAGAAACTCGGCGGGGCGCGAATGCGCTCGACGTACGACTGGTCTTCGCAGGGCGGGAAGCTGCCAAGATGCGTCCTTCCGAGGACCGGTGCTGCAGAACGGCTGGTACGCGTGCACTCCAATGACCCCACCAGAATTATCCGTAAACGGACATTTCCGAGCAGGGGTCAAGTCGGAAGGCAGCGCAAACTAGCAGTGTAGCCGA